>JAZLML010000031.1:0-30186 GCA_045598625.1 Saccharofermentans sp.
GAAAGATTTGGAGAACGTTAACGGCGGAGGCTTTTGGTCAGATTTCTATGAGAACGAGACACACGGAAACGTCAATGATGTAACTTTCGTTGTTCACGTAGGTGATTTTTGTGAGGTAAGTCTTCTCGGTACAAGATTTACATGCCGTTGCCAGGTTGTTAATTGTGCATATGTCAGAGATTATTATATGAATAATCAGTACTTCTATTTTGATATGTATGATGTTAAGCCTGTTGAAGATCACTGGTATTGGTCGAAAGATACGGTTAAGAGAATTCAACGTGACGAGATTGAGAAGCCTTAATGGCGCTAAAGTATAACAGGACTCTTTGTACCGGTACTTCACAGACGGTCGAAAGAGCCGCACCGAATTTAGTTAAACATAATTATTGTCCTTCTTTATTGCCGGCGGTTTGGTTAACAAACCGTCGGTTAATTTTTGGGCTTAAGGCGAAATTAAACAATGATAACAGCTTGCTTCGTCTTACCAGATCAGGTGATATTTTTCCTGAAATATCGAAAATTTCATAAACAGTAGCCACTTCAGATTTTAGTTCGTATAAACAATCATCAAACAAAGAAAAGAGGACAAAATTTATGAGAACAAAAGAAGAGTTGAGTGATGTTGAGTTGAGCGAGGTAAGCGGTGGTACATTCTACAAGCATGCCACTTTCTCATCAGCCGAGGAGGTTCAATTTGTTGCCAATATCGGTGACATCGTTGAAGTTGCGACTACTTGGGGTTTTGGAAGCACGGTACGTTGCAGAGTTGTAAATCGCCGCATCGCAAAATATTTCTACTATAGCAATTATGAAAATGCATACGTTGATGTGTTTTCGGACATCTACGAATGTGTTGCGTTGGAATCGCACTGGTACTTCACAGACGGCTGGAAGAGCCGCCCTGATATCGAGATTCCGAATACTTGATTTTATGTTTTCGGGCTTGAAGGAAAAGTTTGAAATTGAGAAATTAAGGGTCAAAATCTAAAGTACTGTACCAATAATGGCATTCTACAAGTGATATAATGTAAGAGTATTATCAAAAAAACTTTATTAGGAGGCCAGATATGATTGAACAGTTTACAAATGTATACCCATTGACGAAGACAATTAGATTTTCATTGATTCCGGTAGGAAAAACAGAGGATACTTTTAACTCAAGACATCTTTTGGAACAAGATAAGAGACGTTCTGAAGAGTATATCGTCGTAAAGAAATTAATTGATAGATACCATAAGGCATATATTGAGCGAGTTCTGTCCAATCTTCAAATTGTTGATATTCGTGATTACGCCAAGCTTTACTATAAGACTGGAAAAACCAAAGAGGATGTAGAAGAAATGTCTTCAATGGAAGATTCTATGAGAAAAACAATAGCAGGTGCTTTAACTTCAGATAAAGAATATAAAGAATTATTCAAACAAGAGATGATTAAAGATAAACTGCCGGCTTTCTTAAAGGATGAGGCTGAACTCGAATCAGTAAAGATGTTTGAAAGATTTAATACGTATTTTGCAGGCTTCTATAAAAATAGAGAGAATATGTATTCCACAGAGGCACAGACTACTGCAATTTCCAATCGCTGTATTGGTGATAATCTCCCTAAGTTTCTTGATAATTGCAAGGCATTCTTAAAGGTCAAAGAAGCTTTGGAGAACGAGGCGTTTTTGGAATTGAATTCTAATGCACTGGAAATATATAACATATATGCTACTGATATTTTTAGCATAGACTATTTCAGTTTCGTTTTGTCACAGAATGGTATTGATAAATACAATTTTATTCTGGGTGGTTTTTCAACTTCTGAAGGCAAAAAAGTACAAGGTATTAATGAAGTTATCAACCTCTACAATCAGCAAGTAGCCGGTAAAGACAAATCAAAAAGACTTCCTTTGATGAAACCACTATATAAACAAATATTGAGTGATCGGGAATCAATGTCCTTTGTTCCTGAACAATTTGAATCTGATGATGATTTACTGATTTCTTTAAATGCTTTTGTATCTGAAATTGAAGCAGTGACCACAAATAAAATCAAGAGTCTGTTTGAAACATTTGATTCGGTTAATAAGGAAGAAGTATATATTGTCAATAATACTGCTGTAACGGATATTTCAAATGATGTTTTTAAATCTTGGGATGTTATCCAGTCTGCTTGGAACAATGAATATTCATTAACGCATAAAATTGGAAAGAACGAAGAGAAGTTCTATGAAGATCGTAAAAAAGAATATAAAAGAACCCCTTCATTTTCTATTTCAGAGTTGCAGAGGCTGGGCAACGAGTTTTGTGATGGCAACAGTCAAGCTTCTGTAATTGAATATTACAAAAACTCAGTATCCGAAGCAGTAACACGAATTTGCAATTTCCGAGAAAACATTAAAGATGTGACCAAGGTTCCATATTCAGCTGATGTCAAGCTTTCTAATAACACCGATGCGATTGGTAAGATTAAAGATTATCTTGATTCAGTTAAATCCTTGGAACATGTGATTAAGCCGCTTCTGGGATCCGGAAAAGAAGAGAATAAAGATAATGTGTTCTATGGAGAGTTCTCTCCACTGTTTGAAACCTTGTCATCTATAGACAGGTTCTATGACAAAGTCAGAAATTATATGACGAAAAAGCCATATTCAGATAAGAAAATCAAACTTAATTTTGAAAATAGTCACTTTATGTCAGGTTGGGCTCAAGATTATGATACGAAGGGAGCATTAATCTTTAGAGATGGGGAAAAGATTTATCTTGGTATAGTTGAGAATAAACTCTCTAAGGATATGGTTGAAAAACTTGAGAGCAATGTCTCAGGACCTTCTATTGAAAGAGTAGTGTATACTTTTCAAAAGCCAGACAATAAGAATACACCTCGCCTTTTTATAAGATCGAAGGGTACCGAGTTTGCACCTGCTGTTAAGAAATACGATTTGCCAATCGAGAGTATCATTGACGCATATGATAAGGGATATTATAAAACTGAATTCAAAAAGAAGAATCCTGAATTGTTCCGCAAATCTCTGACTGATATTATAGATTACTTTAAACTCGGTTTTTCAAAACACGAATCTTATCAAGATTTTACTTTTACATGGAAACCAAGCGAAGAATACAGAGATATAAATGAATTTTACCAGGATACCATTTCTTCCTGTTACAAGTTGAGTTTTAAGCCTGTTAATCGCGATATACTTCTGAATTTGGTGGATCAAGGTGCTATCTATTTGTTTCAGATATACAATAAGGATTTTTCAGAATATAGCCATGGACAGCCTAATATGCATACGATGTATTTCAGAATGTTATTTGACAATGGCAATCTTGAGAATGTTGTGTATAAGCTTAACGGTGAAGCTGAGATGTTCTACCGCGAAGCAAGTATAAAGGATAAGGAGAGAGTTATTCATCCAGCTAATAATCCTATCAAAAACAAGAATCCGGAAAATCCAAAGAAAAACAGCACGTTTGAGTATGACCTTATTAAAGATAAAAGATATACTAAACGTCAATTTTCGCTCCATATTCCGATTACTATTAATTTTAAAGCCAAAGGTACTATAAAAATAAATGAGGCAGTTCGTAAAGCTATTAGAGAAAACCCTAATCAGCATGTTATCGGAATAGATAGAGGTGAAAGAAATCTCATCTACATTAGCGTTATTAACGGATGTGGCGAGATTGTTGAACAATTGTCATTAAACGAGATTATAGGTGACAACGGTTATAAGGTTGATTATCACGACTTGCTTAATCGTCGAGAAATTGAGCGTGATGCTGCCAGAAAGAGCTGGGGCACAGTAGAAAATATAAAAGAGTTGAAGGAAGGGTATATTAGCCAAGTAGTACATAAGATTTGTGAACTTGTAGTTAAGTATGACGCCATAATTGCTCTTGAGGATTTAAATAGCGGATTTAAGAACGGTAGAAAAAAAGTTGAAAAACAAGTATATCAGAAGTTTGAGAATATGCTCATTTCCAAACTCAATTTTCTTGTGGATAAAAAATTATTGCCTGAAGACGAAGGTGGTCTTTTACATGCTTATCAATTAACAAATCGAACTGATGCTAACTATAAGGGCCACCAAAATGGAATAATATTCTATGTGCCGGCTTGGAACACTAGTAAAATTGATCCGGTAACGGGATTTGTTGATTTGCTTAAACCTAAGTATTCGAGCGTAACAGAAGCTAAGGCCTTGGTTGAGTGTTTTGACGATTTCAGATTTAACGCCAAGGATAATGTTTTTGAAATAGACATAGATTATAGAAAAATTTCCAGAGGTGTAACTGATTTTAAGAAGAACTGGACCATCTGTACTAACGGTGAAAGAATTCTAACGTACCGAAACAAGGAAAAGAATAATGAGTGGGATAACAAGAAGATTGAGTTAACCAATAGTTTTCTTGAGTTGTTTAATGAATATGACGTTGATTATACATCGAGACTAAAAGACACGGTACTAACGATATCTGATAAGGACTTTTGGACGAAGTTCATCAAGCTTCTGTCTCTAACTCTTCAGATGAGAAATAGTATAACCGGTAGCATTAAACCGGAAGATGATTATTTGATATCACCTGTAAGAGGTAACGATGGTAGTTTTTATGACAGTCGAGACTATTTATCAGGTGATGCTAAATTGCCGACTGATGCAGATGCAAACGGTGCATACAACATTGCCAGAAAAGGATTGTGGGCGGTAGAACAGATTAAATCAGTCTCTGCAAATGAAATAGATATGATAAATCTGTCCATTACAAATGCTATTTGGTTAGAGTATGTTCAGAAATGAGTGAATATCCTATAGCGATAGCCAACCTTAACGATTTTGTTTTTTGCCCTGCCTCTATTTACTTCCATAGTATGGATAGTGAGAGTGAGGATTTGTTGTACAAGGATACGTATCAAATAAATGGTACTTCTGCACACGAGAAATCTGACACTCGTCACTATTCAACCAGGAAGAGTATGTTGCAAGCAATAGAAGTATATTCAACAAGATACAATGTTGTTGGAAAAATCGACACTTTTGATGCGGATAACGGTATCCTTACGGAACGGAAGAAGCGAATAAAGACAATTTATGACGGTTATGTCTATCAATTATATGCACAATACTATTCTTTAAAAGAGATGGGATATGCAGTCGAGGAAATTAGACTGTATAGTATGGATGACAATAAAATATATAAGATTGTTCTACCGGAAGAAGATGAATTAATGTCCAAGAAATTCGAGAACATAATTTCTGAGATGAGCGATTTTAATATTAATGATTTTCACCAGAACAACATCTCAAAATGTGAAAAGTGTATATATGAATCATTGTGTTCGTATTCTGCTTTAAAAGAGGTGGGTAATGTTGACGGCTCCTGATTTCAGTAAGAAACAGATTGTATTTGTAATGACCAGTGATGGCGAGAAACTGGCAATAAGTAATAGTAACCTTGTCGTAAAAAAAGCAGACGGCACTGTTAAATTTCAAATCACCTGTTACAGGCTGTTTCTTGTTTTTGTAGTTGGACATTGCAGCATTACTACGGTGCTAATCAAAGAGGCGATTAAGTTTGGTTTTTTTATTGCTTTAATGACGCCTGGCTTCAGACTATATTCAATGGTTGGTGCTGAAAAAGAAGGAAACACATTATTGCATCGCAAACAGTACTCTTATGAGGGATTAGATTTAGCAAAGCATATTACAACAAACAAAATACTGAATCAGATAGCTGAATTGAAAATAAACAGAAATAAGAAAGACTATACCCAGGAAGCCATTTGCACGATGAAATCATACATAGAGAGCATGGATAGATCGTCTACCTTAAATGAGATAATGGCCTACGAAGGGTTGGCATCTAAAATATATTTTCGCAATCATTTTGATAATGTCTTGTGGCAGGGACGACAACCAAGAATTAAAAGAGATTATGTGAATTCAGCATTGGATATTGGATATTCAATCTTGTTTACATACATAGATGCTATAGTGAGCAGTTATGGATTTGATACCTATTGTGGTGTGATGCATAGACAGTTCTACATGCGTAAGTCATTAATCTGTGATTTGGTCGAGCCCTTTAGGCCACTGATTGATCATGTTGTTAAAACTGGTATTAATTTGAAACAAATCTCTGAAGACGATTTCGTTGAGATTAACTGCCAGTATCGTCTTAAGTTTGAAAAATCATCAAAATATGCCAAATTATTTATGACGCCCCTAATAGAAGAAAAAGAAGTGATTTTTCTGTATATTCAGTTATACTATCGAGCCTTTATGAAAGGTTTACCCGGTGAAGACTTTCCTCTTTATGAGCATGGAGGTAAATAGAATGGTGATAATTAGTTACGATATATCTGATGATAAAAAACGAGCTAAATTTAATCGTTATATAAGGAAATTTGGTCACATGCTGCAGTATTCGGTGTATGAAATAGAAAACAGCGAACGGATTCTAAACAATATAATTGCTGATATAAATAACAAATGGCTTAAGCAATTTAATCAAACAGATAGTGTATATATTTTTCATATGAGTTCTTCTTGTGATATTCAAAAGTACGGTTATGCTAGAAACGAAGACTCTGATTTGATTATTGTTGAATAGAATTTGCAAACTCCAGTCTGAATGAGATACTATTAATCATATAAGGGGGATTTGGCCCGTGAGATTGACAAATTCTTGTGCAAGCGTGACAACAACAAGTGTCATTTGTTGTGGAGAATAACAACACAAGGGGCTAACGTACCTTTAAAATTTCTACTGTTGTAGATCGAAACCTTGCACCGTGTACGTTTTATGGCTAACGTACCTTTAAAATTTCTACTGTTGTAGATACGACCACGAAGACTTCGCCCAGTTTGGCTAACGTACCTTTAAAATTTCTACTGTTGTAGATGTATGGTCTTGAACCTACTCGCTGAATGGCTAACGTACCTTTAAAATTTCTACTGTTGTAGATTACACGGACGGCATCGCCCACGATTGCGGCTAACGTACCTTTAAAATTTCTACTGTTGTAGATTTACCGCAAGTCTTATAAGGTATCTAGGCTAACGTACCTTTAAAATTTCTACTGTTGTAGATCAACGACGTTCCGCCAATGACAAAACGGCTAACGTACCTTTAAAATTTCTACTGTTGTAGATCTGAATAGCATGCTCTAACATCTTTAGGCTAACGTACCTTTAAAATTTCTACTGTTGTAGATTATTGCGGAGGATTCGAGCGAAATCATGGCTAACGTACCTTTAAAATTTCTACTGTTGTAGATTACGGCTTCGATGTTGAATGGGCCGAGGGCTAACGTACCTTTAAAATTTCTACTGTTGTAGATTATGTGCATCACACTCGATAACCGTGTGGCTAACGTACCTTTAAAATTTCTACTGTTGTAGATATGAATCAGGTGATAGGGATGAACACCTTGGCTAACGTACCTTTAAAATTTCTACTGTTGTAGATTTCGTACTCTATATCAAAGTAAGGTTGGCTAACGTACCTTTAAAATTTCTACTGTTGTAGATTAGTATATAACGCTTATATATAGAGTATGGCTAACGTACCTTTAAAATTTCTACTGTTGTAGATTAAAGTGTTAGACATTCCGCCTGCTGATGGCTAACGTACCTTTAAAATTTCTACTGTTGTAGATCTCGCCACCTTCTCTTCTGCGACATCGGGCTATAACTTTGCGTAAATCCATTCCTTAGTCTGTTAAAAACCACAATAGGCCCAAAATTGATTTTTCTGCGGATTTGGCCTATTATCTTCTTTCTAAATGCCTTCGAAACATCTGCTGTGAAGTCGAAATAGGCCAACTTTTAATTCTTAAACGAATTTGGCCTATTTTTCACTCGTGTAAATCAAGCAAAATTAAGATATATAAAGGAATACTTATAAAAAATAGGCCAAAAATCGATTTTTCTGCGGATTTGGCCTATTCCTTTCCCAGCTGAGCTTCAGGCAAGACAATTGCACTACAAAAAATAGGCCAAAAATCTGATTTTACGAGATTTTGGCCTATTATACTTTTGAGAAAGTTCCTTTGTCGTGTCGGCACCTTATTCGTTAAATAAGTCCGTTCTGTCTTTATAGAATTTGGCATAAGGTGCATTATGTTTCAATCTTACTTGAATGATATTTTAGTTTTTCATTCAACCAAATTTTCACAGTCCTTAATTTTCAGGGGAATTTTCATAGAGCTTTTCACGTATGGGTGAGAGAGGGTTTTCGAGATGAAAAAAGCGCCCCGATTTTTGAGGTCGGAGCGTTTTCGTTTGTCTCTTAATAAATTTAACAATGTTACAAGTGCCCGAAAATCAAGCATCGCGCTTCATGCTGCGGAAGCGGGACTTGAAGCCGCTCTTGTAGAGACCCGGATGGAAAAGCATGAGGATCGGGAAGAGCTCGAGACGGCCGGCAAGCATGTTGAAGATGAGAACGCACTTGGAGAAGGTCGTAAGGCTTCCGAAGTTTCCTGTAGGTCCGACGATTTCGCCCAAGCCCGGGCCCATGTTGTTGAGGCAGGTGAGGCAGGACGTAAACGAGGTTACGATGTCGCGGCCCTCGATGGAAACGAGGATGGTGGAACCTGTGAGAATAAGAAGGAAAATCATGAAATAAACGAAAATCGAGCGGGAGAGATCGTTATCGACAACCTTGCCCTCGAAGGTTACTTTACGAACGATACGAGGATGGATGCAGGAAGCTATTTCTTTGCCGATGTTCTTGATCATGATTACGATACGTGAAACCTTAAGTCCGCCGCCCGTGGAACCTGCGCAGGCACCGCAGAACATGAGGATTACGATTACAACCTTGGCTATGCTCGGCCATTTGTCAAAGTCGGTGGACGCAAAACCCGTCGAGGACATAAACGTACCGGTCTGGAAGACTGCGTGTGTCAAAGCCTCGAACTTGGTAGCGTACAAATCCTTCGTGCTGAAGAAGAAGACCAAAATCGCGGTAATGATGAGGCCCAGGTAAACCTTGATTTCTTCCATTCCAGGAATCTTCTTGAACTGTCTGAAAATAAGGTAGCAGTAGAAGTTGAAGTTCGTAGCGAAAACGAACATGAAGATTGCAACAACCCACTGCTGGTAAGCGGTCATGCTCATGAAACTGTCATTCTTGAAACCGAATCCGCCGGTACCTGCAGTTGCGAGAGCCGAGTTAAGGGCCTCGAAAACAGGCATCTTGCCGAATACCAGGAACATGAACTCGAGAACGGTAAGTCCGAGGTAGATGAGGTAAAGAATTGCCGCGGAAGTCTTAATCTTAGGAACGACCTTGCCTACATCAGGACCCGGGCTTTCGGCACGCATAAGGTTGAAGTGCGAACCGCCGCTCATCGGAACGATGGCGAGAAGGAAAACGAGAACGCCCATACCGCCGATCCAGTGTGTCAAGCTTCTCCAGAAAAGAGCCGTGTGCGAAAGAGGCTCTACAGCAGAGAGAATACTTGAACCGGTGGTGGTGAATCCGGATACGGTCTCGAAAAACGCATCGATAAAAGAAGGAATCTCGCCCGAAAGCCAAAGCGGAAGGCAACCCATAAAACTCATTACGATCCAGGTAAGTCCTGTTGTTACGAGACCTTCCTTCAAATACATTGTGTTGTCTTTCGGTTTTCGTAAGAGAAGGA
The DNA here is from genome assembly GCA_045598625.1 of Saccharofermentans sp. Classification (GTDB taxonomy): domain Bacteria; phylum Bacillota; class Clostridia; order Saccharofermentanales; family Saccharofermentanaceae; genus Saccharofermentans. The sequence goes on from JAZLML010000031.1 coordinate 9,644, forward strand.
GCATTCCGAGAATCATAGAAAGCGTCGCGAAAAGCATATACCATACGCCGACGGGCTCCTGGTAAATAATGGAAACTATGCACGGCAACGCGAGAAATGCGCCCTCAAAAATCAGGACATAGCCGATTATATTTCGTATCATTGATGTGTTCATTTGACTTTATACTCCTTTAAGTCACGGGACTTTATGCAAGAATATCTTCGATATCGGTGAAACCGGTATGTGTGGTGACGATCATTACGGTGTCGTCTTCCATAATCATATCGCTGCCTGAAGGGAATATTCTCTTGTCTCCGCGGGAGATGAAAGCGATGAGCAAATCTTTCTTAAGCGAAAGCTGTGAAAGAGGAATGTTGAGAACTTTCGATTTGGATGAAACCTTGAATTCGATAGCCTCAACCTTGTAGTTGAACGGATGAGAAAGCGTCTCAACGTTGCTTCCGATTGAAGCCTGGCGTGCACGAACGTAAGCGAGGATTGCCTCGGAAGTGATGTTCTTAGGGTAAACGACACTGCCCAAATCCAAATTGGAGATTACGTCCTTGAAAGCGAAGCGGTTAATCTTGGTAACAACCTTTGCTTTTGAAACCTGCTGAGCGTAGAGGGAAATCATTACGTTCTCTTCGTCGATACCCGTAAGAGGAACGATGGACTCAATGTTATCGATGCCTTCCTCCTTGAGGATTGCTTCGTCGGTTCCGTCGCCGCAGATAATGGTTGAGCGAGGGAGAAGCTCTGCGAGTTCGTCGCAGCGTTCCTGGTTTTGCTCGATAATCTTAACCTCGATGCCACCGCGAATGAGAAGCGAAGCGAGGTAATATGCAGGACGGCCGCCGCCGATAATGAGGGTGCTTCGTACCTGCTTGGTCTTGAAGTTGATTTTCTTGAAGAATTCGCCTGCGCTCTTGCGGGTAGCTACGATGGAAATCTTGTCGCCGGACTTTAAGACAAAGCTACCGGAAGGAATGGTAATCTCACCGTTTCTGTCTACTGCGCAGATGAGAATGTCGTTGGTGATTTTGCTGCCCAACTCGGCAACCGTCATATTGTCGAGGACGTTGCCCTCAGGAATTTTTACGGAAATCATCTCGGCCTGGCCGTGAGCGAAGGAGTTAACTTCGAGAGCACTCGGGAGACAAAGAATTCTCGAAATCTCGAGAGCTGCCTCAAGCTCAGGATTTATAATCATTGCAAGTCCCAAAGTATCCTTAAGGAAAGCGGACTCGATACTGTAATCAGGAGTTCTTACTCGGGCGATGGCAGCGCACTTCTTGAAGCGCTTTGCCAGGGTGCAGCAGAGAAGATTAAGTTCATCGGAATTTGTTACGGCGATTAATAAATCTGCGTTCTCGATTCCTGCATCGGTGAGCGTCTGAAGGCTTGCGCCGTTACCGGTTACCGACATTACGTCGTAAAGATTTGTAATCTCGAGGATATGGCTTGATTCCTTATCGACGATTGTTATGTTGTGACCTTCAAGCGAAAGCTTCTCAACAAGATTCATACCGACTTTACCGCATCCGACGATGATTATGTTAAGTCCGGATTCGCGGGATTTAAGTGCTGATTTCATAGTGTCTTGGACGACCTCCGAATCAAAATTTACCGCCTTTACGAATATTTTCGATGTTGACGGGATTTAATATTTATTTAGTGTACTTCAAATTATATAATTATTGAAGTGTTGCGGTCGGGTTTTTTAGACGGCAGAAATAACAAATTTTGCGAAATACGGGGTGGTTCTTATGGAAGAAAACGCATACTTTTTGGATTCCGACGAGCTTTGCACATTGGTGCGCGCCGAGGCCACGATGGAAGAAATAGCTGAGCAGGACGAGGTTTTCGTTTATTCCGAGAGCAGTTATGACACCACGCTTGAGGACTTGTTCGCTGCGATGGGAAACCTCTATCAGAAAGGCGTCACCTATAAGCAGTTCACCCACGACTGGTTCGTGCCGATTTACCATACTTTTTTTACACACCTCAATATTTTGGGTGTCGAGGGCATGACCAAGAAGGGCGTTAAGAAGGCGCAGATTACTTACGACAAAGATTCCGACTGGGCATTTTTCATCATCAACTGGTGCAGAAGAATGTACGGTCGCTACAAGGAGAAGAGAGTTAGTCCTGACGCGAAGCTTGATTTCACCGAGATTAAGGACGCCATCGGATACTATTTTACCAATAAGGAAGTTCCGCCGAGCGATCGCAAATATACTGACTACATGATGGTCCTTCTCCTTTATAACGTAGGCTATCCGAGTTCCATCGATAAGGAGTCGGCGAAGATTGCCAAGCTATACAACAAGTTCGTAAATGCCCTGGCGGAGCACGGACATCCGGATGCCTTTAGAGTTGCCGCTTTCTCGTATTTCGAGGGCAACAAAGCTTTCGAGAAGGATTATGAGAAAGCAGAAGAAATGTTTCTTAAGCTTTATAACATGACTGAGGATCCGACGGCGGCAAACTACCTCGGCGACATTTACTATAACGGTTATGCGGGCGAGCCGAATTTCAAGAAGGCCTTCGACTACTATACCGTCGCTGCGTTGTGCGGCGAGGATGACGCAAGATGCAAGGTGGCCGACATGTACACCATGGGCCGCGGCGTGGTAAGGAGCGACAGGGCTGCACGAAGCATCATACTGGCCCTTTTCGAGGATACGTACGAGGATTTCTGCATGGGAGATTTTACGTGCAGATTCGCGGATGCGGCGGCCAGAGTCGGAAATGTATTTAATAACGGAATCGGTGTCGAAAGAAACCCGAACGAGGCCCTGAAGTTCTATAACATTGCGCGCTACGCCTTGAAAAAACGCATGGCAACGACCATCAGCGCAGGCGACGCATTGCTCCTTAAGACCATCGAAGACAGTATCACCAAGCTAAAGGAGAAAATCGGAACCGACCGCAAGGCGATGTTCAATTTCTCCAACATTCCTACCATGTTGGCCTCAACTTTGGGCGAGGGCTACGACGTCAGCATGACCATCGAGAAAAACGGCAAGGAATACTGCATCACGTCCAAGCGCATCCCGAAAAATCCGAGCGAGAAGGTAATGGGAACCCTCATAGAATTCCCGCTCCTCGAGTACTGCAATTTGACCTGGGAGGGCAAGGACTATTTCGGAGGCAATCCGAAAATCTGGACCAAAGGCAACAAGAAAACCGTCATTATCGACACGATGAACTGCGACGCGGTTTCCGGCTGGGAGTTCTGCTACAGGGACGAGACCGTTGCAACCATCAAGAACGTGAATATTTTCACCGTGAAGCTCGAGAACAGAGATCAGATAGAATAAATACCTTAAATGAAGCAAACAACAAACGGAATAACGGAGAAACACAGTAAGTGAATAAAAGCGAGAAACAAAATGCGGCAAAGACAAATTCCAAGCCCGATATAAAGAACCGTCCGCCCAAAGGCGAAGTCAATCAGGTCGTAAAGACGCTTCGCGATACGGACAACTATTTGACGTCTCTTTTCGATTTGCTCGCAGGCACCAGAAAAGTCATCGGCGAACTTCGCGAAATAATCACCGAAGACGAACTCAACGAGAATCTCAAAGCGATTCCGGTTGAGGACATAAATCTGGGTTCTTCCGGAGTCAAAGTCTCGGCTCTCAAAAACTCCGGCTTCAATACAGTCTACGATGTTTCTTCCCTAAGCGAGAAGGACCTTCTCAAAATCGAGGGCATCGGCGAGAAAAACGCCTTTGCAATAACTGCCGCCGTCAGCAAAATCAAGTTCAACATCAACGAAGGTCTTCAGGTTAAGCTTACCGATGACAGGATTAAATCCAATCCCGATACGGTCGATTTCATCCATCATCTTTGCATATATATGCATCTTGAGCCGATTATTAACGATGTCCGTCCTCTTTACACCGGTACTCATTCCGACATAAGGGGCAATCTTAAGAACGCCCAGCTCCTGACACGCGGCATCTGGTTTTTCACTTCCGCCAAGGACAAAGAATCCCGAATCACCTCGTATCAGGTTCTTCGCAAAATCTACGACAGCGACTACGTTTCCAAGGCCCGCGCGGCAATCGAGGCTGCCAACGATACCGTTGAAGAAGTAACGGAGGAGAAATCGCTTCAGAGTTTCTATTCCAACACCGCGCCGTTCTACGCGCTGATGGAGAAACTTCTCGGCAAAAACCGCATCAAAAGCGAGGAAGACGTTTTCCATCTTCCGGCCGAAGTAATCGCGGAACTTAACACCATCGAGCTCGACTTAAGCCTCATGAACGCCACATTGCGAAGCTATCAGGAGTTCGGCACGAAATACATCCTCAATCAGCAGCGCGTTTTGCTGGGCGACGAGATGGGCTTGGGAAAGACGATGCAGGCCATCGCATGTATGGCTCACCTCACGGCCAAGGGCAAACAACGCTTCCTGGTAGTGTGCCCCGTAAGCGTAATGGTTAACTGGGCCCGCGAAATTGCCCAGCATTCGAAACTTGTTCCTTCCGTCATCTACGGTTCCAAGCGAGATCGGCTTTTCGAGGAGTGGCAGGAAAAAGGCGGCGTAGCGGTAACCACCTACGAAAGCCTCACCAAACTTGATATTACGAGCATAAAGACCATCGACATGATGACGGTCGACGAGGCTCACTACATCAAAAATCCGGAGGCCGCACGCACCCGCGCCATCCGCAAGGTAATCGACGCATCCGACTACTGCCTCCTCATGACCGGCACCCCGCTCGAAAACCGTGTGGACGAGATGATTTTCCTTACAAGTCTTCTTCGGCCGACCCTCTCAGAGGAGCTCGGCTCCATTCGTACCATCGTCAAGGCCGACACCTTCCGCACCAAAATCGCCCCGGTTTATCTGCGCCGCGTTCGCGAGGACGTCCTCACCGAGCTTCCGGAAAAAGTTGAAACCGACGAGTGGTGCACCCTTTCCGAAGCCGAGAAAAAGCTTTACGTGGACGCACTTTTGCACAGCAACATTTCCGCCATGCGCCAAGTCTCCTTTAACGTCGAGAAGGACGAAGATTCCGGCAAACTCAACCGTATCCTCGAGCTCGTCGAAGAGGCCGCCGAGGACGATCGCAAAATCATTATTTTCTCCTTCTTCCTCAACACCATCGAGCGCATCGCTGCCGCCCTGGGCGACCGCTGCGTGGGCATAATTAACGGTTCCATCTCTTCGCAGAACCGCCAAGCCTTAATCGAGAAACTTTCCGAGGCCCCGGCCGGCAGCGTTATCGTGAGTCAGATAACCGCAGGCGGCGTGGGCCTTAACATACAGTGTGCTTCCGTGGTCATCCTTTGCGAGCCGCAGTGGAAGCCTTCAATCGAGAACCAGGCAATCTCGCGATGCTATCGAATGGGTCAGGCAAAGACGGTCATGGTACACCGCCTCCTAAACGACAACACTATCGACGAGCATGTTCGCGCGATTCTTAAGGAGAAGTCGGAAATTTTCGATGAGTATGCCGACGAATCCGAGATTACATCTGTTAATAAAGGATTGATAAATGATATTATTGAGGAAGAGAAAAAAGCATACGGCGTAACCGAGCCCCCGACGGACTCAGAGTAAACGCGCCAAATACATTTTCCAGGAGGGATTTTTACATGGGATTAAATTTCAGAAAGAGTATTTCACTCGGACACGGCATGAAAATCAATCTGAGCAAGAGCGGCCCGAGCTTCAGCTTCGGTAAAAAAGGCTTGCGTCAGACCATCAGCGCAACCGGTAAGAGCACAACTACCGTAGGTCTTCCGGGCACCGGCGTTTACTACACGAAGAGTGCCAACGTAAAGACTATTTTCGGAAAGCTTTTCGGAAAAAAGAAGGACAAGAAGGCTGAAGAAGCCGAGGCAGAGGCAAAGAAGGCTTCAGCAGCTGAAATCGCCGAGACAGAGAAGGCCGCACCTGCTACCGAGAAGAAAGCATCCAAGGCATCAAAGGCATCAAAGGCCGCTTCCGATGACAAGCAGATCGTCGAGTTCCAGGAATATTGCGAGGCAATCAAGAACGTACACAGAACCTGCGACGATACCATCAACTGGAAATCCATCCGTGACGACGAACTTCCTGCAGGCATCAAGGTAGGCACAGACGCATACGACGACTGGAAGACATTGAACGAATTCTCCTCCAAGGTTTTGGACGGCGACATCGACGCTTATCTCGCAGTAGTTGAAGAGATGAAGCCTTTCGAAGACTTGCTCGAGTACGGCAGCAACTTCGAAGTAGGCACTGATTCTCCTGATTCCATGTCCATCGAGTTCTGCGTTAAGTCCGAAGACGTAGTTCCGACAAGCGAGCCTGTTCTCCTTGCATCCGGCGAAGTTTCCGAAAAAGAATTGAGCAAGACAGCTTACTTCGACCTTCTCCAGGACTACGTTTGCAGCACCGCTATCCGCGTAGCTCGTGACACATTCGCACTCCTTCCTGTAGACACCTGCTACGTTCACGCAGTAGACACAGTTTTGAACCCTGCTACAGGTAATGACGACGAAGTTACAATCCTCTCCGTTGAAATCAACAAAGAGCGTCTCGCATCCATCAACATGGATCGCATTGACCCATCCGATGCCCTCGCTGCAATGAACTGCAACATGAAGTTCAAGAAGGGTTCCGGTTTCTCCGAAGTCAAGAGAATCAACGGCTGATGCATTTAAAAGATTAACAAAATTAACCAAATTAACTGGGCGTACGAACTTTTACAGGTTCGTACGTCTTTTATTTTGATTTGGATGGTTGTCGTTTAGCTTGCAGATTTGTCTGCGCAACAGATTCTGCAACATTTTTGCGTTTTTGTTGCTACTTTTGTTGCGGCCTTCAAGTTGTGCAAGTATTCTCACAAGTCTTAACCCAAAAACTTGCGGTTTTACATAAAAAAACCGCCTCGGTGGGGTGAGGCGGTCCAAAAACATATAGTGAGGAGAGTTGGAATTTTTTATTCTACGACTTCGACACGGACGTTTGTGATGTAGACGGTTGCGGTTGAGCCGAGGTGGCCGAGGTTGAATTCGAGGCGGCCGCGTGGGTCGGTTTTGCCGGTCATTTCGAACTCGTAGGTTTCGGTCTGCCATTCGGTGCCGACCGTTATGTGGGTGTCAGGGTAATAGCGGACCCAGTCGACGAACGGCGCGGAAACGCAGGTGATGATGTCGCGCTCCTCGTCTGACATGACGTCGAAGGTGACGCGGTAGGTCTTGCCCTGCTCGAACGGGATGTCCCAGAAAACGAGCTGGACGGAGTAGTCGACGGTGCCCTCGTTTGTGGATGTGATGACGATCATGTTGTCTCTGATTTCGGCTGCGCCCTCGCCGCCGTTGTAGAGGAGGAAGTTCCAGTCTTCGTCGGTTGTGAGATCGATGGTTGCGTCGGAGAAGTCGCCGTTTACGACGAAGTTGCCGCTGTCGTCAGGCTCGCGGGCCTCGAAAACGGGCTTCGTGACGTTCGTGTCGTACTCGTCTTTCTGGTAAACGCGCACGTAGTCGATTTGGTATTTGGCTTCATCGAAGTTTGTTGTGTCGTCAGGATTTCCGGGCCAGTCTCCGCCTACTGCGAGGTTGAGTTGCACGAAAAACGGCTGGTTGAAAGGTGCCGGGTAGTCCTCTTCGGAGCCGGCGCTGTCGGCCGTAAACCAATCGTTGCAGGTGAGGGTCAAGGTGTCGTCGACGTAGAAGCGAATCTCGCCCGGCTCCCATTCTACGGAGAACTCGTGGAAGTCTTCGGAGAAGGAACCCTCATCGAGAGTTAAAAGGCCCTGCTGCTGGCCGTGCGGAAGGCCGTAGTGGATGGTGGTGTAAGCGGTTGCGGTGTCATGGCCGAGTACTTCGAGGATGTCGATTTCGCCGCACTCAGGCCACTGGCCGTAGAAGGACTCGTCCTGCGGCATCATCCAAGCGGCCGGCCAGAGGCCTTGGCCTTCAGGAACTTTGGCGCGAACGACAACTTTGCCGTACATGAAGTCGGCTTTGTTTTGGCTGTTGACTTTGCCTGAGGTGTAGCTGGCGTGACCATTCTCGTCGACGGTTTTGAGTGCTCTTAAGACGAGGCTGCCGTTTTCGACGTAGATGTTTTCGTCGGATGCGGTGTAGGCCTGGAGCTCGTTGTTGGTCCAGCCCGGCTCGCGAAGCTCGCGCGTCCAGATTTCTTCGTTCAGGGTGTCACCGTCGAATTCATCGTGCCAGAGGAGGTTATAGCCGCTTATTTCAGGGGCTTCCGTGGCAGGCGCGGCGGTGGTTGCGGTTGCGGTGGCTTCCGGGGCGGAAGTCGTACCGGTCGGGGTAACTGCGTTAGTTTGGGCGCAGGCGGAAAGGCTTAGGAGCATGCTGCCTGCGACAAACAGAGAGATGAATTTTTTCATAGGGTAATCTCCTTACAGGGTTGATAAGTTCTTTTTATCATCCGCGAAAACATCTCTATATCAAGAATATGATATTATGGTAATAAATATGATGTAAAAGAAACGCGGCGGCCGTTTGAGGTATCGGTCATTTGAGGTAACGGCCATTTGAGGTATCGGCCGCTTGAGGCGGATGCCGCCTAAGGCGACGGCCGTTTGATGCGGTGGCCGATTGTGACAGAGCACGGCAGAAGCGGCCGCCGGAAGATGCGGACGGAAGCGGTCGCCGGAAGATGCGGCCGAAAGAGGCGGCTGAAAGCGGCGGCCGGGAGGAGGTTTTCGATGATGCAGAAGGATTTGTACAGAGAATACATTACACGCGACGATTTTATTCATGCGCCGTATGTGCCGGAGATGGAGTTCTATACGTTCATCAAGGAGGGGAATTCGGAGAAGCTTAGGGAGGCGCTCAAGGAGCCGTTTCACGAGAAGAGCGGCTTGGGCGTGCTGTCGGAAAGCAAGCTTCAGAATCTGAAGTATCATTTTGTTATCACGACGGCGCTGATTGCGAGGTTTTGCATTGAGGGCGGGATGGACGTGGCGACCGCGTACGGGTTGAGCGACATCTATATTCGCAAGGTCGATAAGCTCAAGAAGTTCGAGGATATTACGTATGTGCATGACATTATGTGCGAGGATTACACTGAAAGGATGAAGGAGATTTTGAGCCACAAGATACAGTCGAGGCACATACTCACGGCCGTGGATTACATATACGATCATTTGAACGGGCGAATAAAGGAGAGCGACGTGGCAGGGCAGATCGGGGTGAGCCCGGAGCATCTGTCGAGGCTGTTTAAGAGCGAGACGGGCTTTAGCTTCAGCGAGTACGTTATGAAGGTGAAGATTGATACGGCGGCGAAAATGCTCGAGTTTACTGAGCTGTCGGTGTCGCAGTTGGCGATGCAGCTGGCGTTCTCGTCGCAGAGCCACTTCAGTCAGATGTTCAAAAAGTACATGGGGATGACGCCTTCGATGTATAGGAGCACGAGGGCGCGGACGATGGATATGGCGAAGGGCTGATGTGCTCGAAAACGAAATAACGGCGCATATTTCGCGCTTTTGGGGAAGTTAAAATTCATACATTGTTTACCTTTTCTCGATGAAAAACATATAAAATATGGTTGAAAGGGAAGGCTCCCGACCGCCTAAAGACAGGAGGGATTATTGATGAGACAAAAGAATAAGTATCAGAATTATCAGCCGCCGGAAAAGAAGTGGAAATACATAGCAATCGCAGCAGTTTGCGTGACGATTATTTTCGTGACCGTAGTTGTGCTGGTAGTGGTTAATAATCTCAAGGACAGAAACTTGGCAGAAGAAGCCGTTAACGGATTGAGCAACGGTCTCGATACGCTGGAGTCCAAGACGAAGGATTTTGTGAATGAGGACATAATCGGATCCGAGGGAACAGTTGAGGCTGTGACAAGCATTAAGCTTGCGGACATTGTAGGAATCAACGATTTGTCGACATTGCAGTACAACTATAACGCCGTGTGCCATGTTTATAATACGGCGACGAATGAGGCCGTTTACCATATCGCTTATGAGGGCACCGTCAGCTTCGGAATCAATATGAAGGATATTGAGGAGGAAATCGACGAGACCAACATGACCGTGACGATTTATCTCCCGGATGTTGAGATTCAGGGAGAACCTACGGTGGTTGCCGGCAGCATGCGTTATATTTTCGAGCAGCAGGGATACGATGAGTCATCGGCTTTCGTAACATCTCAGCAGCTTTGCGAAGAGGATTTGGCGCAGAAGGTAGAGGGCGACGAGGCCATTTGGGAAGCTGCCAGAACAAATACCGTGTACGAGGTTGAGGCGTTGACGAAGCCTTTGGTTGAGACATTCTACCCTGAGTACACCCTCGTTATCGAGTGGAAGTGAGGAGGTGCGCTATGAAGAAAATTTTGACTTCGATATTGGCATTTAGCCTTCTGTTGAACGTTTTCGCTTTGAGTGCCTGCTCCAAAAAGGAAGAAGAACCCGAGGTTACGGAACCGAGCAAGGTGCGTCCGACAAAGCCGATTGAGACTACCCAACCGACCGAGACCGAACCTGACCTTCTTGCCGCACCGGAGCTTTCACAGGTGCATGCCATCTGCGAGCTTGCGACCCTCGAGTGCTATTTCCATAACGTTGCGCAGGCAACAAAGCCAGCAGGCACCGGAGCGTTGCACCTGGGCGAATCCGATCGAGATTTTTGGGTCGAGTATACGGCCACCGCTCGAATCGGCATCAACGTTAACGATGTGGATATGGTGATTGACGGCGATACGATTTACATCACGATGCCGGAAGCTACCATCATCGGTGACATTACCGCAGATTCAAATTCCTACGTGATAACGGAGAGTCCGGACTGTGTTGATTTGATGCACCAAAATCCAAACGAGATTACCGCCAACGATTATTCGACAGCTGTCGATCAGTCCGTGGGCGAGCTTCGCGAAGATATAATGAACGACGATATGCTTCTTATTACCGCGCAGAATCGTGCGAGAGATTTGATTGAGAACTACATCGACAGTATTGCTTCGCTTTCGAACACCGAGTACACGATTGTTTGGCAGTACGAAGGCGACAACATGTCGTGATTTAAAGCAAGCGCCAAAGGGTGTTTTGAAGACAGTTTCAATATGCGCGGAGAGACTTTCGGGGGAAAATACCGGAGAAAATCTCCGGAGAATAATACTCACAACAAGGAGCATTTCAAGACTGAAAAGGGAAGACACCTGAGGAGAATTTCGGAGAATTATACCGGAGAAATATTCGGAGGAAAGTATATGAACCTTACCGACAAGAGTAAATTGCTGGATGCGGCCCGCGAAATTGCTTTAAGAAATCCATGTTGCGGATATTCGCATTTTACCGTGGGCGCGGCTTTCCTTACCAAAGCTTCATCCAAAATCTACACCGGTTTCAACGTTGAGAACTTCGGAATTCAGTCCATATGCGCCGAAAGAACGGGCGCCGTGAGTGCCATGGCTGACGGTGTTAAGCCGCTTGATTTCGAGGCGGTTGCAATTGTCGGAAAACGTATCGACGATAAATCCGCTCCGTTCGCGAAAACTTTGCCGTGCGGATATTGCAGACAGTTCCTGTTGGAGTACGCGGGTTCCGATTTGAATGTTATAACCTGCGACGGGGACGGCAACATAAGCGAGTACCGCCTGGGCGATTTGCTCCCTGAGGCTTTCTCGGAATTCTGATTTTTGGGTGAACAATACGGTTCTTCACTGTTTCTTGGGAATTGCAATTCGACGTAATCGACCGCAATCGATCGCAATCGTCCGCAATCGTCCGCAATCCGATAAATGGGCGAAAAACCATAATTTTTATGCTTTTAGGCGTTTTTTATGGGCGTTTCTCAAACTTTTTTGAGTTTTGCCGTCCAAAAAACCATAAAAAGTCTCGAAAATGCCAACAATTATGGTTATTTTCGAGAGTTTTGCGGGCTGATACAAATTCCTTGTTTATTTAGTAAAAGTAATTTGTCGTTGTGGTTTGAATCAACCATAAAAAATTCGATTTCTCACGAAAATTATGGTTTTTCAGGAGCGATTCGAAAACAAGAACATATGAGTGTTTTTTTGAGTGCCGAACGATTAGTTTGACACTCAAACTATTTGCGGCAAAAATAGTGCATTTTCGAAAAGGGGTTGCAGCGGGGAAAAAAAGTGATAATATACAACTGTTAGTAACAAACTACTAATAACACAAAATGACAAACGCCGGCCCGGACGGGGGAACGGCGCTGAGATGAAATTTGTACATATATAAGAGGAGAGAACTATGAAGAATTTTGTTAAAGTAATTTTGGCTTCGGCCGTAATCGGTGCAATGGCTGTTTTTTCTACCGGATGTTTGGGAATTCCGGGGCTTTCGGGATTCGGCGGACGAAATGCCGAGTATATGGAGGAGATGGACGACCTTATTGAGGATTGCATGAATTTCAGAACAAAGAAGGTCGCTAAATACTTGAACGAAGATGATAAGAATTTTGACAACAACGAGGATATTTTGGAAACGGCGATGGGCAACCTGCCTTCGTACATTGATTTCGATGATTTCATTGAAGACGTAAAATGCGACAGCAGGCACATGAAGAGTGTAGCCGACGAGTACACGTTTACTTATGTTTTCGAGTTTGACCACGAGGAGTTCGAGTTTGAATTTACGATGATTCTTGATGACGGCGAGTTCTGTTTCGAGGATAATGAGGACTTCATCAGGGCTTACCTGGAGTTGGTGCTCAACCTTGCATATCAGAACGGCGATCAGTACGTGGAAGATTGCATGGATGAACTTGATTGCTCAATCAGTAAACTTCCGGATCGTATGTATGAAGAGCTTGATTGGCTTCTCGGTATGTAATATAAAAGGTCGAGCATAGAAAGGCCTAATGCGGAAGGTCTAATGCAGAAGGTCAAATGAAGAAGGTCCTTCGCGGGAAACAAATCCCGGATGAAGAACAAAATAGAATAAAGAAATATAGAAGGCAGTCTCAAACGTTTGGTTCGTAAGAGGCTGCCTGTATTTTGTACAAGTTTTTACTGATAGCTTGATCCGTTACTTTGAGTTGGCGAACGGACGGTATTTCGCCTGAAGTTCAGGCGGAAGCTCCTCGTATTTAACATAGTTCTTGGAAAACTGTTTCGAGATAACTATGTGGGATTTCATATCGACCGGCTTATCGTTTACGCTGTTTTTGATGCGAACGAAGATTCCGAAAACGTTATATACGATAACGAGGAATGCACAAATTACTACGACTTTAAGTTCCATTACTGACTGTTCCTCCTCTTTCCCAAGAATTTAAGCACCTTCTCTGATTGTGTTCTGTCAACGGCCGCACGAAGCTTATCGAGCGCGAAAATGCCCGGCAGCGACAGGAACAGGAAGCAGAAGAATGCCACATATCCTACCCAGAACGGATTATCGAATCCGGAATTAAAGTACTGACTTAAGTTGGCGCTGATAGGGAGCACCATTACTACGGCGGTGGCGATTACGGCCATGATTGCCATAAGCAGATAGTACTTGGCTTTGGAGAACGGAACAGCACCTACGATTTTGCCTGTCTGGCCGTTTAAAAGGATTGTGTAGGAGACGTCCTTACCCTTAATTTTCTCGCTGAACGTGAGAAACCACACCGGAAGAAGAAGCTCTTCGTAGTTCTTGATTTGGAAATCGGTTCGATCCTCGCAGATCAAATCGTCAGGGCGATTCTTGTTGATGTACTTGTTATAGATGCGCATAAAGCCGGACTTGGTATCGTCAACGAGGTCATCGTCATCGGCCTTGGCATCGGCTGCAAAACCTGTAAGGTAAATCGGGTCGAAAGCGACCTTCTGCGACAAATCGAACGGCTCAAGCAAAGAACTCGTGGTGTCAGGAATCGAAGGCGACGAATCAATCAAAATCTCGTTTAACATGGCACTTCCGTCGTATGTGTAGAAGCGATTGTTTTCGCGCTCGAGTCCCGTCATATCAATGTTCAAAAGCACATCGAAAAGTCGGTACGGCACATAAACGCCCTGAATATCGTCGGTCTTAAAATGTCGAATGGCATTACGTGCGAAAGGCATGGCACTGATACGCTTCTTGATGGCGGTCTCGGCCTGCTCCTTGGAAACCTTAAACGGGATGATGCTGTCCGGACGTCCCATCGTATCGATACGCTCGAAGGACACGGTCATGTTACCGCAGTAAGCACAGCGGCTAGTGAATTCCTTGTCGATATAGTAAAGTGTGGCACCGCAGGAATTGCAGGTGCAAACATTGATCTCAATCTCATTGCTTTTCTGAGCCGGACGCTTCATCTGACTTAAAGTGCGTTTGACGTTTAAGTCGATGATGTTCTTGTTGTTCGGATCTACCCCCGGTCTTAGGCTGCCGCGGCGCTCCGAAAGCGGTATGAACGGCGAGTCGCTTTCCGCTTCGGATAATTCTTCGGTCTTAAGCGTTTTCAATTGTTCCGGATTAAAACTTATGCCGCAATAGTCGCAGCACATGTTACCGGACTCAACGTCAAACTTGAGCGGACCGCCGCACGAGTCGCAATAATATATCATTCTATTTTCCCCTTTATTTCATCAAATCGTTAATACGATTTAAATGCCCAAAATTGAAGAAGCAATTGTGCCGCCAACCTGTGCTACGTAGAAGATAAACACAATCCAGTACCAAGGACATGAGTTGAGAACTCTTCTGGTGTAGAGCTTGCGCTCGGCAGGCTCGAGATCGAGAACCATTTCCGGCGAATGCGTATCGTCCTCTTCAAGGCGTCCCTCACGCTTGAAGAAAATGAGTATAGCCGGAATTCCTACTGCCAGGAATATCGCAGCATAAATATATATGAGCGGTTCCGGCAATTCAGACTGGATGAACTCCAGCAGGAACGCATGGCAGTTGAGACACATATGAAGCACAATGCCGAGAATTATGGATTTGGACTTGCAGGCCACGACGCCGAGTATAAGTCCTACGAGGAAAGCATTCAGACACTGCTGAATGTTTCCGTGCATCAGGCCGAACATAAGAGCCGACATGATGACTGCAAACTTTTTCTTGACGGAACCCATAGCGCCCAGGAAAGAGCCTCTGCACAAAATCTCCTCAAATACCGGCGCGAAAACGGTCGTGTAAAGAATCGAGATCATCGCCAAAACCGGGAACCCGTCATTCATGCCGAGTGCATCCGTGAAGGAACCTCTGCCGTTACCGCCCAAATCGCCGATAGCGGTCCAAAGTGTCGAGAAAGAGGTCTGTATCGCAAGTGTTGCCAGCAGCGCAAGGACGAACGAAAAACCGCTGAAATGTGGTTTGTGAAAGAAGTTTCTGAACTTCAAATTACCCTGACCGGCTTTTTTGTTCATTATGACGGACGCAATGATATTGGCAGGCACATAGCTTATCGCCGAAATAGGCATAAGAAGTGCTGTCAAATTGTTCATCGAATTCTCGATCCCGAAAACAACCATTGCGACAACAATGGCAACGACTGAAATTCCGCTTGCGATAATAAACTGAATAAAGAATCCGAAAAACGACATATTATAGATGCGTCTTACTTTATTGCGAATTTCCATAGCTCGACAGTAAGCCGGATCCATCATCGGGAAACTGCTTGTCTGTGCCATAGGATATCCGTTGGCATACTGCGTTTGCTGTCCGTAATACGCCGTCTGCTGCATTTGCTGTCCGTAATACGCGGTCTGCTGCATTGGCTGGCAAGGCGGTTGCTGCGTATAGTACGGTGACTGCGTATAGTACGGTTGCTGCATCGGCTGCTGCATCGGCTGCTGCGCCGGGCGACCGTTAGGCGGATAATATGTCGGTTGTTGAGCATTGTACGGGCGCTGAGCATTGTAAGGCTGCTGCTGCGGTTGGAACGCAGGCTGTTGTTGAACCGGTCGCCCGACTGTGTGCTGTCCCGGGATTACGGAACGATTGTCGACAAAAGTTCCGATATCGATTGCTTCGTATTCATCCTCGTTGAAAATGCTGCCGCCGAAATTGCTGTTTGGCATTGGCTGCTGAAATGCAGGTTGTTGCGGAGCCGAATTGACGGTACTCGACTGAAAGCTCAGATTTGGGTGAGCCTTATTTGAGACAGTCGAGAAGTCGTAACTGTCATCTCCGAATAAGTTTTTGTTTTCTTCCATCATTTTCCCTTTCAATGTGTGATTTCATATATCCCATCCCTAGAATAATAGCAAGTTTTGTGTAAAAATGCGATACTGTAACGTAATAAATATGCACGTTTGAAGGGGCACAAGGAGGCGTTTTATGGGAAATAGCATTGACTTGCGAACGAAACTTTATCTCGCACCTCTCGAGGAAGTGACGGGGTATGTTTTCAGGAGCGTTTTCGCCGAGTTTTACGGTGGGGTCGATGCGTGCTTCACGCCGTTCATTTATCCCGACGCCAACCTTCAGTTCAGGACCCGCGATGTGAAAGAATTCGCGCCCGAAAACAACCTCGCAGGGAGTTTTCGAGTTGTGCCTCAACTTCTGACCAACGATGCGGAGGCGTTCATTGCGACTGCGCATCACTTCAAGTCGCTGGGCTACGACGAGGTGAACCTCAACTTGGGGTGCCCGTCCAACACGGTTTTCAAGAAGCGCAAAGGCTCGGGGTTCCTCGCAGTGCCCGACCGGCTGGCGGAGTTTTTGGGCTCGATTTTTGCGAAGTGCGACGTTGATATTTCGATTAAAACGCGAATCGGCGTGTCAAATCCCGAGGAGTTCGCGGCGCTCGCTGAGATTTTTGCGGCGCACCCGATCAAGGAGCTCATCATCCACCCGCGCCTCAAAATCGACGGCTACAAGGGGCCGATAGACTACAACATTTTCAGGGACGCACTTTCAACTTTGAAAATTCCGGTTTGCTACAACGGCGACGTCAAAAGCGCCGCGGACTGCGAGCGCATTTTGCGTGAATTTCCGGGCGTTTCGGCTGTCATGATAGGGCGCGGCGCAGTTGCCGACCCGGGTGTTTTCGAGAAGATTAGGGGCTCCGAGCCCGCAGAAACGGACGCCAAGTTGTGGCTTTTTGAGCAGGCCTTAAGCGACAGATACGTCGAGGCTTTGGGCCCGAAGGACGCGCTCTTTAAGATGAAGGAGGTCTGGTCCTACCTGAGCCTTAGAATCAGCGACGAGTGCTTTGACATGGAGCCGAGCGAGGCGCGCGCAATCGAAAAGGCTTTGAAGGAGATTCGCAAGACCATGAGTCCTGACGACTTCCGCCGCGAAGTCGGAAAAATCCGCGATATTATGCAATAGGCGCTGAGGCAGTGCAAAATAGGGCGCTGAGGCAGTGAAAACAGGCGCTTCAGTAATGCAATAGATCCTGAAATAATGCAATAGGCGGCATTCCCGCGAAGTGTGTCTTCGGTTCTTTCAGCAGATTCTGCAGATTTTTCATTGCTTTGTCTGCAGACTTGTCCGCAAATCGATGTTTTTCAGCAGATTCTGCAACTTTTTTCTTACTTTGTCTGAGGACTTGTCTGCGAACTTGTCTGCGAACTTGTTTGCGAACTTGTCTGCGAACTTGTCTGCGCAACAGATTCAGCAACATTTTGGCGTTTTTGTTGCGGGTTTTGTTGCAAATCGAGGAATCGCAACAGATCCAGCAACATTTTTGCGTTTTTGTTGCGGGTTTTGTTGCAAATTGGGGAATCGCAACAGATCTAGCAACATTTTTGCGTTTTTGTTGCGGGTTTTGTTGCAAATCGGGGAATCGCAACAGATCTAGCAACTTTTTTGCGATTTTGTTGCGGGTTTTGTTGCGCCTTTAAAGTGTGCAAGCATTCTTACAAGTTTTTGCCGAAAAACATGCGGTTTTGCTTGGAAATCGCCTCTGTTTACAAGTGTTCTTATAAGTTTTCGGCGGTTTTTTGCAGATTAGTTTGCAAAACGGACTTGCGTCGGCGGCTGCACAGAAAGAAAGACTTGTGTCGGCGGCTGCACAAAAAGAAGGACTGCGGGAAGGGGCGATGTGCGAGATACGGGCAGGGGCGATGTGCGAGATGCGGGCAGGAGCGATGTGCGAGATGCGGGCAGGGGCGATGTGTGAGCGGCGGGCTGGGGTGAGGTGCGAGGAGAGAAGGCAAAATATTGCCGGGGGTATCTGTTAAATTCGGGCGGAAAAATTTAGAATATAGGGAGACTTCGAATGAAAAGGCGGTGAGAGAAGATGATTTATTATGTTGATGCTGGTTTTGCGGGTGCTGAGGGTACAGGCGCCAAGGAAAGTCCGTTCAGGACGATTTCGGAGGCGGCGAAGGTTGCGGTGGCCGGAGATGAGGTTTTGGTGGCGCCGGGCGTTTACAGGGAGTATGTCGATCCGGTTAATGCGGGCAGAGAGGACGCGCGCATCACGTATAGGTCGGTTGAGCCGCTCAAGGCTGTGATTACGGGCGCCGAGAGGTTGACGGGATGGACGCTGTATGAGGGAGATGTGTGGACCGCGAGGCGTGAGAATAGGGTTTTCGGAGAGTTTAATCCGTATACGACGTATGTGTACGGCGACTGGTATTTCGCGGGGAAGACGAAGCACACGGGCGCGATTTATTTGAACGATAAGATGCTTTATGAGGCGGCTTCGATTGAGGAGTGCGTCAGGGGCGAGGTGTATGAGTGCTCGTGGGAGCCGGAGGCCTCGAGGCTTAAGTGGTACGCGGAGCAGGACGGCGAGTGCACGGTTTTCTATGCGAATTTCATGGGGAAGAATCCGAACGAGGAGAACGTAGAGATGAATGTGAGGGAGCAGGTTTTCGTGCCGTCGAAAACGGGCATCGGCTACATTACGGTGAGCGGGTTTACGATCACGAAGGCCGCAACCAACTGGGCGCCGCCGGCTGCTTACCAGAACTGCATGGTGGGACCGCACTGGTCGAAGGGCTGGATTATCGAGGACTGCGACATCTCGAACAGCAAGTGCTCGGGCATCGGTCTCGGCAAGTATTTGGACCCGGACAACGACCACTATTTCACATATAAGCACGTTAAGAGCCCGACGCAGATGGAGCGCGACGCGGTTTGCCGCGGGCAGTATCACGGCTGGATGAAGGAGACCATCGGTAGTCACATCATTCGCCGCAACAATATTCACCACTGCGAGCAGGGCGGCATCATCGGCAGAATGGGCGCGGTTTTCTCGATTATCGAGGACAACCATATTCACCACATCAATAATATGATGGAGCTCGGAGGCGCTGAGATTTCGGGCATCAAGCTGCATGCGGCGATTGACGTCATCATGAGACGTAATGTTATCCATGACAGTACGATGGGAATTTGGACTGACTGGGAGGCGCAGGGAACGAGAATCACGGGAAATTTGCTTTTTAACAATCAGAAGCCGGACTTCGCGAAAGCACTGCCGGGCGGCATGATGAGCCAGGATATTTTCGTTGAGGTGGGACACGGACCGACGCTTATCGATAACAACATTTTGCTGTCGGACGTATCGCTTAGAATGGCGACCGAGGGCGTGGCGATGGTGCATAACCTTATCTGCGGTTCGTTTACTTCCGTCGGGGAGGGCTGCGACTGGATTACCGAGGGCGTTTTGCGTCAGAGGTATACGCCGTATCACATTCCGCACAGGACCGAGGTTATGGGATTTATGACAATTCTTCACGGCGATGACAGGTTCTATAACAACATTTTCCTGCAGAAGTGGCCGTCGGAGGACGTGGTGGTACGAAGCGACAGCGAGGAGAAGTATTTTTCCGAGAACCGTACCGTCGGCACGAATGTTTTCGATGAGTATGTGACTTATGACGAGTGGATTAAGTGGTTCGAGCTCGACAATGAGACCCCGGACATGCAGAAATTGAGCGTTTATCATTTCCGCTCGCTGCCGGTTTGGTCGGAGGGCAACGCCTATATCGCGGGCGCCAAGGCCTGGAACAAGGAGAAGAACTTCATTTCTGTGCCTGAGGCCGACGACGTTTATGCGGACGTCGAGGAGGCGGACGGCAAATTCATCTTCAAGACCAACGTTTACGATTACATAAAGGGTTTTGCTTCCGCGCTCATTGAGACGGACACACTGGGAAAAGCTTTTGAGCCGGAGCAGCGGTTCGAAAACCCGGACGGAACGGACATCGTTTTCGATTGCGACTTCGCAGGAGCCAAGCGCGGGGCGAGCGTATTGCCGGGACCTTTCGCGGAGCCTGTAAGCTCGATAAAGCTATTCTGAAAAAGCTTGTCCGGCGGGGCGGGTGATTTTTGTAGCCTTCTCGCGAAATGATTCATATATAATAGTATAAGAGATGAATAAGTCGCTTATTTCACATATAAAAACTATTAATCACGGTTCGGGATTAGAGGAAGGAGACTAATATGGCACTTGATGAAAAATTTGCAAAATTGGATGAGGCAAAGAGAACGGAAATCATGTTGAAGATTAAGGATACCGTTACGATTGAGGAGGCCTTGAAGGTTCTTGATGATGCGGGTATCGAGGCAACTAAAGAGGAGCTTCAGGAAGCAATTACGAAAGCGGAAGAGGTAAAGGATTCTAAGGTCAAGGCAGATATCGAAGTTCTTGATGAGAAAGATTTGGAGAACGTTAACGGCGGAGGCTTTTGGTCAGATTTCTATGAGAACGAGACACACGGAAACGTCAATGATGTAAC
>JAZLML010000032.1:0-46440 GCA_045598625.1 Saccharofermentans sp.
TAATAAAGTGTCGATTCTTCAAAAAGGCGTATAGATGAGATACTTTCGCGCCTTTCTATACGCTTTTCTTAAATGTAGTATAGAAAATGAAATTCTGTCAAATCTATACTATAAGCAGACTTCGCGGAATTTGAGACAGCACCTTTTAGTTTGTAAGAATTATGATAGCTGCATCAGAGTAACTTTTTATATACTGATTCTTTTCCATCCTTGATACTAATAATATAAGTATCATTCACTTGGAAGCGCTTAGACTATTGGCGTAGTTTATGTGATTTCTTTTTATCAAAAACATCAATAGATGTAATTGGTTATTTGTTGTTATACCCTATCTACGAGTCTTATTAAGTCCGCAATGTATATTGAAATATAAATGCTGATAGGCTGGACTTATTTCAAAAAGTCCGTATAATTTGAAATATAGCATTGGATTATTAGTTTATATTTCAAATAGAGGTGTGAAATGCGTTCAGGCTGTTTAGTAAATAATTTACAGGGAGAGTCCTTGTATAAATCTTTTAAACCATCAGCTTTGCCTCCTCAGCCAGAACTGGAAATGGACAGCGAATTTATAAAAAAACTTATTGAAGCAAATAAAGCTTTATCTAGTTTAAACACTGCGTCAAAACTAGTACCAAATGTTGACATGTTTTTATCCAAATATATAGTGAAAGAGGCACTTATTTCATCTCAAATTGAAGGTACTCAATGTACATTAGTTGATGTATTTGATTCTGATATAACAAATAACGTCAATTTAGATGTAGCTGATGTTATTAACTACGTTGATGCGTGCAAATATTCAATTGAAAGGCTGAAAACATTGCCATTATGCAATCGCCTATTAAGGGAAATTCATAGTCGTCTAATGAATGGTGTACGTGGAGAAGATAAAAATCCGGGTGAATTTAGAAGATCTCAAAATTGGATTGGTCCAGCCAATTGTTCATTAAAGGAAGCTCGATATATACCACCAAATGTTGATGATATGATTGAAGCTATGAGTTCATTAGAGAAGTATATCAATGAGGCCGAAGATTATGATCCACTAATTCAAGCAGCATTGATTCATTATCAGTTTGAAACAATTCATCCATTTTTAGATGGAAATGGAAGAGTAGGCAGATTGTTGATTTTACTTTATCTTATGGAAAAAGGATTACTTTCGAAACCTGTTATTTATGTATCGTATTTTTTAAAGAAGAATCAAATAGAGTATTATGATCGTATTTCGGAAGTTCGAAGAACTGGAAATTATGAGCAATGGATAAAGTTCTTTTTAGATGCAATGACAGCTGCGGCACTTGATTCCGAAAAAACCATCAGAGTTTTAGATGAGCTGCATACATCAAATATGAATAAATTACCTGTTGCTAAACGAGCAAAGGATAATATAAGACTTGTGTTTAATTATATAGAGAATCATCCAATAATTGATATCAAGAAAACCGCGAAAGATCTTGAGATTAGTTACAATACAGCTTCTTCTGCCATAACTAAAATGGTAGAATTAGGTATATTGAGTGAACAAACAAATGCTTCACGAAATAGAGTTTTTATATATCAAGAGTATTTAGAAGTTCTTAGGGATGGAACATAATAACCAACTAAATGATTGATGTCAAAAATTCCCTGAAAACCACACGGAATAAATGGAATAATTAGATTTTAACTGCTATATAGTACCTAATAGACGATATAGATACAATATGTATTGTTTGTGTTTTTCTATGTAACCTGTTGATTTCCATTGCTTACGATTTTACAATAAGTCGTAAGTAAGTCGTAAGTAAGTCGTAAGCAACATGGGAGGTTAATATGGCAATTCCTATTACTGTAGAAAAACTATTAACTGAAAATACAGTAGAATGGGCAAGGATTGAATTTAAGGAAGGTTGGAATCCAGATACAACTTTAAAAACAATAAGTGCATTTGCTAATGATATAGATAATTGGGGTGGTGGCTATATTGTTATTGGTGCTGACGAAAAGAATGGAAAAGTTGTTCGACCTGTAAAGGGAATCGATCCACAATCCGCAGATAAAATACAAAAGGAATTGCTCAAGTATTGTAAGTATCTTAAGCCTGCGTATATTCCACAATGTGAACCGGTTAGTTTTGATGGTAAAACTCTTTTATTAGTGTGGTGTCCTGGTGGATTTGAAAGACCATATGCTTGTCCTAAAATTCCAACATCTAAAAATAGCGAGAAGATTTACTATATAAGAAAACTATCAAGTACTATTGAAGCGACAGATATTGATGTTAAAGAATTGATGTCATTATCACATAATGTTCCGTTTGATGACAGGATAAATCCTAAGGCAGATATGAAGGATTTAAAATATCCTATTATTAAAAACTATTTGCAAAATGTGGGCAGTAGTTTGCTTGATGATATTGATAATAAGGATACAGAGCATTTAGCAAGAGATTTAAGAATAGCAGATGGTCCATCAGAATATTACAAACCATTAAATGTGGGATTGTTGTTCTTTAATGATCATCCTGAGAAATTTTTTCCATATAGTCAGATAGAAGTAGTTAATATTCCTGATCCAACAGGACAGGGAATGGAAGAGCGTATTTTTACTGGCCCAATAGATGAACAATTACAAAGTGCATTAAATTACATTAAGAACAATGTAATCGCTGAGAAAACTTTTAAAATTGCAGATCAGGCTGAGGCGGTAAGAGTCAAAAATTTTAGTTATGAGGCAATTGAAGAGTTTCTTTCAAATGCTATATATCATAAGTCTTATCAAATACATGAACCAGTTACTGTGCGCATAGAAGCTGACAAGATAGAGATTACTAGTACACCCGGACCAGACAGATCGATTTCTGATATAGATATAAGCAGATATCAAATGAGAACTAGAAGATATAGAAATCGAAGAATAGGTGATTTCTTAAAGGAGTTACATCTTATAGAAGGAAGAAATACCGGAATACCAACCGCAATAAAAGCAATTAAAGAAAATGGCTCTCCGTTACCATTGTTGCTTACTGATGAAGAAAGATCTTTCTTCTCTGTTATTCTTCCAATTCACGAAACGTTTTTGAAGAGCGAAGTAGTTGCAAATAAAGATGATGGAAAAGCTACTTCTACTGGCAAGCGTAGAACAAAAGAACAGATAAAAGAGTGTATACTTCAGCTGTTGTCTGACGAAAGTTTATCGGCGAATGAATTATATAAACGATTAGGATATTCAGGTAATACTTCAAAAACATTTAGAACCTGTGTAGATGAGCTAATAATAGAGAAAAAGATACATTATTCTTCTGATAGTTTACAGGATGCCAATAATGTATTAGTAAAAGATTAGATCAGTTTTTGATAGTAACAAAGGAAGGATGATAATTATGAATACAGCGTTTTCGGAAGATGAAAAGAGATTTCCACTTTATAACAGAATCAGAAATGATCATGATATTAATGTTTATATAGAAGAACAGAACAAGTCGATGTATGCGATGGGCTATACGGAGCACAGTTTTGCGCACATCGGAATGGTTGCGGAAAGAACCGGCTATATTTTGGAGACATTGGGCTCGGATGATCATACAATCGATCTCGGCCTTACTGCCGCGTGGATGCACGACCTCGGAAACACGATAAACCGCGTCGATCACAGTCAATCCGGGGCTTTGATGACGTTCTATCTTCTGGATAAAATGGGTGTTCCTGCTGAGGACATTGCTCCTATAGTTCGTGCCATAGGTAATCATGATGAGGGCTTCGGTGTACCCGTAAGCGAGCTTGCAGCGGCACTTATAATTGCCGACAAATCAGATGTAAGAAGAAATCGCGTACAGGATAAGGAACAGAATTATGATATTCATGACAGGGTTAATTATTCCGTCAAAAACTCACAGCTGAAGATTAATCTGGAACATACGGCTATCAAGCTGAAGCTTGAAATCGATACAAGATTTGGTGAGATAGGAGAATATTTTGAAATATTTATGGAGCGTATGATTCTTTGCCGCAAGGCGGCACGCTTCTTAAATCTTGAATTCCACTTGATTATTAACGAGCAGACCTTGATGTAAGTGTGAATTTTGACTTACATCCATTACTGCGTGCTGCTTCTTCGATTTCAGGCGCAAATGTAGTAAACATCGCCTGTGTCGAGCGGGAGCTCGCCCTGCATACCGTTCTCATATCTGACAACTGCGAATCGTTCGGTTGTCCACAGGAATTTCGGCTTCTCGTAAACAGCCTCGATAGTAATAACAATCCACTGGTCGTGACCGCCGCCGGTATAGTGGTAATAGTACTGATTAAATACCTTTACGTTATACTGATCTGCAGGACCGCCGCAGTCATTGGGTTTGTTGGAGTAGCCGCCGGTAACGGCATTCAAATCTTTGTTTCTTAATGCGGAAGGCTTTGTGTTTTTCATGGTAGTTCTCCTTTAAATATAGTTTCTGCGTCGCGCTTCGTTATCAAGCAGAGCGTTGATTTCGTCCATACAAAATCCGTTATATTCCAATGTTATGATGATTGCTTGGCACTTCGCTTCGCTCTCGTTTTTGCCGTTAACGTGGAAGTGATATTCTGCGTATTCATGAATCAGACACATAAAGTTCGCGCCGACGTCGTTATAGTTATAGCTTGGACGGATGGCTTCGAAAATCAAATACAGGGTTGATTCGATAGCTGCGATTATTGCATTGCACTCATCCTGGAAGAGAAAGTCACCGCCTC
This sequence comes from Saccharofermentans sp., assembly GCA_045598625.1. Classification (GTDB taxonomy): domain Bacteria; phylum Bacillota; class Clostridia; order Saccharofermentanales; family Saccharofermentanaceae; genus Saccharofermentans. The sequence continues at coordinate 4,716 of JAZLML010000032.1, forward strand.
CTATTACCTGTTCCAATTCTTTATCGTTAATAACTCTGATTGCTTCGTTCATATCTGTACCTTTTCCTTTCTATGAATAATTGCCGGTTGCCGACAACCCCGTCAGATGTTTCCTCTCTCAAATTCGTAAACATTGTTGCAATTGATTCTTACTTCAACGTATTCAGCGTTATCGATATCGATTCCGCGAACAGTGCGGTTGGTTCCGAAGAGACCCCATAAAATTCCGTCATCCTCGAAAACCTCATACACACAAATGTTGTAGGTGTTTCCGCTTCGTCCTGCATACGGCATTACGTCCCATCCGTGCTGCATCGGGAAGTATATGGTGTAGATGCGGCCCGGTTTTACGTCGTATTGGTCAACCGATGTCCATCCGCCGTTTACGTTTTCGAGCCGATCGTCTTCTATGGAAAAAATTTCAATATATGGTTTGTTGGTCATTGTCGAGCCTCCTTAATAATCGTTCAGATTCTTTCTATGTCGGTTTATACGAAGAAAAACCAAAAAGGGATACTGAAATTATTGATAAATGCCCCGAATTGTCCCGACAGACTTCAAAGTGAAGATATTTTGTTTATCTTATGCCGCAAATTTGCTATTATATTGTTGCTAGTAGGGGGGAGGGTGTTCTTTTGATCAGTGTAATGCTATTGGCTTATAAAGAAGCAGACAATTTAAGAGTTCTGTTGCCGAAAATCAAAGAGCAGATGAGTAAGGTTCAGGAGGATTACGAGATAAACGTAATCGACACCAAGGAACCTACCGACGATACCTCCGATGTTTGCAAAGAACACGGTGCCAATTACTATAACCAGGAGTTGCCGGGATTCGGCGGAGCTTACAAAAAAGGCATATCTGTAGCCAAAGGAGATTCTCTTTTGGCGTTGGACAGCGACGGTTCGCACGATCCAAAATACATACCTGCAATTGTTGCGAAGTATAAAGAAGGATATAACGTGGTAATCGGTTCCCGTTATACCAAAGGCGGCGAAACTTCCGACAAGAAGTCCTCACAGTTGATGTCACATGTTTTGAATTTCGTTTTCGGGATTGTAATGGGAATTAAGGCTAAGGACTTATCTACCAACTTCAGAATATATAACATGGAGCAGTTGGGGAAAGTGGATTTGACCTGCGTCAATTATGACGTGCTCGAGGAAGTTCTGGTTAAGATTAAAGCGGTAACCGGAAAGAAAAATTTCAGTTTGGCGGAGTCTCCGATTTCGTTCAACAAGAGACTGTACGGAGAATCCAAGCGTCGATTGATTCCGTTTATGGTAAGTTATATGAAGACCATTTTTAAGATTATCGGAATCAGAATCAAAGCGAAGATTTAAAAGATTAAGGTGACTTATGAGAACGGTAGTTGGTGTGAAGAAATACCTGCCGCTGATTGTGGTTTTGCTTATAGAAGTTATTCTCTTGACGGTAAGTTATACACCGGTTCCTTTTTGGGACGGAACACTGTACTATGGCGATTTTCTAAGCATATTTAATAGGATAACGGGACCTGAAAAACTAAGTTTGCACGATGTGATATATGGCTTTAGGTTAGGTACTCATGCGGGTCATTCGATAGTTGCGGTAGCTTTTCCAGGCCAGTTTTTTGCCGGCTGGAAGGGAGTATATATTGTCCAAAGTCTTTTGATTTTGTTGGCAGATTTTTGTCTTTACAGAATAGTTCGATTTATGTTTCCGGACCTTTCAGAAATTTTGTCGGCAATATCGGTGAGCGTTTTCTCCGTATATATGCGGTTTGGGCTATGAATTCGGACCGTACTTATACTGTAGCTTGTACGTTATATTCGTTCTATATTTCTATTTTGTAAAGAAGAATTATTGCCTTACAGGTGTTTTCCTTTTGGCGGTCTATCTGTCGCTTGAAACCGGAATCATTATTGTAGGTTCATTAATAGGGACACATATTATTTATGAACTTGTTAAGTGTGACGGTAAGAGCTTTGCCGACAGACTTAAGAATGTATTACCTCTTAAGAAATTCATTCCGTTATTGGTTCCGGAATTGTTTTTGCTGATACCCGGAGTATGGTATTATCCCGGATATTCTGAAACTACCGGATCCGGAATGATTAATAATTTCGGATTCAGGATTGACAATACGACATTGCATTTGAAGCAGACATTCGTATCCAATTTTTTCTGGTGTTTTTGGATATTGTTTATGATTGCAATCTATCTTTGGAATCGAAAGATGCCTAAAGTGAAATGTGACAGAAGCAGTTTAATTTCCTGTGGTGTGTCTTTCGCTGTCTACGTTCTTTTTATTTGTGTGTTTTTTATTTCTACTCCATGTCCGAGATACAACCAGTTGGTAGTGTTTTTCTATTCGATAATTGCAGCGTTTGCATTCTCTCTTCTCAAGGCAACAAAGGTTAATCATACCGAGATTGCTGCTTTTGTAATCCCGATATTGCTGATTGTACAGAATTTTACAAGTATCGATCCTACCTATTTAGGTACATACAGCATCGACTTGAATGACAAAGGCAGCACGGTTTATTCACCGAGCATGTCCATAGAAGTATTGGATGTGACTACCTGTTATCATAACGAACTTTATGCTTACAGCCATCAATCCGCCTATGGAGTTTATTTGCTGAACGACATTTTGAAATTTTACGATTATGACGAAAACACTGTGTTTTTAACACATTTTTATATATATAACGATGTTTTGGGCGCAGGTGCAATTAAGTGGGATGTTGAAAACAAACAACTTGTAATGGGAAATGATGAATCGTATTTGGATTTTAAATGTTTAGAATATGATGAATTAGCGACGATACACTCTGATAAGTGTCTGTTAATTCTTCCGTATATGATGGAAATTGACGAGGTATCGGGAATAAAAGACGGTGTGTTGGCAAACTATAGTCTTATTGATAGAAGAGAGTTTTCCAATTTCAACGGAACCTATTACGTTTACTTTTTCGAGTGCTGATGTCAAAGAAAATGACTGACGAACGGACTATGTTGCGTAACATATCCATGAGTGCGAAATTTGTCGGTTACGATTTTGCGGGCGTTTTGGTTACAAATTTTGTCTTCACGCTTATTCCGCTAACAAACAGCATATAAATGAACAGTATAAGAAGTCCCGCAACATACAGAAAAGTAAAAATGTCGTGGACAAAAAGCATGCAGAAAGCCGCAAATGCAAACAAATCCGAATTCACGTGTTTCTCTTCGTTAAGGAATGCCAAAACCGCAGGAATCATATAGAGAACGCAATAGTATCCGGAATGAGACGGGAGAATTGTGAGGACAATGCAAACGGCGCATATTTTCTGCCAATTTTTTTGCATAGAAGGTATCGTAACCAGAACGAAAACACACAAAACGGTGTAAATAATACTTGCTACACTGAATGCCGCAGAAGTTATATCCGGGAAGAATAATCTTATCCAGTTTACGAGATTGCATCCGTCTATAGCAGAGTAGAAGCTCAGGTTAAGTGACATGTTATTGAAGAAAACAGGAATGTTACTGAAGCCTCCTTTAAGTAAAAGGAACGGTGCAAAGAAGAAAACCAAGCCGTATATCACGGTGCGTACGGCATCTTTCCATTGTTTTTTGTAAATCAGCAGAATTCCGAGAACCGCAGGGGTCATCTTAAGTGCAGCAGATATCGCCAAAGATATGATTGAAACCTCTTTTAAAACCTTGTTCTTGTTGTCGTGGAAGAAAATAAAAACGGCATTTAATAACATGGAAAGCAATATTGTATTTGCTCTTTCTACCGTAAATAAAACCGGCATCGAAAGAATTAAGCCCAGAGCAGTGAGTGTTTTTGTTATGTTACTTCCGTTTTTGACTGCTCGAAAAATCTCATACGACAGAATAGTTGTAATTATTAGCAATATGGTGATAATTATCAAGAACGACGGGTTTTTGTACATCGACTTAAAACTGTCTGCCGCTATATAAGGGTTCATAAAAACAGCTTTGGAAATAATAAAATAGAGTATGTACGTAAGCGGAGGATAAGCTCTTTCTTTGCCGCCGTAAACGTAAGTCTCGTTATATGGATCTCTGTTGAAAGAATATCCGGTTACATTGGAAGAATCCGCAAAAATATCATCGCATTTATTAAAGAAAATATTGTAGCCGTCATTTTGAACTCCGCACATAAGTGTTGCGAAGAACCAAATCGTAAAAGAAACCAGAAGGACGCAAATGAAAATATACTCATATATGCTCTTGTTGAGTTCTATATTCGTATTCAGCTTCATAGGCTTCCTCTGTTTTTTTAGGCACATTATATCACAGAGGGAATTTTCGAGAAAAACAAAAAAATCCCCCGGCGTAATATGTTGCTTGTGACGCTGCGTAATATAATAGTATCAGGGTCGAAAGGAGGCGAAAGCTGATGTCAAAATTTACGACGGGTGAACTTGCAAAGCTGTGTAACGTATCTGTAAGAACGGTACAGTATTACGATACACGCGGGATTTTGGTTCCGAGCGAGCTTACCGAGGGCGGACGAAGACTTTACTCCGAAGACGACCTTAAGCGGATGAAGACAATTTGTTTTTTGCGCGAGGCAGGGCTTTCGATAAACGGCATCGGGCAAATCTATGAGGAAGAACATCCGGAGAAAATTATCGCGGTGCTCATAGAGGAAGAACAAAAACAGATGCGCGAAGAAATCGACGAATGCCAAAAGAAACTTTCGATGCTTGATGAGATAAGTCGCGAGGTTAAAAGTTCCGAATCGTTTACAGTCGAATCCATTGGTGACATAGCTAACTTTATGAAGGACAGGAAAAGTCTGACTAAACTTCGTACATGGCTTATAATCAGCGGTATACCGATTGATGCATGTGAGGTTCTTACGATTCTTTTGTGGGTGCTGAAGGGCATCTGGTGGCCTTTCGCGGCATTTATGGTTGTGGCCTTAATATATGCAACCATAGTAAGTAAAGTCTATTTTGACAGGGTGGCTTATATCTGCCCCGACTGTCACGGTGTCTTTAGACCGCCGTTTAAGGAAGCATTCTTTGCATCGCATACACCGAAACTTCGCAAAGTAACATGTACGTGTTGCGGTAAAAAACAGTATTGTGTCGAAATCTATTCGAAAAAGGAATCCAAATGAATAATGTATTAGAAATTGAAGGTCTCAAGAAGTCCTTCGGCCCGAAGCAGGTTTTGAACGGGCTTAATTTAACTGTGCCGTCCGGCAGTGTTTTCGGCTTTATAGGCAAAAACGGAGCGGGCAAAACCACGACAATGAAGACCGTTGTAGGTCTTATGGAACAGGACGAAGGCACCGTAAAGGTTTGCGGCGAGAAGGTTCACTTCGGACAAACTCCGACAAACCGCTATATCGGTTATCTGCCTGACGTTCCTGAATTTTATAACTTTATGACACCGTACGAATATCTTGTTTTCTGCGGTGACATCACAAATATGGAGAAATCCGCCGCTCAAAAAAGAGCCACGGAACTTCTGGATTTGGTGGGCTTAAAGAAAGATTCCGATCGTCGAATCAAGGGCTTCTCGCGCGGAATGAAGCAGCGCCTGGGAATTGCGCAGGCTCTTTTGAACAGCCCGAAACTTCTTATCTGCGACGAACCGACCTCGGCGCTGGACCCTGTGGGCCGTAAGGAAATATTAGATATTCTTATCGGAGTAAAAGATCAGACTACTGTTCTTTTTTCCACACATATTCTTTCCGACGTGGAACGAATCTGTACTGATATTGCATTTCTTAACGACGGCGCAGTGTGTCTCGAGGGCAAGCTTTCCGATATAAAAGCTTCATATAGGAATGACGAGTATGTTATTGAGACCGAAGACAAAGCAACTGCGGCGCTTTTGAGAAAGGTATTTCCGGAACTTGTTGCGGGTGATTTGGGGAACATTCTTAATTTCAGAGGTGACGACGAGACTTTCTATCGGATTATCGGATTTATTTCCGAGAACAAAATCGGCGTGTCCAAAATCGAGAAGCAGGAGCCTTCGTTGGAGGCTTTGTTCATGGAGGTGGTATCAAAATGAAATCCATGATTGCTTTACTTAAAAAGGAAATAACCGAGCAAATGCGTTCGGTTTTTATAATAATTCTGGCGGCAATTTTTTTGGTTTTCGGATTAATGAATCCTGTCATTGCCAAGGGTACGCCGTGGCTTTTGGAGCAGTTCTCAGAGTCCGATTCGATGGCGGGCCTTACTTTTACGGCTGCAGAACCTGTGGCTTTGGACTCCTGGATGCAGTTTTTTAAGAATATACCGATGCTGTTAATCGCGTTTGTCTTCCTTGAGGGCAATATCTTTACTAAAGAATACGGCCGCGGAACTCTGGTTTTGTCTTTGACCAAAGGGCTCGTACGCTATAAAGTCGTAATCTCCAAAGCGCTTGCATTAATTCTGCTCTGGACTTTGGGTTACGGGCTGTACTTTGGATCGACTTACTCCTTAACCGAATATTTCTGGAACGGTTTCGAAATCCCAAACCTTGGATTCTCGGTGTTCTGCTGGTGGCTTTTCGGAGTTTTCACGGTAGCGTTGATGGTTTTCTTCTCAACTTTGATGTCTAACTTCGCACTGGTTCTCTTGGGTGTCGGAGGCACTGTTCTTGTAACGTATTTTATTTCTGTAATCCCGAAATTCGGCAAGTTCCTTCCGACGTTTTTGATGGACGGCAACTCGTTAATCGGAGGTCTTCTTGAGCCTTCGGACTACACCAAAGCCATTATCGTGACTGCGGTTTTGAGTTTGTGCTTTTTGATAGCGGGAGTCCCTGTTCTTAATAAGCGCAAGCTTTGAGGTTGTTTGGGTCAGCCGGGAATTCACCCGTAACATTGTTACGAAATTACGAAATTACGAATAGGAAGAATTTTGAATAACCAGGTGAGAATAACCCATATCACTAGTAAAGACACGACGATTACTACAATAGTCTTTTTGCTTTTTCATAGTGAGAACCTCGGATTGTGATGAGTGTTTAATTTTGGTCCCGTAAGCGCCGCCGGTCCTTCTTATAGTGGTCCCCTTTAAATTGAAAGAATCGTCGGCGCTCGGACAACCTGATTATGAAGAAGGTCATCAAGAAATCTTAACAATTTTGATTATAGCACGAAAAATCAAAAAATCCAGACTGCATGTAAAAGACTTTTTATAGTTTTGGTGAAGTGTGTTTGCTTGAAGCTGAAGAACGGCGATCATCTGAACAGAGAAAATAAGTCATTTAGTATAAATTTAAATAAATCTCGATTTTTATACTAAATTTTCGCGAACGGAGCTTCTTTAAACGGAAATATTTAGTATAAAAAAGGCTTATAAGCTAGATTTATACTAAAAAAGAGCCTGATGAGGACGATGAATCCGTGTTGTTGCCGTTACGAGCAAAAAAATTTAGTATAAATTCCGCGGAATACGCATTTTTATACTAAATCGAGGCCGGGACTGCCACATAATCTATGAAAATTTAGTATAAAAACAAAGAAAAACGGGATTTTATACTAAATCAGCGGATTTAGATTTGGAGAACATGCCTTTGCGCCACATCAGGAAGATGACGATTGCCATGGCTACAAGAGTAACGATGGTTACCGCAAGGCCGCCCTCAGGACCGAAGGCTCCGCCTGTCATGAAGGCGCGGGCTGACGGCGTGTAGCTTGAGGCGATAACGGATGCACCGGATGAGGAGCCACTGACTTCGAGGCCGTAGAGGCTGCCCTGGCAGAAGTTCCAGGCGGTATGTGCGGCGCAGGTGATCCAGATGGAGTCAGTTAAGAGGTAGATGAGTGCGAACATGAACGCAATCAGGAAAAGGTTGATGCCGGCAAGCGGTGTGAATCCGATGTTGGCGCCGTGGAAAACGGCGAACAGGAAGGAGGAGAAGATGAGGGCAAAAACCTTGTTATATTTTGAAGTCAGACGCGGGATCATGTAGCCTCGGAACATGATTTCCTCGGAGGCACCCTGAATGAACCACATCGGTATGCCGGAAAGTATAACGAGGCAGTTGGATGAGTTGACGCCGAGTCCGTTAAATGTGAGATTTCCCGTAGCAATGAGAATGAGGCATACGGAGGAAAGAAGGGCAAAGCCCAAAAGTAAGCCGCCGAGATACTTGATCAGAGGACGGGAACCCGTGAAGCAAAGGCCCTGAAGCGGGTGCGGATTCTTCTCGAAAACACGGATTCGGAGGCAGTATATCAAAACCAGCAGAACGTATCCGAATGTCATGGATATGAGGAAAACAGGGTCGTTCATGAAGGTCGCGAAAATCTCGGATACGGTACCGATTAAGTCCGTCATGGTTTCAACGTTCTGAAGATTTGAGATGAAGTCTGCGAAAGCGGAATCCTGCATATATTTGATGGCGGTCGGGATGAGCGCCAGGAGCTGAACTACGGAAAGAACCACGATAGGGAAAAGAATGTGGTGCAAAATCGGACCGATATCAAAGTTGGCAAGGGATTTGCGGGATGCCTTCTTTATTTCGCGGGCACTTATGCCGCCGGCGTTGGTCATGAAGCGCTCATTCTTGAGAAGTGCGGAAGACAAAGCGACTAAGCCTACGGTGATCAAAAGCGTGATGAGACAGCAGGTGAGGGCAGCGATTTTATAGGATTCGAAATAGCCCCAGCCTGCGGCCAAAGCGTTTCCGATTCCGAAGAAGTGTCCGTAAATCGGGAAGTACAAGAGATACTTCTCGAAAACGCCGAGCTTCTGGATACAGGTGACGCCGATTCCAAGCATCAGGAGGAAGACCGGCAGGAAAGCAGTCTGCGCGGAGATGACGGAGCGGTTTAGGACGGAAATAAGAACCGTCAAAGCGGCAGCAAACCACGTGAACGTTATTACGAGAAGGAAGGCGATAAGAAGTCCGCCTAAACTTTGATGGCCGCCACGGATGAAATTAAATATGTGGACGACGAGGCAAAGGATTAAGGACGGAATCAGCGCCAAAATCGAGATGCCGAAGATGTCACCGATTACGATGGAGGAACGAGGTACCGGGGTAAGAATAACGGCAGCGAATGTGCCGCGTTCTTTTTCGCCCGCGATTACGTTGGTTCCGCCTGTCATGACGGAGAATAATATGATGATAAATATTACGAGAGGAACAACGCCAATGATGCCGATAAGGCTGCGGTCAAAGGATTTGAACGGAACGGCATAGAGGACCGGAGTCGAAGAAACGATTTCTGGCGTCGGGAGACCTTCGGATTCGTGAACGTAGTCCGAGTAATCTCCCACAATTGTCTTCAGGTATTCTTCCGCTATGTCGTTATTGAGATTATCGGTGAGACTGTAGGTCAGAATTTTGTATGGCTCTCCCGAGGCCTTCGCACGATTTACGTCTGAAGGAAAAACGGCTGCGGAACAGGCTCCGGCTTCGCGCATGAGTTTGCCGCAGTTTATGAAATCGTAAGGCGAATCGAGTTCGGCCGTTGCGTAATCAAAACCGTCATCGATTTTTTGCGCTTCATCCAAATATGAAATGAAATCATCAGGGGCGTTCACGATGAGGAACTTATAGCTGTCGGATTCCTTCGGCATTATGAAAAAGCTGTCGGACATGTCTTCGGTGACTTCGATGTTCAGGATTCTAAGTCTGTTCATGAGCATTTCCATGGAGGAAGAGCCCAAAATCAGAAGTAATGCAATGCAGAACAACAGACCTGCGACAACGACATATTTCGAAATGGTCGTTTTCATTCGGTTGCTTTTTTTCATTGCTTTTCGCGCGAATGTGAAGACAGACTTAAACATCAGCTATTACTCCCGGTGGTTATCTACGTAAAGTTTGAAGAAAGCCTCTTCGAAAGACGAGGTTCCTGTTTGAGAAATGAGTTCGTCAACGGTTCCTTCGGCGGCGATTTTGCCGTCAACCAGAACGCCGATTCTGTCGCAAAGTGCTTCTGCAACGCTGAATATATGGGTGGACAAAAGTACTGCGCGGCCTTCGGTCTTGAGGGACTTAAGATAGTCCGTGACCTGCTTTTGCGTTACGATATCAAGGCCGTTCGTCGGCTCATCGAAAACGATAACCGGCGGATTATGCAGAAGGCTTATGGCAATCGAGACCTTCTGCTTCATGCCTGTGGACAAATCCACGATGTGCTTGTTGCGGAAGGAGTCGATTCCGAATTGTGCAAAAGACTCGGCCTTGTTCTCGAGCGCCTTGTCTTTCGGAATGTCATAAAGCTCAGCGAAAAAGTCATAAAGCTGATCCGGCGTCGACATCGGGTCGAGCTTTACTTCTGTGGTGAGAAATCCCAGTTTGCGGTGTATTTCCAAAAGATTCTTCTCATTATCGGCTTTAAGGCCGCACACGGTAACTTCTCCCGAAGTCGGCTTAAGGAGAGTTGAAATAATCTGCATCAATGTGGTTTTGCCGGCTCCGTTAGGGCCCAGGAGGCCGTAGATTTCGCCCGGCTTAACATCGAAACTTACACCCTTCAAGGTCTCGGTGTCTTTGGTATATTTCTTTGTGACGTTATCAACGTGAATCACATTAAATCCTCCTTCTTGAATGTCTTTTCGAGAATTATGAATGCATAAAGCAAATTCGAGATTACTACGGCCGCCACAATCGGAATGCTGTCATTCGCGAGCATAACGGACTGGATGGCAGTCATGGCTCCGTGGAACGGCAGAATATATTCGATTATGTTAACTGTCTCCGGTCTCAGCATAAAGATGAACAAATCAGCAAGCAAAAGTGTCAGCGGGAACTGAAGGTTGACCTGAATATCGTCCGGCTTATTGAGGCTGAACACGATGGCTACGCAAAACGCAATCATCAGAAGCGATGTGCTGAGGCAGATGAGGAAAATCTTCAAAAGCTGGTCCGGAAGAAGCAGCATGCCGAACGGCAAAAGCGACAGGGCATCGTTGCTGAAATTGAGCCATGAGGCCAAAAACATAATGAAAATCATCAAAAGTGCACTTACCATCGCTACGATTTCCAATGTAAGGGTTTTACCCCAAATAATCGTTCGCGCGGATACAGGACTCATCAGTGTCTTACGTAAAAAGCCTCGCTCGCGGTCCCCGGCGAAAATATCCATCGACAGTGAGTAGATGCAGTAGTACAACACAAGAATCGTAATCTGCGGCACAATGCGTGCGGATTTCGAATTGGCGTAAAATCTCCTATAAATAATCTGACCGATCGGGTTGAAGTCGTTTATTATACTGACTGTTTTCGAGATGCTGCCGGTGTCGACATCTATAAATTCGGGGAAACTTTCGGCAAATTTATCGATGACGTCGTTTTGGAACTGCTGAGCCTTGGTGTAGCAGGCCGGATCTTCCTTGTAATAGATTTCTATGTAATTGCGCGCCATCGGAAGCTTGTTATCCGGGTCGGATTCACCGAGAGCAGGGTTGTAGTTGTCGAAATAGACGCGCATCTCATCGTAATAATCTCTGACCTTCTGCTCGAAACTCGGACTGAAGATCACCAATATGCCGTTGGAAGAAACAATCTCCTCAATCTGTTTTGTGGTGTGTGCATCCTTGTATTCGGATTCGGTAAACGTATAAAGCCTGTCAAAGCCCGAGTCCTCGACATAAGGCATGAATTCCTTCGGTGCGTTGACAACCACTACTTTTGTCTGTCCCCATGAACCGGTGCTTAAATAGTTTACCAGGACCGGGAAAAGATAGAGCGCCGCAAGCATAACAACCGCAGGAACCAGAAAGAGTTTCAGCGTTTGTCGCCAGTTGGAGATAAGTCTCTTGAATTCGAATTTGCATATGTACCATAGTTTCTTCATACGAGGATGATATCACACTTTTAACTGTAAAGAAATATTTACAATTGAAAAATATAAAACTTTTATGATATTTTTCCCGTGCTCGAAAACAAGCAGCGCATTTCGTGAAGAATCCCGTTTTCGATGGAGGGGCAAAAAGTGTACACGTAGGATACACGAAGTGACACGTTCCGAAGACGAATACGGTGCCGCTCACAAATCTTCCCAAAAGAAGTAATCGAAGCAGTTGCTTTATAATGCTTTGACAAAACATAACCCGTTGCGTGAAAATTAGCGTAGCGGGTTTTCTTTTATTTTGTTAATGCCGGGAAGGGGCCGATTTTATGAAAAGTTTTGAAGAGCGAATCGCGGAATTTCAGTCACTTATCGATAAAAGCTCACGCATAGTTTTTTTCGGAGGCGCGGGCGTATCGACCGAGAGCGGTATCCCGGATTTCAGAAGCAAAGACGGCCTTTATAACCAGCACGATGTTAAGTTTGACGCCTTCACACCGGAGTACCTCTTAAGCATTGACTGTCTTTGGGAGCATCCGAAGGTTTTTTACGAATTCTACCGTCAAAAGCTTGACGTTCGCGGCATCGAGCCGAACCTAACCCATAGGCGCCTTGCTGAACTTGAACAAAAGGGCAAGCTTTCAGCTGTTATTACCCAGAACATCGACGGACTCCATCAGAAGGCCGGAAGCGTTAACGTTTACGAAGTTCACGGCACCACTGAGAAGAACTATTGCTCTTCCTGCGCGACGCGCTATCCTGCGACGTTTATTTTCGATTCTCAGGAGGAAATACCACATTGCACCCGCCCGGGCTGTCGCGGCACCGTCCGTCCGGAGGTTACCCTTTACGGCGAAAGTCTCCCAAAGGACGCTTGGCAGAATTCCATCGACGCCCTTTCGAAAGCGGACCTTCTTATCATCGGAGGCACCTCAGGCGTTGTTTACCCGGCGAACACCTTGGTGCGCTGGTACAAGGGCAAAGACATGGTAATCATCAACAAACAGCACACGGATTTCGACCGCTTCTGCTCACTTGTTTTCCACGAAAGCTTGGGCGAAGTCTGGAATGCCGTTCGCTGATTTGAAGTCAAAGCTAAATCAGGATGGCAGCATAAGGGAAATCGATATCTGATGAATAAAGGGCTGTGGCTGTAAATTATAACGGCACATCCATCTTTTTACGGTAACGGAGGCACATATGAACGCACGTGAACTTGCATCAAAATACAATATGGCTGAACATCCCGAGAACGGGGCTTTCCTCGAGCGACACTATGATAATTCTTCCGAATGCGGTCGCGCCGCTTCAGGTTCGATTTACTATTATGTAGCTCCCGGCGAGAAAACCAAATTCCATAAAATCGATTGCGACGAGTATTGGTGCTATACTGTCGGTTCCGACCTGGAAGTTTGGCTGATTGACGAGGTGACGGGTTCCGTTACTGTCAAGAAGATCGGCGCGGGCGAAGATGCCGAGCCCTTTGTGTATGTGAGGAAAGGGATGGTTTTCGCGAGCAGGCATTCTGCCGGTTTTGATATTGAAGACGGCACGTTCTTGGTTTGCATTACCGTTCCGCGTTTTACATATGAAGGATTTACTTTGTTGGAAGATTCCGATGTTATTGCGCGTTTCCCGGAAGCAGCTTCTTTTTACGAATGATTCTTATTTGAGGAAGTCGTCAATCATTCTGTCTATCATACGTGTGTCCAAAGGCATATCCTTAGTTTCGAAGGTCATTATTAGATTATTACCCTGTGTGTAACCGCTCTCTGAATAAACTGTCAATTTCCATGCTGCATTGGAGGCATACTCAGGATTGTCCAACATACCTAAATGTTCCCAGTAGACTTCCTGTCTGGTTCGAACATTCAAGCAACAGAAGTCCGGATAAACAATTTGACCATTCTTTAAAATAATTGGTTGCTCATAGCAATACGGAACGTCTTTTGCGACCATAGCATTGGCTATCAGAACTTCAGATTTTGACCTAACATACTCATTACGTGATGTACAAAAAGCTGAGTTGGTTTCGTATCGTTGGTCTTTTTTCGAAGATGCTTTTGATTCATACCATTTAGCTATATATTCTTCATCCGAAAGAATCATAGGTGTTACGAGTTTTTGTCTTACAGGATCGAGATTATCGTAAATTTCCTTAAGTCTTTCCGGATGGAATTTGTCAGCGCAACTATTAAGAGCATCCAACTCTGTTTTGAGTTCATTTACTATATTGATCATGTATTCTTTCTGAGCCAAATCCTTTGCTGTTTTGATGTTTTGCTTGTTGATGTATTTGCCATTCGGATCAGAAGGGGAAAGACGATGATATAGACCGTAGTAATTACCTCGATTTTGTATTCTTAATTTTCCTTTGATGGAGCGACTTAATCTTTTTTCATATTTGCTGATAGTTTTATACGCACATGCTATAGAGTCATCCAACATACGGTTTAATGATATACACTTTCGAAAAATAGAATCTAGATTATTCATACTGCATCCTTTCATTTTTTAGTTTTAGCGTATAGACAATAGTAGAAACCAAGAAGTTATACGCTTTTGAATAAGTTTTTATAGCCCGAAAACATAGAAATTCACGAAAAGCGTATATTATCATTGTTTCTAAGATGTTCTATACGCTTTTTACCAGCTTATCTGACTAATGAAACGTAACTAACACGCTAAAAGCGTATAGTATTCCATGATTCAGTATGTTTTATACGCTTTATGTCAAAGCTGTATATATCTTCCCGGTAAGTTTTGGTAAAAAAGAGTATAGAAATAGTAAAAAATGTGAATCTATACGCTTTTTGGTATTTCTGTTCTATAACTAATTAAACATTCAATGTGAGTTGTTTATCAATAGCAAAAGTGTCCCAATTTGCTCGTTTTGTCCCATTTTTGCTTTCATTTGAAAATTATGATGTATTTTTTTGTTTTAAGTGAGCAGATTGTGTTGTTTATTGTCAAAGCGAGCAATTTTTAAGAGGATCTTAAAACTATGCAATAAGCAAGGTTAATACTTGTTCAATTACAATACTGAGACGCATATAGCTCATATGGTTAATTATGGTTAATTATATGGATTGTACAAATAATGTCGGATGATGTATTGGTAAGCATCCTTCGTTATTTCATGCGGTCGGCCATGGTGTAGAAGTCGTAGTAAATACCCTTTTGCGCCATAAGTGAGTCGTGATTGCCTTCTTCGACTATGCCTTCATCGGTAAGAACTACGATACGATCGGAGTTCTTGATGCTGGAAAGACGGTGCGCGATGGTTATCGTGGTGCGGCCTTCGGAAAGCTTGGCGAGGGATTTGGCTACCGCGAATTCGCTCTCATTATCGAGCGCCGAGGTTGCCTCGTCGAGGATCATAACAGGCGGATTTTTCAGGAACACACGAGCGATACTGATGCGCTGTTTCTGGCCGCCCGAGAGCTTAACGCCGCGCTCGCCGACATAGGTATCGTAGCCGTCCTTAAGCTGAAGAATGAATTCCTCGGCACCTGCCTTACGCGCGGCCTCCATGGCTTCTTCGCGGGTGGCGCCGATGCGGCCGTAGAGAATGTTTTCCATAACGGTTCCAGAGAAAAGGTATACATCCTGTTGAACCATGCCGATGCTTCTTCGAAGGCTCTTAAGCGTGAACTTACGGATGTCGGTGCCGTCGATTGAGATGGTGCCGCTTGTTACATCATAGAAACGCGGAATAAGGTTGCAGAGGGTGGTTTTGCCGCCGCCCGAAGGACCTACGATTGCAAGTTTTTCGCCGGGTTTTACCGACAGATTTAAGTTGCGAAGAACCTTGTTATGGTCGTCCGGATATTCGAACGATACATTCTCGAAAACAATCTCCCCATTAGGCTCGGGCATCTCCTTTGCCTCCGGATCATCGAAAATCTCGATGTCGGCATCCATAATCTGAAGGAAACGTTCAATGCCCGTGACGCCGCGCTGGAACTGCTCGGCAAACTCGATGATACGGCGGATTGTGGCTATCAAAGTTGCTACGTACATTGTGTAGGCAACAAGGTCGCCCGCATCTATTTTGCCGTTAATTAGGAAAATGCCGCCCGCAAGAATAACCGCCAAATACATGAGGCCGTCGAAAGCGCGGGTTGAGGTCTGAAACGCTGCCATTACCTTATAGGTATATTTCTTGATATCCAAGAACTTACCGTTATGTGACTCCATCTTTGCACACTCGATGTCCTCATTGGCGAAGGTTTTTACCACTTTCTGACCAAGGAGCGAGTCTTCGATGCCGGCATTGATTTCGCCGATTTGAACGCGCTGCATGGCGAAAGCCTTCTTGTTTTTACGGTTGAGCTTGAAGCACACAAAAAACATTACCGGGATGATGGCAAACAAAATGAGTGTGAGCGGAATGTTGACGCCCAACAAAATCACGAAAGACACGACGGTTTTGATGCCCGCTATGAAAAACTCCTCCGGGCAGTGGTGCGAGAATTCCGTAACATCGAAAAGGTCGTTCGTGATGCGTCCCATAATTTGGCCGACTTTGGTGTTGTTGTAGTAAGTATTCGAGAGTCTCTGAAGGTGGCCGTAAGCATCGCGACGCATATCTGTCTCGATTTTTGCACCCATGACGTGGCCCTGATTTGCCATATAGAAGTTTGCGATGCACTCAACGATTTTAAGCACGAGGTACAGCGCCGAGAGTTTTAATATCACGCCGAGTGTCAAGGCCGCGAGGTCATTCATGCCCGTGTTGGTGATGTATCGTAAAATCATAGGAAGCACCAGTTCGCACACGGTTGTGAGAGCCGCGCAGAAAAGGTCCAGCGCGATTACGAGCTTATGCTTTTTGTAGTAGGGCAGGAAGCGCTTAAAAAGCTCCCCGGTCTTATATTCTTTGTATTCCTGTGACGTAATGACACCCTTTTTGTTTTTTGTATCTGTCTTAGTATTTGCCATATAAAATTTACCGTGATTCTTTTTGAAATTATATGAGAAGTATAGCACTGATTATCCTGTTTTCGAGCCGTGATAACAGCGCATCGGAGCATTCACGCACAATTTTTTTGATAACGGGAACAAAACATATATGTCGCTCGTCTGATATATGTGCAGGGAAAGAAGATATAGAATAACGCACGACATAATACAAAAGGGGTATTTGAAATGAAAAAACTTATTACAATGATTATGGTACTTACAATGGCTGTGGCAGCTGTTTTCACAGGATGCGCTTCCGACAAGGCAAAGGGGAAGGGGACAGGCAGTGCTTCGAAAGAGAATGAGGCCTATAACGAGGAGGCTTTGAATGCCATTCTGGGCTCTTGGATTGACGAAGGCATAGGCGACACTATGGAGATAGTTATGGAGGATGACGGCTACTGTCATATCTACACTCACTTCATGACCGATAACGGCGAAATCATAGACGACGAGTCAACAGTTCTCTCAATTTCCGCCATAAAGTCCGACAAGACTTCTTTGGAGGTTGTTTTCGGTGATCCGGAGACTTCCGACAATAAAGACGAGTTCGACATCGAGATTACGGACGACGGTATCATCTATCACTACGTTTGGGAAATGGTTCCGAACAAATAATCCGCGAAGAAATCCGCAATTAACATATGAACAGGCAAAAACCCCACAGACTAACAACTGCGGGGTTTGTAACATTGTTAAAGAATTGTCTTGCGACTCGCGGCCGCTCCCTTTGAACGCACTTTCGAAAACTTACTCGCAAACGTACTCGCTGAACTTATCCTTTATGATGTCCCAGTCAACATCGAAGCGGGACATATGCTTGGAGAAGGCTGCAGCTGCTGCCTCAGGATCGTGCTTCTCGATTGCATCGGCGATGGCCGTGTGATCTGAGATGAGGTTCTTGCTCTTAACAGCGCGGAGGCTCAAAGCACGAACGCGGTCGAAGTGAAGGCTCATGAGGTTTACCATATAGAAGCACTGCATTTTGTTGCAGATGAGGTAGATGAGCTTATGGAATTCATTATCGAGTTCGAGGAACTTCTCCGGCGAATCTTCGTAGTAGAAGGCCTGAAGCTTGAGGTTCTCACGAAGTTTGGCGATGTCTTCCGGTGTTGCGATGTTTGCGGCCTCGGAAACAAGGGCGGTCTCGACTGCGGAGCGGAGGAAGCGGGCTTCCTTGATGAGCTCGAAATCAACCATCGATACGCAACAGCCTTTCTGTGGAAGAATGTTAACAATCTTGGACTTGGAAAGCTCCAAAAAAGCCTCGTGGACCGGGGTTCTGGAAAGACCGAGCTGAGAGGCGATTTCCTGCTCGCCGATAAGACTTCCCGGCTTGATTTCCATGTTGATGATGTTGTCGCGAACAATGCGAAAAGCATATTCTCTGCTTGGTTCAAAATCGTACTTCGGAGTAATTAACATACTAGCACCTCAAAATCAAAATCACTTATAAAACTATCATATTTCGGCGTTTGTGTCTACTTCGAGAAGGGCGTGCAATGGGGGTTTTGCAAGAGTTTGCACACCTGTTATCCTCAGGCGTTTACCATGCGGTGCAAAAGTGCGCGAACGGCGCCCGGACCCGATAACATTTCGGAGAGCATGTCGCAAATCTCAAGCGCAAGTCCGGTCTTGTTTACGTCAATTCCGAAAACAGTCTCATTGCTCAAAATTTCGGCCACAGCTTCGCGGTTAAAAGCCGTGCTGCCGTATGATACGTCCGCATCCTTGAGGGCGCGGCGGAATAAATCGGCCATCGGATCGGAACTTATCTCGAACGGATTACCGTTGTCGTCAATACCTGTAAGATAGCGCAGCCAACCTGCCAAAGTGAACGGTATAAACTTCAAATCGCAAGGGTTTAAATCTGCGGAATCAAGATAATGCTTCATTGTGATGCCGAAACGGATAGGAAGCTTTTGGCTGGTATCCGTCGCAATTCTTTGCGGCATATCCGGTATAAACGGATTAACGAGACGCTCGTTCAAAACCTCGTTAAGGAAGTCCGTCGGATTTAAAATACCCGGGTTCGTAACAGCAGGGAGGCACTCCTCGTGTCCCATACGGTTAACGAGCGCAGATAAATCCGTATCCTTCATCTCGTCGGAGATTTTGTTAAAGCCCAAAAGGCAACCGTAAATTGCAAGCGAAGTATGAAGCGGATTTAAGCACGCGGTTACTTTCATTTTCTCGCACTTATCAACAGTGTCGCGGTCGGTTAAGATTACTCCGCCTTCCGAGAGCGGCGGGCGTCCGTTCGGGAAGGTATCCTCGACTACCAGGTACTCAGGCACCTCGGCGTTAACGAAAGGTGCACAGAAGATTCCCTTGGAAGTCTTAACGGAAGTAAGATTTGTGATGCCCTTGGAGGTTAAGTGCTCCAAAACCTCGTCGGATGGACGCGGGGTAATTTTGTCAATCATGCTCCACGGGAAAGCTACCTTGGCAGGGTTATTGCACCAGCGTCTGAAGTCTTCGGTAACGAAGCCTGCGTCTATCCAGGCGTCAACGATTTCCATAACATTTTTCTGCAAAAGTTCGCCGTTATGGCTGCAGTTATCCATGCTCAAAAGTGCGATAGGTGTTCCGCCTGCCTTGAAGCGCTCCCAAAGAAGGCTTGCGACAAAGCTCATGCAGTGCAGGGTGCGGGAAGGGCCTGTTATCATGTCGGATTTCACGTTTTCGAAAAGGTTGCCGTCGGCATCCCTTAAGGCGTAGCCCTTCTCGGTTATCGTGAAACTAATAATCTGAAGTGAATCGGAAACGGCGATGTCACGAAGGCGGCGCATATTCTCCGGACGATTTGAATCTGCTGCCATAGCTTCGGTGATGCTTCCTATAACCTCGCAACCTATATTGCCGTCGGCCTTAAGGTCGCACATGATGCAGAGGTTGTCAAATGGTGCGAAAGTCAAATCGAAGCTCTCGAAATCGTGAGTGCCGCAGGTGATTATACCCGTCGATGTGAGTTTCTGATTAAGAAGGCGCTGCGATATACGCGCGATGAACGCTCTGAAGATATTGCCGCTGCCGATATGAAGCCATGCCGGTGCGGCGTAGGTGTTTTTGCGGCATTCTTCGATGTCGAAGTCCGGAAGCTTGATTCCGGCATTTTTCCATTGTGTGCGATTTTTGATTTCGTTAAGTGAAAGTTCCATAGTGTTTCCTTTCTTTAATACATAAAACCGACAACTTTTGCTTGTGGCTAAAGGCATCGGTTTTACATCAGGTCATTATGAAAAAGAATTAGAAATTTCATCCGTAGAGGGCAAAAACAGAAAGGTTAGGATGATAATTTACTGATTGCTTCCCACAAACCCTTTATGTAATTAGCTCCTAAAGCACGATCGTAGAGACCATAGCCAGGACGGCCCTTCTCGCCCCAAATCATACGTCCGTGGTCAGGACGGATGTAACCGTCAAAACCGTTATCGTACAGGGCTTTTACAATCTCGAACATGTCGAGATCGCCGTATTCGGACTGATGAGCCGACTCATAGAAATCAGTCTGTGTTTCATGCTTTACATTGCGGAGATGTACGAAATGCACCTTTCCGAGTTTTGTAAACTCAGAGGCCATTTCAGCTACGTTGTTGGTTGAGTCCGCACCCAAGCTTCCGGTGCAAAGCGTGAGACCGTTACGCTTGGAGTTATTGAGGCCCAAGTAGGTCTCAATGGATTCCTTGTTGTTTACAACCTTCGGGAGGTTAAAAAGCGGCCACGGCGGATCATCCGGATGTACCGCAAAATCTATATCATACTTCTCTGCATATGGAATAATCGCATCGAGGAAGTACTTGATATTCTTGAAATATTCTTCGTGCGAAACATTCTGATAGAACTTGATGTCCTCAGCCATCTTAGGGAAACGCTCAGGCTCCCAGCCCGGAAGGCTGAAATTGTTGGAACCTTCCATCATAGACTTTGTGAGACTTTCAAGTGTAAGACCGGAAGCAACGCTGTGGCTATACGCCATTGTATTGCTGTTATCGGAAAGATCTTTGGCAAGGTTGCTTCTGAACCAGTCCATAACCGGCATAAAGTTGTAGCAAATGCATTTAACGCCCGCTTCCGACAAATTCTTCATGGTTGCGATATAATTCTCGATATACATATCACGGGTCGGAAGGCCCTTCTTAATATCTTCGTGAATATTCACACTCTCGATGACTTCCATCTCAAGACCGTAAGAATTAATCTCGTTCTTCAGCGCGAGAATCTTCTCAAGGGGCCAAACGTCGCCTGCAGGGATGTCAGTCAGGAAAGTTGCAACTCCGGAAATCCCCGGAATTTGTCTGATTTGATCCAATGTAACGGTATCATCGCCGTATGGATACCAACGCAAAACCAGCTTCATAAATCCTCCGGCCCATTGCTTTTCCATTCTCGAAAAAGCACAGGCAAATGCATCTTTGTCTACGGTACTAGTATACTAGTAGGCTAGAATTATGTCAACAGACAAGGATGCAAAAATACAACATTTTTATATATATTTACCGAGGGAAAACCCACCATAAAAATATATCCGAAAATTCCCGAAAAATCCACCTTCTACCGTTTTTTCGGAGGCACAAAAAACGCCCGATAAAATCAGGCGTCTGCTTTTTTTGTTTGCTTCTCGTCGTTGCTGCGCTTAAAAATTCTGAACAGGGCCGGAATCAAAAGCAGGAAGCCGAGCGTTTTCGCGACCTCAATCACAGCGGTCAAATAAAGCGTCAGCACATCGTACTGCTCCTCTGTTTCGACCGTCAGGTACGTGCACGTCTTGACGCCCGCATATAAAAGCAGGCCGAGCAGAATAAGGGAAGTTGCAATCACCAAAGTTTTCGTGGGAATCTTCTCAGTGGACTCCTCGTCCTTAAGCTTCTTCACCGGCACGAAAATCCCGACGAAAACCGCAGCCGCAGACAAAAGCCCCAAAGCCAACTGAATATAATTAAGATAATTCATGCTCATCAAAGTGCCTCCTCATCGTCATCGTCGTCTTCATCATCCACATCGCCGTCATCGCCGTCTTCATCGGAATCGTCATCCTCGCCGTCATCGCTGTCTTCGTTGTTATCGCCGGCGTCAGCATCTTCTTCGGTGTCCGAAGGCTCCTTGCCGCGGTTCTCCTCAACGGCCGTTGCGGCAGCGAATGCTTTCTCGGTGAACATCGAATAGACTCTGCACGAGAGCGCCGGAACAATCAAAACAAGCGGCGGGAAAATCACGAGCAACGCAAGCGTCACGGCGAGCAAAAGCCAAAGCAAAAGAAACTTCGGAAAGTTCACGAAGCAAAGCGCGAAGCTGTTGACCACGGTGATTTTCGTGCTGTTCTTGAAGCGCGCCAAGCACGGAAAAACGAACGGGTACGAGAAAATGACCGGCAAAGTCAAAATAATCGCAATCGGGAAGTACCACTGCGGCAACGTAACCCCGCCGAATCCTCTGTTCGCGAAAACGATATTGAACACACAAAGTGCGATATAAATCGAGTAAATAAGGTGTAAAATAATACCCTGACCGAGGTTATCCTTGAACGAGTGCCAGAAGTCTCCGGCCGGGCTTTCCGACTCCTTGAGGCTTCGCTTCGTAATCGCGTAGTAAAGCGCCGTCGTCGAAGCACCCGCCGTCAAAATCGGGATGCAAAACAGGATCCAAAGCGCAGACAAAATGATGTAAACGGAAACTTTTTCCGCCCACACATAGAGCTTGCTGCCGATGATGCTGTCGAAATCTTTCTTCATACGATACCTCGAAAACGCCCGTCCAACCTATCCTTATGAATCGAGTATAAGGCCGGCCGGAACAAAAATCAACAACTAATCAACTAGAATACTAGACAAAAATGCACAGTGCTATAAAATACAACTATAACACTTAAAGCTCGGAGGCTTCACCATGTCACAGACGCAAATTTCCGGAATTATCAGCAACGGCGCGGTTTTGCAGCGCGACCGCATCAACGTAATCAAAGGCATCGAGCCGACCTTTGCAAAAATCTCGGCTGTCCTTGCCGGCCCGCAAAAACGAATCGAGCTTACCGCCGATGTCACAAACAAGAGATTCGTCCTCGAACTTCCGCCAATGCCTTTCGGCTCAGATTACACGCTGACAGTCAGCGGAACTTCCGAAATCACGGTATCCGACCTCTGCTTCGGCGATGTCTTCATGCTTTGCGGCCAGTCCAACATGGAGCTCCCTGTTTGCCGCACCATGGACGTCAACGAGGCCGAGATAAATGCTTGTGACTATCCTTTGATTCGTCAATACAAACTGAACCCCGACTTCAACAACGTTGACACCTCCGCTCTGTCCGATGCCGAACTGGATTCCTTATGCGGCCCCGAGAACACCATCTGCCGTCTTATTGACACGCCTTGGATCAAGGCCGAGGGCGACACAAAGGGTCAGCTCAGCGCCATCGGCTTCTACGCAGCAAAGCGCATTTTCGAGAAGACAGGCGTACCGATCGGCCTCATCCTGAACGCCCAGGGCGGTTCCTCCATCGAATCCTGGATGGAGCCTTCCGACCTCGCAGCCGTAGGCATCGACCGTTCCTCCTACAGCGAATTCGATGGCCTCGACACCATCAAAAAATATCTCGCCGAGGGCAATGACAAGACCATAACCTGGCGCAACGCCACTGTTCCTCAAACCCCTGTTTGCACGGCCTCCGCGATTCCTTCCGCTGCAGTTGAAGTTACAATGCCTTCCATCTGCATCGAAAACTTTTCCGGCAGCCTCTGGCTCTACAAAGAGTTCGACCTCGATGCCGTACCGACGGGCGACGCTTTCCTCTATCTCGGCGAAATGATTGACGCCGACGAGACCTTCATCAACGGCATCTCGGTCGGCCGCACCGAATATCAGTACCCGCCGCGCAAATACCATTTCGATTCATCCGTTTTGCGTACCGGCAAAAACCTCCTCGCTGTCCGCCTCCTTATCGAGCATAGCAGCGGCGGCTTCATACCGGGCCACCCATACTTCCTGCGCACCTCATCCGGCGAGCTTTCTCTCTCCGGCGCATGGCAACTCTGCTACGAGACCTCCATGCCTGAATTCAACGGCAACCTCATGGGCCAGGTCATCCCGACCGCCCTCTACAACACATCAATCCTGCCCCTTGCCTCCACCTCGATCTCTGCCATCTGGTGGTACCAAGGCGAGTCCAACGGCGATCGTCCTGAGCAGTACGATTTGAAGGAGAAGCTGCTTTTCGAGCGCTTCCGCTCACACTTCGACTCCGACACCCCGATCACCGTCATCGAAATGGCCGACTACATTAACCCGCTCACCAAAGCCACCGAGGTCCCGTCCGGCTGGCGCGAAATCCAGCGCCTGCAGCGCGAGGCCGCAACGCTGCTTCCGGGCATCACCGTAGTTTCCGCCCCGCATCCTGTCCCGGTCATTTACGAGCTTCACCCGCAAAACAAGAGCCCGCTCGGTGCCGCAATCGCCCAAGCCTTTTTAGGCGAGTGATTTCGCTCGAAAACCTTATTTCAGCCAAGTAATCGCCCAAGCCCACGCTCGCGCCCTGGGTTCGAACCCCGGGTGATTTTTGTGTGCAAGTAAATCCGCAAGTTTTCGGGCAAAAGCTTGAAAGAATACTTTCACACTTTGAAGGCGCAACAAAACCCGCAACAAAAACGGCAAAATGTTGCTAGATCTGTTGCGATTCCTCGATTTGCAACAAAACCCGCAACAAAACAGCGAAAATGTTGCTGAATCTGTTGCAAACTGCCGATTTGCAACAAAACCCGCAACAAAAACGCAAAAAAGTTGCTGAATCTGTTGCGCTTCCTCGATTTGCAAGAAAAAAACAACAAATTCTTATGGGATTTCCGGTCAGAGACGTCATAGATTATCGAGGCACCGCGTACTGCCGAGATAGCGGTTCATTATGGCGGCACAGCCGCTTACATCACCTTGCCGCCTTTGAATTTGCAGCAATCAGAGCCACCGTATCACTATCATTATCACAAATCAGAAGTCAAGCTTGCTTCGTACTCACTTCTGAGAATTGAATAGATTACTGCATCAACTATACCTTGATTGCATACATCGGATTGTCTTAAAGTTCCTTCGTATGTCATTCCTATTTTCTTCATAACTTTGCCTGAGTTCGGATTCTCAGGGGCGTGATAAGCGCAAACTCGAATAGCCTTAACCTCTTCGAAAAGGAACTTTACAACAGCCCTGCCGGCTTCTGCCGTAATGCCTTTACCCCAGTATTTGCGTCCGATACAGTAGCCGATTTCTATGCCGTCGGCATATTCTTTTATGTTTGTAACCGATATAGAACCAACGAGTTCGTTGGTTTCTTTAATTTCAATACCCCAAGAATAGTAATCGTCTTTGTCATAATTGTTTACCCAATCATTTATTACGAATTTTGAGACATCAACGCTTTTGTGGGTAGGCCAGGTCATAAATTTAGTTACTTCGGGATCTGAAGCCCAATTATCAAACATCTGCTGTGCATCGTCGGCCTGAAATCTTCTTAGGATCAGTTTGTCAGTCTCGAGTGTTACCGTGCCTTTGTGCTGCATATTATTTATTTCCTCATGAAAGTGTTGTTAAGTATTATTTTCGAAAATAAAACAAATACAACGGGATGTCAACAATTAACACGGTTACAAATGCGATAAGGATGTACGGACAGAGGGCGGTTGTCGTTTTTTTGTCGCTAAGCATAAACTATCCGAAGATGAGACTTCGGGAAGCGTTTGATGGCCAAGAAAAAAACGCAACAAAATCGCAAAAATGTTGCTGAATCTGTTGCGATTCTGTGCCAACAAAACCCGGAACAAAATCGCAAAAATGTTGCTAAATCTGTTGAACGAAAAAATTCTGAGCAAACAATCACCGTTTGGAGATTGTTCTTGAAGAATTTCGGTGCAATTTAGTAACCTAATGCACTTATTTACACCGACTATTTTGAGGCAAAACGTGCCATTATAGAAACAGGAGGTGATTTCTATGCAAAACTTATTATATGGCATGTACGTATATCAATATCTGAAGTTTATAGATGAATGGTTAGCTTCACATGATACGGTGAAACTGTACACTCGTGATAATGTTGAAGATCATTCCCGCTACTATTTCTCTGTTACGACAGTAGATGGCAAAAGGTACCAGCGTTCAATCAACTCGCCGGATGCGCCGGTTCTTATGAGCCTCTTTAAGGAGCGGCAGTTTTACTTGCGTGCGAGAGAAGGATTGAAGACCGGAAACACAGACGAATTTGCTAAACTGTTCGCATTAATGGATTCGTCTGCCGGGCTGGGAATAGGGGCTGCGGGACTGGGAATAGGTTCTGCGGGGCTAAGTACCAACGGTTCACCGTTCACAGCGAAAACAGAAGCACAGAAGATCATTGTTGCAGGCACCAGCGGAGCTGCCATTAAGCCCTTTGCTGCTAAAATGACTAAGGATGTTTTTGATAGACTGAGGCCGGCGAATTCACAAAACATAGAGCGCGGGATTAAGCATGGGAATTTCATAGTAAGGTCGAAAGCTGAGGATGAGGCTGCAAGTATCTATGACGACTTTTTCATGCCGATTGTATATGAGCCGTTAATAAAGATTCAGAACATTGAGTTCAAACCGGATTTTGCTTTCTTTGTACCGTTTCTTAACGAGTTTTTCTTTCACGAGCATCTTGGAAAAATCGATGATGAGCAGTATCTGATTACGGCAACGCACAAAGTTTCCGACTATTGCAGGATGGGGATATGGCCGGGTGTAAATCTGCTTTTGACATCAGAAATAGGAAACGCGCCGATATCCATAGAGAAACTTAAGGCCGATATTTTGTCTTTTGTATGCAAGAAAATAAAGTGATGCGAAGATTCTTTGCGGCTCACAAACCAATTCGGTCAGGCAGCAGGTCAGTCGCAGTCTTCGGTGATGATGCCGGAGCCGATGTGTTTGCCGGTAGACGGGTCGCTCTTTACGCTGCCGGAGAAGATGATTCTCTTGTAGGTGCCGTCGTGGCAGATGTGGCGGTAACGGGTTGTGAATGAGGAGCCGTCGACGTGCATACTGACGTAAGAATTAATGGAATCATAGTCGTCAGGGTGTATTGCGCTCGTGATATCATGCGCGACTTCTTCTCGGAATTCTTCTTCGGTATAGCCGAACATACGGCAGAGGTGAGAGTTGAAAACAGTGCACTCTACGCGGTTGTCGTCGGTGTATTCGAACATTACAAGACCGCCCGGTGCGAGCGAGAAGAGAGACTGAAGGTTCGTGTTGAGCTCCTTGTTGTCGGCTTCGAGGTTTTTGCGACGGGTGATATTGTCGACCGTTACGTAGAATACGACACGGTTGTCTGTGCGAGCGATACGACGCATGCGGACCTTGAGATAAAGCGGGTTGAGCGAGATGTCACGGCCGAAATTGCGCCAGCGAAGCTCGAGAGAGAACTCGTCGGTGCTGTCGGAGGCGAGGGCCACGGTGTTGAGGAACAGAGGGCGATCTTCAGGGATGACGGCACGGATGAGGTCGAAGTTTTTGCGGTCGAGAGACTTGTACGGCATCTCGATTTCTTCGTAGAATTTGTCGTTCAGGCGCATGACGGAGATTTTGTTGTTGTAGTACTCAAAAATACCCGCTGCTCCGACGAACGTGTTGAAGATGAGGTTTTGCTGAGATTCAGGGTTCCAGAAAGCCTGCTCGTCGAATTGATTGTTGATATCGAAAACACTGGCAACGCCGTCGATGTCTCGCGGTTCTTCGTCCAGGAGACTTTCGAATTCGGCGGACGGGAGAGGCTTGGAGAAAAGGAAGCCTTGCACGAGGGCGCAGTCGATGGTTTTGAGAAACTCGGCCTGCTTAACGGTCTCAACGCCTTCTGCGATGACAGGAAGGTCGAGCCAATGTGCCATGCGGAGGATGGAGTCGATGATGACACCGCCGCGGGCGTTGATTTCGTCGTCATCCTCGTCGGAGAGGAATTGGAGATCGAGTTTAAGCATGTCAACAGGCACGTTTTTGAGCGTGTTGAGCGATGAGTAGCCGGAACCGAAGTCGTCCATCTTGACGTGGAAGCCGTAGTCGCGGAGTATTTTGATGACGCTGATTATTGTGTCACCGTTTTCGATGTAGGCGGACTCGGTGACTTCGAGGTCGATGAGGTCCGGGGTCAGCTCGTATTTCTCGACGAGGCCGATTAATATGTCGCAGAGGTGCTGGTTGTAGAAGTCGCGACGGGAAATGTTGATGGCAAGCGGCACAACGGTCTTGCCTGCGGCGAGGCGGTCATGCTGGAATTTGCAGGTCTTTTCCCAAACGACCTGGTCAACGGCTGTGACAAGCTCGGTTTTCTCGAGAATCGGGATGAACTTGCCTGGGGAGACGAAGCCGCGCGTCGGATGGTTCCAGCGTACGAGAACTTCGCCGCTGACGATTTTCTTGCGAATTTGGTCGAACTGCGGCTGGATGAAACATTCGAATTGGTCGTATTGGAGTGCGACCTTGATTTCGGCCATAAGTTCCTGCTCCTGGATGAAGGCTTCGAGCATCTCGTCGCTGTACCAGATGAAACGCTGGGTGGCGTTGTCTTTTATGCTCTTGCAGGCAATCATGGCACGGTCGCACATGGTGCCGACCTCTAAGTTGGGGTTGGTAACCTGGTAGCCTGCCATGTGGTAGTTGATGGCGTATGTAGGGTAGGCCGCATCGAAAAGGTTATCGATGAAAGCGCCCTCTTCCTCGACATCAAAGTCGTTTACAGGCATGCACAATGCGAAGTGGTCTGCTCCGAGGTTGCCGACCAGGGCGAGGTTCTTATCTTTGATGCGGTCGCGGTATGCGTTACCGATCATGGCCAAAAGTTCGTCGCCGGCGATGACACCGAAGAGGTCGTTAAAGAGCTTAAATTTATCGATATCCCAACGGATAACGGCGAATGTGATACGAGGATTGGCGTTAATCAAATCCCTTGTTTTGGTATAGAAAGCCTGGCGGCTGTAAAGGCCGGCCACAGGATCGAACTCCGACTTATACTGATCGGTGATGTCGCTTTTGGTGAGAGCGATGTAGCGACGCTGGTCGTCGAGGTAGGTGAACTGATATTTTTTACGCTGAAGCTCGTTGTTGGCGGTTCCGTAAACGGAATACTGAAGTGAGAGAACCTCCTTACGCGAGAGCTCGAAAGCGACATTTTTGAGACTCATCTCTTCAAGGCAGATTTCCAGCTCGTTTTCGATGATGTAGGAGCACATGGCGTCTTTGAGGCAATCTTCGTAAGTGTTCTTGTCCTTGGTGATTTTCAATACGGTCTCGCGGGCGTTGAGCACATTTATTGAGCCGCGGCGCGAGTCGATAACGGCAACTAACTCATATTCGAAATTGAAAAGCTTATCGATGATGATGGCAGAGTTGTGCGCCGTGTTGATGTTGCGGTAATAGCAGAAAGCCTCGGACTCGCCGGAATTCGGGTTCTTAACGAGAAGAACGCGGAGACGGAACCACTCGGCGTAGCCTTCAGGGAGGTCAATCAAGATGTCTTCCTCGATAATTTCCTCACCTTTCTCGAGGAGGTCGAGGAGGCGGTTTACATTGATGAGCTTCTTGAGGTCGTCGATGCGTTGTTTGGTGCCGTTAAAGATTTTGAAGGACGCATCGAGAAATTCGTCGGCCAGGGTGATAGATTCGTCAGGCGCGATGAAATCATCCCGAAAATCAGTTGTTATAACACTGTTACGCGACAGATTGAGGCGGAACGCAGACTGGTTTTTCTTGAGGGCTGCGAAATAACGGCGCTCGACCTTCTCGTAACGGGAAACCGATTTCATGAAGGTCGAAATATCGTTGGCGGCGAAAAGCGCACCGGTTACGCGGCCGTTCTCGTCGAATGTTGTGCGGAAAGAAACCTGCATCCAGGTGTCCTTGCGGAAGAAGTTCTTGAAGTGAATCTGCTCCGTGCCCTCTTTCTCACCCTCTTCGATGGAGTTATAAAGGTCGTTATAGTCGGAGAATGACTCCGGATAGCAGATTTCGTCGGAGATGTAGAGCATACGGCGCTTGGAAAGCGGCACTGCGGACTCGGTCTGAAGCATAATCTCCTTGGTGGTTATGTCGTAATCCCAAACGATAACGTTCGAGAGCGTTAAAGCGAGGTTGTTCTTGGTGAGGGACGCCTCGAGCAAAGCTTCGGTGTTTTTAAAGCTCGTGATGTCCGTCGCCATGATAATCATCTTATCGACGCTCGGTCTGTCGGATTCGAGCCTTGAACCGCGGAGGTGAATCCAGCGGTAATTTTCTTCGTTGAGAATACGAAGCTTGAACGAGTAGTCCAAATCGACATTGCGCAGGGTGGCGTCGTCAATGGCATCGATAAGGGCATCGTAGTCGGTAGACGGCATTTGGTTAATGATGTCCTGACCGTATTGCGGATTGCTGGCGAAAACAATAGTAATATTGCGCTCGCAGATGTCCACGAGGAAAATCGTTCCGTCCATCTCGTTTAAGATGGTCTTAAGATGTATCGGGCTCGAAAACTCTGTGCTTATATCGTCCGGAATATCAATTCCGAAAGCTTCGATCTCCATGTCTTCGTTAAACATGACGCGGTTCTTACCGCTGTTTTTCGCTCTGTAAAGTGCGGCATCGGCCTCCGCATAAAGGTCGGACAGGCTCTGCTGGCCGCCCGCGAAATAGGTAACGCCTATGGAACTCGTGAGCTCGATTGTGGAGCCGCCTCTGGTGCATTCATACTGCAGCGCTTCGGAAAGCTCTCTGGCTTTGCGGGTTACCGTCCATGAGCGCTCGACGTTCTTCATGAGAACAAAAAACTCATCGCCGCCGATACGGCCGACGATATCGGAGTCTCTGAAGTGTTTTCGAATTTTCTCTGCGATATCAATCAAAACGTTGTCGCCCGTCACATGTCCGAAGCGGTCGTTTATGTTCTTAAAATCATCCACGTCGATAATGAAAAGCGCACTCTTAAGGCCCTTGCCTTCGCCGTTTATGTAGCGCTCGGTGTACATCATCGCTGACTCGTGGTTCAAAAGACCGGTCATGGAATCCTGCTCGGCCGCACGAATCAACTTCTCGTGTTCCTCGCGCTGTGTGCTGATGTCTCTCGCGGAAAAAATAATGCAAACGTGTTTATTCGCAGGATTTATAAGAAAGAAATACTCAAACTTGAGCCAAAGCACTCGGCTTTCCGCAACGTCGTCCACCAAAAACTCAGCAGACCCGCCCGGCAAACCGGCGCGGAACTCTTCCATAACGTCTTTTTGATTGATACCGGCGAAAAAGCTGTGTGCCGTATTGTCCGATGACACCTTGCGGTCCGCCAAAGCCAAGAATTCTTCCACCTTCGCATCAAGCGGTATTACGTTGCCCTTCCTGTCGCGGTAGGAGCAACTTGCCATTTCCCAATCGGTTGCGTCGATAAAAGCGCAAGCCAAATCGTTATTCGGAAGTCTTAAGTAGTGCGCAGTCTGCTTATCAAAATGCATTTGCGCTTCCTTGGTACCGGAATAGTCCTCGAACTCTCCGAAAATACCGCTGACATTGCCGTCAGCTGCGATAATCGGGTTCTTCTTATAGCGGATGTAGCATATCAGCCCGTCCGCACCCTTCTTAAGCGGCAACACGCTGTCGGAACATCTGCCGGTCGCAAAAACCTTGCCGTCGTCCTCTCTGTGCTGCTCTCTGAATTCTTCACTGATAAAATCGTCGTCTGTCTTTCCGACAAACTCTTCGGGATTGCTGCTCCCGTACAAATTTGCATAAGATTCTGAAACCGCCACGTATCGGCCGTCGGCATCCTTCACGAACCCGGCAAACCCCGGACTCGACAAAGACCGCGCAAACGCGTCAAACAACAATGAGTTATCTGCTTTCTTCGAGGAACGTGCCAAACCAATACCTCCTTATGCAAACATCACTGCCGCCCCGTATAAAAAGCGGGCTGCTCTCATGAACACACCCCTTTATTATAAAGGCAACCGCCCCGAAATACAAACGCCAAATGTAAAAATAAAAATAGCACTTTGAGAAATTGGATTTATTTCGGTGTCTTTTCCATCTTTTTTTGTCGAAAATGCCCAACCCGAGACCACGCTTCAGGGTGCTATAATAGTCACACAAGCCCTGATACACGGGCTTTTCGAGATTTTTTGACATTTAACAAGATTTACCGAAATGAGGAATTTTTACATGAGTCACATGACAAATGAAGTAGTAGTATACGGCGGCAACGGTGTCTGCAAAATCACCGAAATCAAAAAGATGAGCTTCTTTAACGAGCCTGCAAAACCGTACTACATCCTCGAGCCGATGTTCACCAAGCAGTCTTCCGTTATGTACGTTCCGCTCGACAACGAAGCAATGGTATCCCGCATCAGCCCGGTCCTCAAGCGCGACGAGGCCATGAACCTCCTCTCCGAGCTCGACAAAATCAAGGAACTCTGGTTCGAAGACCGTAACGAGCGCCGCGAGAAATTCTCGAAAATCATCGCCGGCAACAGCCGCCGCGACATCCTCGGCGTTATCAAAGCCGTAACCAACCACCGCGACCGTCTCGCCGATTCCGGCAAGCGTCTCAACATGCAGGACGAGAAAGCCCTGACCGAAGCCGAGACCCGCATGAACGCCGAGTTCGCCGTAGCACTCGACATGACACCTGATCAGGTTCCCGACTACATCGCATCGAACATGTGATTCAAGCCTGAGCCTGCGGGGCCACCCGACAGTTAACCTTCGGCCCACTCACGGTCCACTCACGTTCCATTCACGGCCCACTCACGGCCACCGATTTAACGACAATTGACTTAACTTTTTCATATATGCATAGAGGCGGGGATACGATTTCCGCCTTTTCTATGCTTTGTTTTTTCTGTTCTTCGGTTACATCGTTGCAAAACGTCGTTTTGCAGCAGTTTCTGCAGATTTTCCTTACTTTGTCTGTAGCTTTGTCTGTAGCTTTGTCTGCAGCTTTGTCTGCAGCTTTGGCTGCGCAACAGTTTCCGCAACATTTTTGCGATTTTGTTGCGGGTTTTGTTGCAAAATGAGGAATCGCAACAGATCTAGCAACATTTTCCCGTTTTTGTTGCGGGTTTTGTTGCAAATCGGGGAATCGCAACAGATTCAGCAACATTTTCGCTGTTTTGTTGCGGGTTTTGTTGCAAATCGAGGAATCGCAACAGATTCAGCAACATTTTCGCTGTTTTGTTGCGGGTTTTGTTGCAAAATGAGGAATCGCAACAGATTCAGCAACTTTTTTGCGATTTTGTTGCGGGTTTTGTTGCAAATTGGGGAATCGCAACAGATCCAGCAACATTTCTGCGATTTTGTTGCGGGTTTTGTTGCGCCCTTCAAAGTGTGAAAGTATTCTTACAAGTATTTGCCGGCGAAACTAGTGCATTTACTTGTAAACTCGCCTATTTCAAGCATTCTCACAAGTTTTTGCCGAAAAAACTTGCGCATTTACTTGAACAGTTGGCTCCAAATAAACTTGCAAGCATTCCTTCGATTTTTTGCCGACTTACCTGCAAATGCAAGCCGGTAAATTCAAAGCCAACAAATTCAAAGCCGGCAAATGCAAGTCACGTTGCCGCATCAGACCTAGCTGAAAGCACTCTTGGGAGGGTAAGAAACTCCTTTCGCAGAAAATGTAAATTTTTGACAAAAATCGAGTAAAATGATAGGGGATATAAATATAGAAAACAATCTATAAGTAAGAAAAACAACAACACACAAAAAGCAAACAGCGGCGGATGTGCAAACAGGAGAAACGCCAGTAATTGCAGTGTCGCCCGCACAAGACTGTAACAGAAGGGGCAGTGAAGAAAAATTTCGTGATACAGGCGCCGGGAATAAGCAAAAATGTAAAAAGAAAAGCGTTTTCGAGAAATGCTCATATAGAAAACCGTCTATATATCGCAATTTTATAAAAATATGTTTTGACACTTGCAGACTGTACTTTTAATATGAAAATACAAGTAATAGTAAGTATGTATTTATAGCGCGCGGGACGGCCGACGGAAGAAAGAGAAGAGAGCGCGCGAAGGGAAGGCCGGGAGAAGAGAGTTATGGAAATTTTCACATGTGTTTTGACGATGGTAGGGGGACTTGCGATATTCCTCTACAGTATGAAGATAATGAGTGCCGGGCTGGAGGCTGCGGCAGGAAATAAACTTAAGACTGCACTCGAGAAACTCACAACAAACAGATTCTTGGGATTGCTGGTTGGTGTTGTGCTGACGGCGCTGGTGCAGTCATCGTCTACGACGACGGTTATGACGGTAGGTTTTGTTAACGCGGGACTTATGTCACTCACACAGGCGCTGTGGGTAATTATGGGTGCGAATGTAGGTACCAACATCACATCGCAGTTGATTGCTTTCGATGTGGGATGGATTGCTTCTTTAGTTGCAATCGCGGGCGTAATTATCGTGTTGTTGTCGAAAGGTAAGTCCAAGATGAAGCCGATAGGCGATATTCTTGCGGGCTTGGGTTTCATCTTTATCAGTATGGATATTATGAGCGGTGCGATGGCGCCGATGATTCAGAATGAAGCCTTTGTGAATATGATGGGCAAAATGCAAAATCCTATTTTGGGCATTCTGATCGGTGCGGCTTTCGTTGCAATCATTCAAAGCTCTGCAGCCGGTGTCGGTGTTTTGCAGGCTATGGCTATTGCTTCGGCGGGCAGCAACGTAATCTCGCTCGAGCAGGCGGTGTTCCTTCTTTTCGGTATGAATATCGGTACGTGTATCACGGCTGTGCTTTCGTCTGTGGGTACGAACAGAATGGCTAAGAGAACCGCGCTTATGCACCTGACGTTTAACGTGGTCGGAGCAGTTTTGATGACGATAATCACAATGGTTTTGCCGTTCACGGAATTTATCGAGAAAATGTCGCCGAACGACGTTGCCAGACAGATTGCGAATGCACACCTTTTGTTCAACGTTATCACCACACTTATTTTGTTGCCGTGCGGCAAGCTCATCGTTAAGTTTGCCGAGTGGGTTTTGCCGGAAAAGAAAGAGGAGGACGGCGAAGAGTTCAAGCTTCATTTCCTCACACCGAGCCTTCTTAAGTCGACGGGTGATACGTCACCTGCCATGACCGAGGCCTTCATTGCGTCTGCGCAAAACGAGATCAACAGAATGCTCGCAATGGCGGGAAAGAACATCTCACGAAGCTTTGACGCCGTGCTCGAAAACTCTCCGTCCAAGCAGGAAGTTATCGACAAGAACGAGGAATACATCGACTATCTTAATAAGGAAATATCGTACTATATTTCACACTGCTTGAGTAACAGCATCACTCAGCAGCAGGCCAACGAATTGAGCGCGCTTTTCAAGATTACGGGTAACATCGAGCGATTGGGCGACCACGCGACGAACATCTCCGGATATGCGAATTTGTTGGAGGAGAAGGGAATCAAACTTTCGGATTTGGCTTGCGAAGAGGTTCGAAAAATGGTAAAAGTTACAGAAGACTCCACGGGGCTTCTTTTCGATATGTGCGGTGAGAAATTGCACGTGCGCATGGCAAAGGCAGAGCAGTTGATTGATGACATGACAAAAGAGTTCAGAACCAACCAGCTCGAGCGAATGAAATCCGGCGCCTGCTCAGGCGAGGCGTGCGTTATCTACTCCGAGATGCTGACGGATTTCGAGCGTTTGGGTGACCACCTTCTTAACATCGCCGAGGCCGCTTCCGAGAACCACATGGAGATTTTCGCACTCGAGAAAGCGGAGGCATAACATATCATGGCAGGAAGAGTTAACGTGGTTCTTTTCGAGCCCGAAATTCCTCAGAACACAGGCAACATCATGCGAACATGCGTCGCTACGAACTGCATGCTTCACCTCATAAAGCCGCTCGGCTTCGACATCGAAAACAAGAAGTTCAAGCGTGCCACCACCAACCACATCACATGGGCAGAGTACAAGCTCTACGAGAATTTCGAGGACTTCGCATCCCAAAACGACGGCGAGTTTTTCTATCTGACCCGCTACGGCAAGAAGCCGCACTCCGACATCGATTTCGCCGGAGTTCCTTCCGACCGCGACATCTATATCATTTTCGGCAAGGAGAGCACCGGTATCCCGTACGACATCCTTAAGGCCAATCTCGACCACTGCTTCAGAATCCCGATGCACGCTGACTGCCGAAGCCTGAACCTCGCCAACACCGTGGCCATCACCATCTACGAGTGCATGCGCCAGCTTGGCTACCCGAGCCTCTCACTCACCGAGGTCCAAAAAGGCGAGAACTTCCTCGAAAGCTACGACGAAGCCTGACATTTATTTCATTCAAAGCAAACAAAATCCCCGCCTACGCAACTCTGCGACTGACGGGGTTTTCTTATTTCAAATTTGCTTCATCAAAACTTCAATCAGCGCATCCGTCGCCTCATCGATGTCTCGATACGTGGTCCTAAAATCGCCTGTATACCACGGATCCGCAATCGACTCGCCCTCGCGCCCAGGCACGTAATCCAGCATCAGGTGAATCTTGTTCTTCGTATCCGGCCCGGTAATCCTTATTGCGGAGCTGATGTTGTACTTATCCGCACACAAAATCAAATCGTAGTAATCGTAATCGGCGCGCGTAATCTGCACGGCCCGCTTTCCCTCGCAGCTGATACCGTGGCGTCTCAATTCCTCCCTCGCAGGCGGGTAGACCGGATTTCCTACGTCTCCCCAAATCTCCTCGCGACTTGTTGCCGCCGACCTTATCTCGAAAAACTCCTCCAGCCCCATTCTCGCGACCTTGTCCTTCATGACAAATTCGCCCATCGGAGACCTGCATATGTTGCCATGGCACACAAATAACACTTTTATCATCGTCACGATATGCCCTGAAATGCCACGCAAAGCCAATATTTTCAAGGGTTTCCGGATTAACCTTGAGGTCTGTCAAAAATCACCGATTTTGGCATATTTTGGCTTATTTTGGCCTATTTTTACCCCCTCTGGGTATCAAAACAGGTATCAACTGTAAAATTTCCTTGATACAGTGTTTTCAAGGCTTTAAGGCACTTTTTACACGATTTTTATCTTCGAAATCTCTGCTTTTGCATCTTCATAGCCAACATGAGTGTACGTATTCAACGTTACTCCGATCTCCGCATGCCCCATCAAATACTGTAAAGTCTTCACGTTTATACCGTTCTTAGCCATATTGGAACAATATGTGTGACGGCACACGTGAGGGGTAATTGTCGGAATAGGAACTTCATTCATACGATTGTACTTATCTCTGATGCTTTTGAAGTAATGTTCCCAATGAAGTGAGTACACGACACTTCCATTCGCATCAAAATGAAGGAAACCCATATATCCGTCAATAACAGGTTCTTGGCGTGGAGGCTTACGATTGCTGATGATTCTTCTGAAGCACTCTTCAACATCCGGTGTCATAGGTATCAATCTCGTTCCGCACGAGGTCTTGGTCTTCTGGATATAATATCCTCTGGAACCGTCCTTCATGAGCTGATGATCGATATTAATCGAATGATACTTGAAGTTGATGTCTCTGATTGTCAAGCCGCAGAATTCTGAGATACGAAGTCCTGTCTTGAACAGAATATATATACCGTCGTAGTACTTACTGAAGTGTGGATCTGCTTTCACAAATTCAAGGAATTTTCTCTCTTCCTCTGGTGTCAACGCCTGTCGCTTCTTGCTGTCATTGATAAGAACATCAGCAAGTTGAAAGCCAAACGGATTCTTCCTTAAGAGATCGTCATCCACTGCCATCTGAAATGCAGGCTTCAGTACTCCTCTAATCGTATGAATCGAACTGTACCCTCTTCCATCAACCTGCTGAAGCTTAATCAGCCAGCACTTGGCGTCAGATATTCTGATATTATCGATTCGCTGACTGCCGAAAGGATCTTTCTTCAGAATGTTCACTACCGTTTTATAACCTTTTGCGGTTGTCGGTCTGACGGCGAACTTCGTCTTAATATACTTCTCGACAAGATTAATGACCGTGTAATTGCCGCCACGAACAGCAATATTGTCATATAGATCAGCTTGAATCTTTCTTTCCAGTTCTCTCAAGGAAGGTGCCGAACGCTTTTGGGGTGGCACCGGATCGGTCGGATCCAATCTTCTGCTGTACACAACACGTACTCTTCCGCTCAGGTCATGATACTTGTAACGATATCTGCCGTCTGCTAACAAAGACTCGCCCGTGTGTAAAGCTCTGCCTTTTTTATCTCTCCTTATACTCATATTTATCAAATCTCCTTTCTGTGAAGAAAAGGGATCCGATACGACAAATACAATATATCATATCGGTCAATCCCTTTCCCACTGATTCACGTTCAGATAATCTTTGCTTCGTCGATATACTGTTCGAAAACTTTCCGCTTAATCATGGCACGGTTGCCGTTCATGACGATATAATTCGCATACGGATTCGCTTCAACAATCCGTCGCATTCGTTTCTCTCCGATGTGAAAATAGTCCGCTGCTTCTCTGATCGTTAACGTGTACCTAAGCCACAACGGAGTGATGGACTTCTCCTTAAGAGAACTCTCCTTCACCGGCTCATAAATATCATCATCGGAAGGCTGACTTTGTACCTTCTTCTCCAACACGTTCACACGTTGCATAAGATACGTAATAGCAGCTCGGTTGTTCGAGTCATTCTCATTATTTCTTACAGTCTCAATATAGATATTTTTATCGTTCATATTCATAGATTTCATCTATCCTTTCTCATATAAATCTTCTGTAGTTTGTCATTAGGGTATTAGGGTGAGACACCCTAACGAGTTTTACCGTTTTTGCTCCGATGGGAGTACAAACGGTCTGCTCGCTAAGATGATACAGATGTTTTCCGAGGGTATCCCGTTCCGGCAAAAACTCGTCGATTCGAACCATCATTTTGACAATCCGAATGACGATTTTCTGTATAGTTTTCCGTCTGCAAATGACCTTCCGAAGGTCAAAACCCGAATGGATTTTCTTCGTCCGAATCAGCAAAGAAATGGTCTTGATCATCTTCTTTTTTGAGTCTCCAGACGAACGAACCATGAGGTTTTTGGGACTCAACTCCAAGCGTTTTCTTCGCATTTTTTATCGTTGCCGGGGTGAATCCACGCTTCATAAGTTCTTCTGAACATTCCTTTGTAGGATGCCATTTTCCATCCGAAAGAATCTCTGACATAGCCTCAATGGCTGCTTGTAATTTGACATTCGGACGACCGACTTTCCTTCCTGACACACCGAATGCTTCATCCGGTGTTATCTCTTTTTCTTCCAGAAAGTTGATACTTCTTTCAGTTGTTTCAAAGACAATTCCGGACCCGATAGGGGCAAGATTTGCCTTCAATTGAACCAGAATTCTCTCATTCGGATTGTCAGATTCCTTCGGTCTTGTAATAGCAAGTGCGCTTCTTGAGGCACCGATGATATCGACTGAACCGCTGTTGCGATAAAGCGGATTCAAGCCTTCCATCTTGTTCATATGAGCGGCAATTACGATGGTACATTTCAGTTCATCTGCAGCCTGAATAAGATTATTCAAACGTGCTCTCATCTCATTTGCCTGGTTCATAGAACAGCCGTCACCGATATAAGAACTGAGCGGATCAAGTATCAGAAGCTTCACATTATGTCTGCGAATCGCTTCCGGAATTCGAGGATCACCAAGTGTCAGATGCTGTTCATCTTCCTTGATGTGAACCATTCTACTGCGGTCTCCGCCTGATGCATCGAAGCGCGGAATTACCGTGTCATCGTATCCATCTTCTGTCGTCTGATACATGACAGTAATCGGTTCTCGGTCTGTATCCTCATCCTCGAAAGGAAAAGGTTTACCCGTGGTTGCCATAGCTGCAAGTGCAATTAAGAACTTGCTTTTACCGTCTCCCGGATTACCTGTAAGAACCGTCACCTTACTCTTCGGGATATACGGGTACCATAAAAACTGTACATCCTTCGGCTCTATTTCTGTTGCTAATTGTGTCTCCAGCTTCACGCCGGAATAATCATATTGGGTATTCATCTTTGGAATACCTCCTTTACATAGATTTCAGCTCAACAAGTTGAACTGATGTATGCATGAGCTTCCCGGAAACAAAAAACGACCTGATTTCTCAGATCGCATGATTCTTATTCGGCAAGTAAAACTCGTTCTCGTCATTAAGACACAATAATTAATAACCACATCATTCCATGATGTGATGAGAACGAGTATATATTAAATTACTACCCGAAAAGAAAAGGCCTCAACCTACGTTTAGAACCGATAGACACGTTGATATTCGGCAGTTCCGTTAATTTTTACTTTCGGAAAGCAATACTCTCGGAAGATATGAATATATTAATTATCCTTCCGAGAGTACATGAAGACATGAGGATATATATTATTTAGTCTTCTTGGAACACAAGGCCAAGAATCCTCATGTTTACCTTCCGTAAGTTGGGGGAACTCATGGTATTTGTGCGATATTTGTTCTCAACGGCCCTCGCTCCCACGGGAAGTTATCAGGCGGTCTTGTGTTTCAAGACCTCATGGGCGTCTCACCCCCGGGAGTCTCTCCGGCTGTTCCCATTGGTTGCGACGGCTCACGAAGGCTGCCCTCCGCTTCAACGCTCGACCTGTGGCTGAACAGAAGTATCATTATCCTCGGACCAGTCGTTGCCCGGAGAGTAACAACCTCTCCTTTGCGGTAGTGAGTTATCGCTCCCTCCCAATACTTCGGGGAGATCTTGGCGTACCTGCCGTGTGGCTCTTGGGTCCGATTAACGTACCTGATAACTTGTATATTCAGTTGTCAAAGTTCAATGAAGAAGGTCTCCGAAATTCTTCTTTCGAAAAACCCCTTCACTTAGTAACGATTTCAGAGGGGTGTTTTGGTCGGTATGCAATTTGTAAATTTTTTCCGCCGGAGAATCCCCCTCACTATGTAAGGAATTAGGAGGGGGGTCATGTACGGGTGTAATTTGTAAATTTTTTCCGTTCGGTAATAAACCCCTTCACTATGTAAGGAATGGGAGAGCCAAAAAGGAGTATTGGATTTTGTAAACAATCCGTTAATCATGTTAGCCCCCTCACTATGTAAGGAATTAGAAGGGGGGTATCGGACGGTATGTTTTGAAAAAATTATGAAAAAAACCTGCTTCTTCGGCATAGAAAATAACCCCTCATTATGCAAAGAAACATGAAGATCAACGGGACTATTTATGCTCGATAATGTATGATTTCAGGCAAGAAAAAACTCCGACACACATGCCGGAGCAGTACATATCAAAGTGTAATTATTAGCATACGGACACCGAAATTTTATATGCATACAAGTGTCTGTTGCGTTGAAAAATGCTTACGATGAATGCATCAAAACCACAGATAAAAGCTATTATTTAAGCACAATTCGGCCCGCCTTAAAAATGCCTGCATCATCTTAACAAGCAGACCGTTTGTACTCCCATCGGAGCAAAACGGTAGAACTTGTTAGGGCGGACCCTAAGACCTCAGAATCAGATAGACTGAGTATGATTTGAAGGAAAGTATGAATCGTAGTGACAGTGCTGGTTTACTGATTCTCATGCTTAGTCTTTTCAATAAGTGTTGCTATTTCTTTTTTACTTCGAAAATCACCCGGTATCCACGAATTAACTTCAAGAGCATTTACTTTCATTTCTATTGGTGCAACACTGGAATAATCATGCTGAGTAAAATTAGTAATCTCGGTCAGATTCGTTTCATAATCTTTCGGTAGGTCTTTATAGAGAATAAACCCAACCGGAACAGTTGCTATTTCGGATAGATAAAGAGGAACACTTTGTCCGAATTGACAGTTTATCTCTTCCTTTCGACTAATCACCTATAACTCAT
The DNA here is from genome assembly GCA_045598625.1 of Saccharofermentans sp. GTDB lineage: Bacteria > Bacillota > Clostridia > Saccharofermentanales > Saccharofermentanaceae > Saccharofermentans. Next base: position 46,261 of record JAZLML010000032.1, read on the forward strand.
CCTTCATCAAGAAGTCTTTGAGCTTATAGTGATATACCATACTGGTTGAATAATCTAAATCGTCATTTGTTATGATGATCTTCTTTATTGAGTTATCAATGTTTGAAAAAGCTGAGAATTCTCTTTCGTAAGCCTTATCCTCAGCCACAGAATATGCGACTTGGATCAGATAGGTCTTGC
>JAZLML010000033.1:0-5496 GCA_045598625.1 Saccharofermentans sp.
AGAATAATCTATACGCTTATTGGACAAATACAAGGATTTACAAAGAGTCGATTATTCAAAAAGGCGTATAGATGAGATACTTTCGCGCCTTTCTATACGCTTTTCTTAAATGTAGTATAGAAAATGAAATTCTGTCAAATCTATACTATAAGCAGACTTCGCGGAATTTGAGACAGCACCTTTATTTTGCCTGAATCATTAAATCCTATTTCTGTGATAAATATCTGTTTTCTAACATTTTTCGGCAAAATTGGGGCAAAACCGAAATTTGGTTTACACTGCCTAAAAAAAACTTTATACTGAATTTGTGAGTAAGGGAGACTTAGTTCGTTAATCTTCTGTCTCCTTATAGATATGTTTTCAGCAGCGCATCGACGGGTGCGCTGCTTTTTTGTTTGAAATAATACCAAAAGTTCTCGAAATACAGTAATATATTCACGTAATAAGTATTGGGGATATCATAATGATTTACACGCTGACGCTTAATCCTTCGTTGGATTTATATATCAAATCCGATTCTCCCGTAGAAGCGGGTCTTAACCGTTGTGCCGATCAAAAACTCAAAGCCGGCGGCAAGGGAATAAACGTGTCATATGTGATTAAGTCACTGTCAGAAGGCGGATTTCTTAAAAGCAATTCCCTGATGCCCGATGTCGAAAGCACCGCACTCGGTTTTATCGCAGGAAATATCGGAGACTTTTTCGCTTCCGAGATTTCAAAGGACGGCCTTGCTTCTAATTTTGTTGAATTGGAATTCGGCAATACAAGAATCAATACCAAAATCACATCTTCTGACGGAGAATACGAGATTAACGGTGCGGGCCCCTTTGTATCTCCGACCGACATTTTAAAACTTATGTCTGTTCTTTCTTCACTCGGCAGTAACGATTTGCTTATTATTTCAGGAAGTTTTCCTCCGGGATTTGATGAGACCTGCCTGGTTGATATCCTGAATATTCTTAGAGAACACAGTGTTTCCTTTGCGGCAGATATCGCAGGCAAGTATCTTTCTTATGTTCTTCCCTTTAGGCCTCTTATAGTTAAACCTAATTTATCCGAACTTGAAGAATATCTCGGTTATCATATTTCACCCGAGGATACCGATGAGGTATATAAGGCTGCGTTGATTCTTAAGAATAAAGGCGCACAAAATGTAATTGTCTCTCTCGGTGCCGACGGTGCTCTTTTGCTGGACGATAAATCAGAACTTTACCTTGAATCCGCTCGAAAATCCAATCACACCGTTTCCTCGACGGTAGGGGCCGGTGACTCTCTCCTTGCGGGCTTTGTTTACGCACTTTCAAAGGGGCTCTCGTCCCAAGATGCTTTTCGATTCGGTAATGATGTCGCAGCGGCAGCCGTTTTCGGCGGCGGTCCGTCAGAGCTTTTAACCGAAATTATCCAAAAATAAAGGCCGCCTCAAACTTAAGGCAGCCTTTGTGAATATCTTGTTTTCGAGAATCAGGCGTAAACAGTATACTCGGAAACACCGAGGATTGTCTCACCGTCAACCTGAAGAGCTGTAGGCGCATCAAATTCAACCTTAATCTCATGACCCTTCATTACGAGAACGTGCTTTGTGTATTTTACATGCTCACCTTTAAAGATTGCCGGGAACATCATAAGCGTGTGAAGTCTTCCTGCACCGTAGAATACCAGAGTGGAACAGGTCTGCTTGTTGTTCAGACGATCCTGACCCGGTGTAGCCATCATGCCGCCGCCATAGTATCTTCCGTGCATTGTCGGAGCAAGCCAAACCTTTCTGTAATTATGAACAACACCGTCGATGGTGATTTTCGCATTGGTCGGCTTATAGTGGAACAAAAGTCCCTTAATGGCAATTGAAGTATAGTCAACCTTCTTGGTAGAAGTAGCTCTTACTTGATCGCCGACTTCGCAACAATAACCGTCAATACCGTATCCGATACCGTTAATAAACTTGTACTTCTTGCCCTTGATAACGGCTATAGGAAGATTCTTTATGTAATCATTGATAAGAATCGGACAATCTGAAGCTGTCTTGCCCAAATCGCAAAGGAAATCATTGCCGCTTCCGGTTGCAAAATAATAGATATCCTGCTCAAGATTATCGCAATCCACATCGTTTACAAAACGGTTCAAAGTACCGTCACCGCCTGTGATAATTACCTTCTTGCCAGGCTCCAATGCCTTGAAATATTCAACATAGTCCGTGATTTTGGTGATATCTTCAAATTTGAGAGTATCCTCTGTCAAGCGTTCCTTTATTACCTCGGTAGCCTGAGCTCCTCTGCCGTTTCCTGAATGAGGATTGTACAAAACTAAGTATTCTGCCATTTGTTTTCTTCCTTTCTTATAAAACCAACTTTTAACACAATCAGTTTACGGTTGTTGCCTCTTCTTTGTTTTCCGGCAACTCTTTAATATCTCCCAAATCCATTCCGATTATATTTCTGGCTTTCTCACTGATATCGGCCGTTTTCTGACCCTTTATGCTTTCTGCAGAGAAAACATCGAGGACATTAATTGTAACTTTTGTTGAATGAAGAGGAAAATTCTTATGAATCTTCTCCGTTCCCTGAATAGTTGTCACGACAACAGGTACATCTGCCTTCTGAGCAATCTTGAAAACACCGCTGTGGAAAGGAAGAAGAACCGCCTCCTTACTTCTGGTTCCTTCAGGATAAACGGCGATAGAAACTTCGTTGGCCTGAATGAGTTTTGAAGCACGATCTATGGTCTTCATGGCATTACGCGGATTCTCACGGTCGATTGCCATAAAACAGCACTTTCTGATAATTCTTCCGTAGAAAGGAACATTAAAGTTCTCTTCCTTGGAAATAAAAGCCGGTGTGTTCTTTCTGAATACATACCATTTAATAATTGGATCGAAATTCGAACGATGGTTACATACCAAAAGCATTTGGGTTCCTTCCGGTACTTTCTCCATTCCGTTAACATCCAGTTTTAAACGCAAAATTTTAATTGCTATCCATGTAGAAGTATTTAAAAGAAATCTGAAATACTTGGAATTCGTGTTGTATTCACGCTTTGTATTGATAAAAAGCGAATTGATGAATATAAACAGAAAATAAAGAATAATAAGGGCTACTACGCCAAGAACAACTCCTAAAGCACCCAATAAAATATAAAGCAATATTTTCATAGTCACCTCCGCTTTGTGTATTTTAGCATAAATCAATATTAAATAGTGGTTTTTAAGCACCGATAATTCATAAAATGCACATAATAAACTTGTTGACTCAGAGCTTTCTTACGATTATAATCTTAGTTGCAATTTGTTAATAACAAATTGTTGTAAACATTTTTATTGTATTTAGGGAGGATAAAGTTATGAAGAAACTTTTATGCGCAGTAATTTCTCTTTCACTGCTCTTGTCTTTGGCAGCATGCGACAATTCATCATCCAGACACAGCCGTCGTGATCGCGACGATGACGAAATCGAAGAAGAGGAAGATGAAGACGAGGACGAAGATGAAGATGAGGATGACGAGGACGAAGAAGACGAAACTCGTGCTTCAAGAAACACTTTGCCTGAGACTTCAGAAACAACAGAAGCAACAACCACTACCGAAGCAACAACAGAGGCTACTACAACTACAGAAGAAACTACAGCAGCACCTACATTTGCTTTCGTTGAAGAAGATGCTTGGGTAAACTTTGACGATATGCACTTCTACCTCAAGGGTGAGAAGATTGAATTGGGCGTTAATACTCTTCAGGACTTGTTGGATATGGGTATTGAATTTACAGACGATGACGAAGACTTCGACATGGTTCTTGAGCCAAATCAGTACACATGGTTCATTATGAAACTCAGCGATGAAGGCTACAACACAGCAACCATTTATATTTTCAACGGTACAGACGGTGACTTGGCTGCTCGTGATTGCACATTGAGAACAATCAGCTATTCTATCGGTGATCCACAAGATATTCTTTCTTTCGGTTTCCCTCTTGATATGACTGCTGAGGAACTTTTCGCTAATGCAGGCGATCCTGATGATGTATATAACTATGTATCCGAATCTGATCCAAGTTACTACTCAGATACATATACATACACAAAGGAGTCTGAGCTTTACTACGCAGACTGTGAGTTCGAATTCGAGTTCGTTAAGGACGAGCTTTACAGAATCGATATCACTTATATGCCATAATTAACGGTTAAAATAAGACACAAAAGAAAACAGGTATCTCAACAGAGGCACCTGTTTTTTTGTTACGCAAGGAAGGAATGAAGCAATAAAATTAATCTCTTCGTTTTCCTCTTCCGGCAATAAGAATCAATCTGAAAAGCTGCAAGATGGTCGAAAATGCTGAAGCGACATAAGTTAAAGCGGCCGCTTTGAGAGTTTTCTTGGCGCCTTTAAGTTCTTCATCACTTAAATAATCGTTCTCGTCCAAAATTTTTATTGCTCTTCTGGAAGCATTAAATTCAACAGGCAAAGTAATAAGCGAAAAAGCCAGTACGAATAAGAATAAAAAGATACCGATATTTACAAGAAGCGGAAATCCGAATATTAATCCTATGAGAATTACCGGCCATGAAAGATCTGAACCGATATTTGCAACCGGTACGGCGATAGAACGAAGCTTAATCGGAAAATATCCTACCTTGTGCTGAATTGCATGACCGCACTCGTGTGCTGCTACGCCAATGGCCGCTACAGAAGTTGAGTGATATACGGTGTCTGAGAGACGTAAAACTTTCTCGCTCGGTGCATAGTGATCGGTAAGAGAACCGCTGATTCTTTCAATTCTTACTTCATCCGTATCAGCGTTTCTGAGTATCAAGCCCGCAACATCTTCGGCCCTAAGGCCTCTGGAATTTGAATATTTGCTGTACTTTTGAAAAGTAATGTTTACATAAGCGGATGCCAAAGCAGAAATTGCGGCACCTATAATCACAAGAATGTATGTAGAGTCCATACCCAATGTCATAATCGAAGTTCCTCCTTAGGGACATTTACTGCATCGTTATCATGTATGTGTTTATTATATATCGCTTCTCGTAAAAGACGAATGGTGCTGTCTCAAATTCCGCGAAGTCTGCTTATAGTATAGATTTGACAGAATTTCATTTTCTATACTACATTTAAGAAAAGCGTATAGAAAGGCGCGAAAGTATCTCATCTATACGCCTTTTTGAAGAATCGACTCTTTGTAAATCCTTATATTTGTCCAATAAGCGTATAGATTAATCATTATTTTCAAATCTATACGCTTTTGGTGTTGCATCTAGGAAAGTAACCCTAATCAGAAGTACCAGAAGGCGTATAGAATCGAAAAAAGCGTGGATTCTATACGCTTTTTACATCGCGGGGCATCTTAAGAACGTCTCTAAAGAAGAAAAAAGGGTTCTTCTAAGAATTTGTGGGAATAAGTAGTTGAAAAAGGAGCATATATATCCTAAGGTTTAGTTGCAAAAATAAAAACTCGAAAGGATATAGAATATGCTCCTAGACTTCAATAATACACAGATAAAGATTACT
>JAZLML010000034.1:0-67791 GCA_045598625.1 Saccharofermentans sp.
CTGAGAGAAAATAAAGTTATGTGCAACCTGGCCGCCGCATGCTTTGCCTGCGTTAAGGTTATTTACATAGTTGTTGTAACCATCCGTTTCAGGATCTCTTCCCAAAGCTACGTTATAGCATCTTGTAACGAAGTCACCTACGCTCTTGGAAGGTAAAGGAAGTTCAGGCATCGGATCAGGTTTTCGCTGGGTACAACCGTAGACTGTATCTTCAGGGTCTACCATCAACGCATAATAATCGCCTGCTTCATAAGTCCAATACTCGTAGCTGTCTTCTGACCAATAGTAATCATCAGACATTATATAGTGATCTCCTTGACTATATGCCAGACCAAGGGCAGGACTGTTTCCGACGAAAATATACTTAACAGGATTTTGGGATACATTCAAATAGTAAAGGTTTTCAAGACCGGTCAGATTAAGACTGCTGATATTATTTTCGCTGCAATCCAAGGAATTAAGGCTCGTGCAACCGCTTACATTGATTGAGTTCAATTTGCATGAGTAACATAGAATATCTGTAAGATTTGAACAACCTCTTGCATCAAGCGAAGTAATGTATGACCTATACGTCCATAGTCTGTCTAAGGATGTACAACCGCTGACATTAATGGATGTGATTCCCGATCTGTAACTATATATCTCCACAAGAGAGGTCATTCCGGAAACATCGACAGATGTCAGGTTTGCGCAGCCGTAGCATGTTAATGTTTCAAGGTATGTGAAATTCTTAATGCCTGTCAAACTTTTTATTGTTTCATCGTTACGGATATATACTTCTGCTATATCTTCGATTTCTAAAGAAGACAGCTTGCCGTCCGTATCGGTATCGTAATTCTCTTTTACATAATCTCGAAAAGCAGCATCCGGAAAATTCGCCTCGTTAATCGCAACTCCCGTATCAGCAAGCGCAGTCGCAGGTAAGCAAGCGATAAGAAGTGCAGCTGATAAAAAACCACTTACAAGTTTTCTCTTCATAAAAAATCCTCCGTTAATAATTATTCCACCTAGATAAGATAGCATTTTTTAATGTAGGGATCGCCCTATAGAAAATGGCAATTTCTTGCAAAACCTCGCAAAGTCAGGAAATACGCGCATTTCGGCGAGTGTCGATTGCAGCTTAATCAGCAAAAGCGGGCAAAGTGATAGCAAAATAGAGACCCTCTCTGCTGTCAAAACTGATGTCAATGATGTCATTAATTATAACTTCTTTTGCAGAATCATCTTCAATATATTCTTATTGAAATCTCTGCGAGAATGGAAAAACTCCTCCTCAGAGTGTGATAGTGATTGCTTCTCAGAAATCATCTGCACAGTACATATAAGATCGGCTACCTGCAACAGAACATAATCTGTTGGCAAAGCTTTTCTGAATTCAACATTGATAAACAAGGCGTTAAACACGCTGACAATGATCTTTGCCAGCTCACTCTGCCCATAATCGTAATAAACAATTATCTTGTCAAATCGGGTAAAGTATTCATAATGCTGTTTAAGCTCTAACACTATCATTTTGGTTAATGCATCTGTATAAGCAACCGGAGACTGGTCATTTAATTTGCGCTTATCCATAGTTACACCGATATACCTTATCGGAGCTTGTCTTGTAAAGTGGAATAGGAAATTAAATAATGATCTTCTTTCTTGTCTTTCAAACTCAAGGTATGGTTTTTCCCTTCGAATAAGAGGTCCGACGTGAATATAATGATTGGAATAACCCCGGTCACTGAGCGTTCGATTAAACGTTTTGACTCTGTCGGTAATATCATCCTGCTGTTCGTGAATGACCATTACCACATGATAATTGGAATCTTTGGAATCAAACTTCCCAAAATCACCGCTCTCATCTATCAGAATACTTAACGTCTTATCGGATTTCAATGGATTCCCCTTATAGTCAAAGAAATGGCGGGGTAAATCCCCGCCCATCGGTGGACCAAAGACCTTTCGGCCAGCCCAAAAAGCATTTCTGCTTTATCTGAAAACATTATACAACAGATTCTTTCGATCTGTAAACGTTTACTATACTGTTTTGTACCAGTTCTATTTTGTTAATGCTAAGAGACTGACATTGTAGTGTCATTTTACACAAATGTCACCATAATGTCTCCATAAATGTCACTATTATTATCGTTCTATGTACTTAAGTTCCTTTTTTTCTATTAACCAATTCGGATTTAAGCAGTAAATTGCACATTTGCCGAATCATCAGTTATAAGTCAGAATATCGATAGATATGACGTGCATTTCTTGGTGTGCAGATCGGCGTAAGGATCACTTACAGGTAAACATATACAATGTTTTGTCAAGCGTGCGATTGCTTTTGCCAAGTTCAGAACTCATTTTCCTCCAATGCATATTTCACGATCCGTTATATTTACTTTGCCTACTGGGGCTCTAACACATAATAGAACATAAGAAACTCCGACGGGGAAGCCGGAGTTTCACAAAAAACATCTTGAACACTTTGCTTTATGCGGATAAGGCAGCAATGCAAAAACAGAGCATAGCATCAGTTAACAGGGACAGAGACCGATGGGATTTGACATATCCTGTCGGTCTTTTTCTATCATTACATTGACCGGGCTTTACTCTTGACACAGGCCTGTCTTACGACCTCGGAATGGAATTGCAAGCAACGCGTTTGTGTACACAAACGCATGGGAGAGCTTGTCAGGGAATCCCTGAGACCCTTTGACGCACTCAATCCGAGTGCTACTTATTCGGAAGAGCATAAAGGGGTTTTAGGGGGCGCACCCTAACAAGCATTTTGTATTTGTGCGTACAAATACGTTGCTTGCTAAACCATTCCGAGTTGCTATAACAGAGATTCTTCTGTTATTTATCACTTATAAGGTATAGAATATTGGTGCGACACAACTTAATAACATCGACGACGATCCAATGTTTGGTAAAAACGTTGGTCTCTTTCCGTCGTTGATGGAGTTGTGTCGCAGCAATCGAGGCTGACGATTTTCGGTGCGGTAGCTTCGGTTGCCGCACTTTTTTATTTATGGAGGAACGTTATGAAAATCAAGAAACTGATTGTGGCTATTCTCGGCTTAAGCATGATAGTTACATCCTTTAGCGCATGCAGCAATACTGAAAGCCAGTCAACAGAAGAAGAAAGAACAGAAACTGAAGAAGCCGGCTTCACGAGTGCGGCGACTACGGAGACAGCCGTTGAAACTACAGCCGAGACTTCTGCCGAGACTTCTGCCGAGACCGAGCCTGAATCCACGGTATGGGGCGAGAACAACGACCTCAGATTCGGTATATCCGAACTGACGCTGCCAAACTATACATATTCCATATTAGGAGAAGAAGCGATCGAAGGATCCGGAGTGGATGAAGATGTAGTTTACTCTATTCCTTCCGTAGATGTAAGTGAGCCTGATGAAGACGGATATGTAACATATACCATTGATTACACCATTACGGGAACGTACGACCAGGAGTTCGCCTTTGACGAAGCGGATCATACTGACGGATGGGATAGCACCCCTCAACAATACAATGTCGTAGATTATTACACAGGCAATTACCTTTGCATCTGGGAAAACTGCTATAACACTGATGGTGAGGAGATCGCCGTCACGATAGATAACGGTGATGAAGATATAACAGTATACGTCTCAGGAGCATTAGAGAATAATATTACCGAGAATGAATCCTATGATATTGATAATGATCACTGGGGATGGCATGTCGGGTATACAGTTTATATGACGATCACTCTTCGTGCTCCGCAGTCTTACGACGGAATGCTGCTTGAGATCAACACGGCCGGCTGGACAGAAGAAAACTATCTTGAGAATCTGGTCGCAGACGATGAAGATGAACACGTAGTCGAAGGAGATATCTTTGCTGACGATATTGCTAGCTGCAGATTTACATGGGTAAGCGACCTTATCATAGAAGAATAAGAGTGCCTGACATTACGATACAACTAATAAGAGCTTGAGATCAACTCAAGTTCTTTTATCCAATGCAATCTGCGTAAGCGGATTTGAACATATAAAAGTACGCCCGCCGTACTAATGAATTAATGTTGTAATACGCATTTCAACAGTCCGATGCCGTTTGGTGTTATGTTGTGTTACCGGATAATCCTTCCCTTGATTTTTCCCTTATCAGCCTTCGAAGATCGAATAAAACAAAATAACATCTGACGGCATTTAATACTAGTATTATTTCTATTGAGGAGCATATTGAGTTCTTTCTTTGTTTTGGTTTTGGTTGATTAAAACATTAGAACTCTTTTGCTCCTTTTTCAATGCTACGATTTATTTATTCCCCAAATTTCCGTGATGAACCTATATTATACTTCAAAACTATCATTTCATATTTTAACGTAATGTAAAAATCGGTATATATTAATGCAATGAAAACAACACCCAACCTCATCTCTGAGATTGGGTGTGATAGATACGCTTTGCATGTTATAAATCCTTAGTTCTCGTGACATTGGTCGCAAATCGGTCGCAAATCTTGTCACATGCCTTGAGAAATCCCTAGAATACTGGGCTTATTTCTCGATATTTCGCATTGTAGGGAACAACAAAGCGGCACCCGAAACCTCGAATGCCGCCTTCAAAGCTATTATCTTAATCTCGAAAACCTTATGGATTGATTCCGTAAGAACTGCAGAGATTCTTAAACTCCTGTGAATTCTTAAATCCATTGAAAACGCCTTCTCTTGTTCCGCCGTTTCCAAGATAGTTCATCCATGTTGTAAGGCCTCCGATATCAGCCTCACGACCGAAGAATGCTCTGTATGTATAAGCGACAAAATCCAAGTCATTCAAATTCTTATTGGTAAACTCAGCACTGAACAGGAAACCGTGTACGCAAGAAGAACCGGTAACAGTTCCTGCCATAAGTCCCGAAGCCCATGTCTTTTGTCCGCCGATATCGGAACGTCTTCCCAAACATACTTCGTAAAGTCTTTCAACGAAGCAGTTAACTCCGCCCTGTTTAGAGGATGCCACACCTGATACATAGTAACCTGCGGTAATTCCGTAATTTTTACACAAATCAAAGAATTCCTGCGAATTAACAAAACCGTTAAATACCTGCTCTCTGTCTTTTACACCTGCATCAAGTTCGTTAATCCAGGACTGACCTTCGCCCGAACCTCTGGAACGGTCAAAGAACATCTGATACAAATCATTTACGAATTCGGTGTTGGACTTATTCTTATTTATGTATTCCTGAGAGAAGATAAAGTTATGTGCTACCTGACCGCCGCATGCTTTACCGGCTTTAAGGTTATTTAAATAGTTGTTGTAACCTGCTGTGTCAGGATTTCTCCCCAAAGCTACGTTATAGCATCTTGTAACGAAATCGCCTACATCCATGGCAGGTGAAGGAAGTGGTGGCATCTGTTCCGGGGTGCGCTGGGTACAACCGTAGACTGTATCTTCAGGATCTACCAAAAGCTCTTCAAAACCTTCGCCATAACAATAGTACCAGTATTCTCCGGCTTGATGAACATAACTCCATGTCTTACTAAAATAGCTCTCTAAGTAAGCACCACACAATATCGGACTATCACCTATAAATATGTTCTTAATCGGATTAGCAGATACATCCAAATAATAAAGACTGGACAGTCCTCGTAAATTAAGATCGCTTAAGTTGTTATCGTAGCAAATCAATTCACCAAGATTCGTGCAACCGCTGACATTTAAAGAAGTTAACCTGCAACCGCAGCAATTAAGATTGTAAAGACTGACACAATCACTTACGTCAAGTGAATTAATATCAGTAATAGAACAAACCAAATACTCAAGTGATGTCATGCCCGATACATCAAGTGATGTAAGATTATCGTTGTTGTAACAGCTCAGTTCCTCAAGGCTTGTGAATTTCTTGATTCCGTCCAAACTTGTAAGTTCGTTATTTCCCGGAAGCCAAATACTTTTAACATTGGCAATCTCATCCGATGTAAGAACTCCGTCTTTTACGGTATCAAATGTTCTGCTTATGTAATCTCTGAAAACCGGATCCGGAAAGTTCGCCTCATTAATTGCAACTCCTGTATCCGCAATAGCCGTCATCGGTAAGCAACCAATAAGAAGTGCTGCAGACAAAAATACACTTAAAAGTTTTCTTTTCATATAATATATCCTCCGCTTATATATTTTCTCTTTATCGAAAATATCACGTTCAATATACGAATACAATAAGCGGCACCCGAAACCTCGAATGCCGCGTTAAATTCAAAATAATTATAAAGATTATGCAGTAATTTCTTATACTACGATAGCGTTCTTTCCGCTCATTTTTGCTTCGTAAAGCTTATGGTCTGCGGCACTTATCAAATCAGAGGAAGACATACCGCTTGATATCACGGCAACACCCTGAGAAATCGTAAGTTTATCGCATTCCTCATACTCGAAAGGGAAAACGGAATCTTTAACGATATCAGAAATTCTCTGTGCGGTTTCCTTAGCCTCCTGCAAAGATCGGCCCGGAAGGAGCACCATAAACTCGTCACCGCCTACACGGAAGCAGGAGTCTGCGCCGCGGATACCCGTCTTCAAAGCGGAAGCCATAAGTCTTATGGCATCATCGCCGTGCGGGTGGCCATATTTATCGTTTATAGTCTTAAGATTATCCATATCAATGGCGATAAGAGCAAGTTTGTCGCCGCCTTTGGTTGTTCCGTTGGAATCAACCAAACTGGAAAGTGATTCGTAGAAAAATCTTCTGTTATAGAGACCGGAAAGATCATCAATACGTGCCAAACGACTGAGTTTGCGGTTGGTGTGTTCGAGTTCTTTCTCGATGTTTTTCTGATCGGTGATATTACGGGAAATACCCCATGTACCGATTATCTCGTTATTGTCTCCGTAAAGAGGATATTTTGAAGAAAGATAGTACTCACTCCTGCCTGCAACCTCCAAAAGTTCCAGACGGTTAATATCGGGTTTTCCGGAATGAATAATATCAAGCTCAACGGCACGTGCGGTTTCTGCAAAATCTGCCGGAAAATAGTCGAAATCGGACTTGCCGCGCATCTCCAGAGGATTTTCCAATCCGAACTGCTCAGCATGTTTTTTGCTGTTCCAAATATATTTGGAATTAATATCTTTGAAGTAGACAGTGTCCCAAGAATAATCACGAATCGTTCTCAAACAAATTCGTTCCAGCTCTTCCATCTTTTGTATGTCGTCCATATTCACCCTCTGTACCAATATGTGCGCAGTTTTCCCCCTAACGTCATATCGCTTTCCATATAATCACAATTTGGAACTCTGCGTCAATAATTTTTGCACTTATTTCTCCGTTCATGAGGGTAACTAATTTTTGAACTACCGAAAGACCTATTCCGCTGGAATTAACCTTACGCGATTTATCACCTTTATAAAACCTATCGAAAACCTTATCAACATCGGGACGATTCTCCGGAGCAAAGCCGTTACCTGCAATAAATACAGCTTTATCGCCTTCCCGCTTGAGCGAAAATCTGATGGTTTTCTCACCGTGAATCAAGCTGTTCTTTATAAGGTTTTGAATGATACGTTTTATGGACTGTTCGTCACCTGCGATACTGACATTCTCGTCAATATCGATTTTAACGTCGAAAGAACGTTTCTCAAAATCATCATAGTAAGACAAAAGCGAGCTTATTACGCAATTTGAAAGATCCACCTTATCCATATCCAGCTTATAAGTGGTGTTGTTAATTTTGGTATATGTGAAAAGTTGCTCAAGCATATCGCTCAGCGAATCGATTCTCTCGGTAATTATGCCCTTATATCGCTCGATATCATCCGGGTTTTTGCTCTCACTCATGAGTTCGAAATAGCCTTTGAGGGATGTAAGCGGAGTTCTGACATCGTGAGCCATGGCCGTGATGGTTTCCTTAAGTTCCTCGTCTTTTTTAGCTACAGCTATTTCTTTGCTGCGGTTTTCGACGAGCATCGAATTTATTGTCGCAGTGAGATTTGTAATTGACTTAGGTGCGGTTCCGACAGCTACTTTCTTGTTGGTCTCATTCTCGTTTATAAAACGAAGCTGACCGCTGATATTCTTTACAGCCACCGAGAAAGATATCAGATAGAAAATAACGCCGACCAAAAGTGCCGCAAGAACAATTGCAATTACAATCCACCAATTCATTATTTTTTCTTAATCTCCTTTTTGCGTTTGTGAAGCAATGTAACAATAGGTAATCCGAGGAAAATCACGTAAGCAAAAAACAATATGAGAAGCCTTAAATTACTTGTATTACCACCGCTTTTCAACCTGAAATTGACTGCACAATAGTAGTAGTTCGGAAACAAAGTACTGCATACATTTATACATATAACCGCCAATTCATCCGAGCTTATATGATAGAACTTGCCAAAAGTTACCGTCACCGTATAAACCATTGAATAAATAAAGACCTCAAGCGGGCCTACCAATATAGCGGCAAGAACACTCTTCCAGTTCACGCGGAACAGTTTTCCTGCAATCAATCCGATTACTATACCTTCAACATTTGTCGTAAAAATATGCAAAAGAACATTTCCGAATTGAACCGGATTTCCCGCTAACAACAAAGGTTCCGAGACAGCAAATGCCATAATCACAGAGATTACGGCATCAAATGCTAAGTAAATCAAACTTATCGACACAAGTGCCGCAAATTCGGAAATACAATAAATGGTTGTGTTCTTTAACGTGTTTTCGTAATTGATGTAATATCTGTCCGCAAAATACGAAGACGAACTTATTGCAGCTATAAGAGCAATCGGCAGAGCACCAATCAAAGGAGTTACCATGAATTTGATGCCTAAAACCATATACTGAATCTGATATGTGTCTACTTCCATTGCAAACTCAGTAAAAACGTCACTAATACCTATCAAGTAAAACAACAATGCATACTGTAGTTCGAATACAACCTCAAGGATACTTGCAATCAAAAAGTATCTGGATTTGAAAATATTCGAGTAATGTATTTTCAGGTAGTTGATAAACATCCGATTGGTTAATGTCTGCCTTTCTTATTTACACTATATCGCGTTTGTTTGCAGCTCTGATTGAAATCAGTACCGAAATTGCAGCGAAAACAAGACCTACTATAATGGTTGTAACTACACGCTTGCCGTCAGCTTCCAATGTAAACTTCTGCATAGCGCCTGCAACATAGTAATCGTTCAAATCAAAATTTGTCTCAAGTCTGTTCTTAAATATATAGTTAACGAAGAGATTGATGAGCATGGAAATAATACTCAATATTCCGGCGGAATCGATAACACCGGCAATAATTCCGAGCCATCCGTGACCTGACATATAAACTATAGCTCCAACAATCAAAGCAAATGATATGAGCATGAGAAGCGAGATAAAGAAATATGCAAAGAACGCTCCGTCAAAATTAAATATAAGTTTATTTGCGAATAAAGCGTTGCTGATAATAACGCAAATCAAAGACACAATATGCATACCGAAAGCTGCTATTCCGATTACCAATGCTTTGGCAAAATACGTCTGTTTACGGTCACCGTTCGTGAAAACAAGGTTCTTTACGAATGAAGTGGAATAATCGGCGCCAAAGAAAATTCCCGCCATTATTGCCATACAAAGGAACTCCCAAAGAGATGTACAAAACTGAGCGAACATCTCCGGAACATCGGCATCGGCAAATTCACCGCCGCTGAAGAGCTTGGAGAAATCAAAGTTAAGTTCATCGGTCGCCTCTTCTTCGCTTATATTCATTCCGGCTTCAAAACCTGCTTTAAAACCGTCAACCATGCTCTGGCCCAAATCGGTATCTTCAGCTACCATCATGGATTCATCAATTCCGAGTGCCCCAAAATTCAATTTCTGAAGAAGAACGCCCGTAAGAAGCGCACTCAACAATAAAATAACCGGAACAACATATATAAATTTATGTTTTGAGAGCCTGAAAAGCTCCATTTTAATAAGTCTGCTCATAATTACTCACTCCCCGATATATCTATCTTCCACTGAATCCTGCTTCTTGGATTCTTCGTTTAAACTCTTGGCATTCTCAGGCTTCCCCTTAGCTGCCACCTTGAGGAAATAGTCTTCAAGACCTGTATCAACACTTCCTATGGAATCAATAAGGATACCCTCACGGGCAATAAGCATATTGATTTCAGGCACTTCGTTCGTGCGCTCGAAAACATCAATGGTCTCGGCATCGACTACCGAGTAATTGGTAAATCCGTTGTTATCCAAAACAGTAACAACCTTATCTGTGAACTTGGTCTTAATCTGAACCTTGCCGCGGCACTTGTTCATAAGTTCTTCGCTGCTGATTTCTTCAATGATTCTGCCGTAGCTTATGAGAGCGTAATCGGTGGCGATTTTCGAAAGTTCCTCCAAAATGTGGCTGGAAATAAGAATCGTCACACCGTAGTTCTTGTTAAGGTTCAGGAACAAATCACGAAGCTCTACGATACCCTGAGGATCAAGGCCGTTGATAGGCTCGTCGAGCAAAAGGAAATCAGGCTCACCGACCAAAGCAAGAGCGATTCCCAAGCGCTGCTTCATACCGAGAGAGAAACGGCCGGCCTTCTTCTTGCCCACATCGGCAAGACCTACCTGAGTCAACTTCTCCTTGATGTAATTGTTGTCGTTAATGCCGTATGCAAGGCACTTAAGCTTCAAATTGTCGAAAGCGGTAAGATGCGAATAAATCGCAGGGGCCTCAATGAGAGCACCTATTCTTGAAAAGGCTTCCTTGTTAGTCTGTCCGAGTCCTTTGTAAGTGAAAGAACCGCTGGTTGGCTTAATCATGCCGGTAAGCATCTTCATGATGGTAGTCTTACCTGCGCCGTTCATACCGATGAGGCCGTAAATGCTGCCTTTTCGAATGTGGAGATTAACCGAATCAACAGCTTTATTATCCTTAAAGGTTTTGGAAAGATTATCTGTTGTCAAAATCATTTCTTCCATTTTATAAAAGCTCCTTCTCGTTTTTTACATCGACATTATGCATCCGGCAGTTAAAGCAGACGCCAACAAAAGTTTAAGAAATTATAAATTTTTACTTTGCGAGTCTGAAACCGATACCCCAAACGGTATCAATGTACTCCTCCTCGGAATACTTCTTGAGTTTGGTTCTGATGTTACTTATGTGAACATTTATGGTCTTGTCCTCGCCGATATAGTACTCGTCCCACGCGTACTCGAAAATATCCTGCTTGGAGAAAACCTTTGTAGGATAAAGAAGGAACAACTCCAAGATTTTAAATTCCTGTCTTGTAAGCGATATCTCGTTACCGTCAATAGATACATCATATGTGGTCTTGTTAAGTTTCAATCCCTTATGTGTTAAAATCTCGTCTTTATCTTCCTTTGGACTTTCGGAAGAACCTTCGGAAAGATGTCTCATCTGAACTTCGACACGAGCCAAAAGTTCCTTAATCTCAAACGGCTTCGGCAAAAAATCGTCTGCACCGGATGAAAGCAAATCAATCTTTGAATCCAAATCCGACTTCGCGGAAGCAATAATAATCGGCACCTTGGAAGTTTCTCTTACTTTCTTTGTAAGTTCCTCGCCCGAAAGGCCCGGCATCATCAAATCCAAAATGAGAAGATCAAAGTTGTCGTTCTTGAAATTTAAAAGTCCCTCTGTTCCCGAGAATGCCTGCACGCACTCATAGCCGTGTGTAGTCAATGTCTCGTGAATGAGATTGTTAATCTGTTCGTTGTCCTCAACAACCAAAATCTTATGTTTTTCACTCATAGTATCTCCCCCGTCTTAAGTCAATTTTTTACTCAAACATCAACATTGTACAAGACTTTTGCCGTGTTTACAAAGGCATATATTTATCCGTCCGAGATTATGTCGAATAAGCCCCCAAAAATGTCATAGATCAGCAGATGTTTTTTAATAAAAAGGAATTGTTTATGAGAAAGGTTATGCTAATATCAAATAAGTGGATAGATATTTTTCGCGAAGAAGGTTATGAAAAAGGAAATAAATAAACTCGGTTAAAACAGATTGAATCTGCTTAACATACATTAAGTATTATTAAAAACGGAGGTTATTTATGAAGCTCACTTATCAGGTTGAGGATAAGCCGAGTGTCGGCAAAATCCTTGTTTTCGCGTTGCAGCAGTTACTTGCTATCCTTGCGGCAACCATCGCTGTTCCTTCCATCATCGGAAACGGTATGTCCCAGTCGGCAGCATTGTTCGGTGCAGGTGTCGGAACTATCATTTATCTTCTTTTCACAAAATCCAAGAGTCCTGTATTCTTAGGCTCGTCTTTCGCATTCTTAGGTTCCATGGGTTCTGCTTTCGCAGGCGGCGTTTCCATGTCCCTCGGTTATTTGGGATTAATTATCGGTGCCGCTGCAGCAGGTCTTGTTTATGTGGTTCTTTCCATCCTTATTAAGTTCGTAGGAGTAAATTGGATTAACAAAATCATGACTCCTGTAGTTATCGGACCTACCGTTGCCATCATCGGACTTTCCCTTGCCGGAAATGCCGTAAGTGACCTTCAGACAGGTAAAGTTTTGGTAGACGACGTTTCGATTGCATTTCCTCTTATCTGCATCCTCTGCGGACTTATCACATTGTTTGTTACAATGATTTGTTCCGTTTACGGTAAAAAGATGGTAAAGATGATTCCTTTCATCATCGGTATCTGCGCAGGATATGCAGTTGCAGCTATCTTTACAGCCATCGGTTTTTCCGCAAACATCGATGGTTTGAAGATTATTGATTTCTCAGCTTTCCGGAACATGAAGTGGATTCCTGATTTCACATTCCTCACAGCATTTAAAGGCGAGTACGCAGCAGGTGAAGCAGGCAGTATCGGAACATATATCGCTAACATCGTAATTTCATACGGTCTCGTTGCTTTCGTAGTATTCTGCGAGCACATTGCCGATCATAAAAACCTCTCTTCCATCATTGAAAGAGATCTCCTCAAAGAGCCTGGTCTTAGCAGAACTCTCTTGGGTGACGGTGTAGGTTCTATGGTTGGTGCCATCTTCGGCGGTTGCCCTAACACAACATACGGTGAGTCCGTTGGTTGTGTAGCTATCTCCGGAAATGCTTCCATCGTTACAATCTGGGCTACAGCTCTCATGGCTATCGTTGCTTCATTCTTGGCACCTTTCGTTACATTCCTTGCAACAATTCCTAACTGTGTAATGGGCGGTGTTTGTATTGCCCTTTACGGTTTCATCGCAGTTTCCGGTTTGAAGATGGTTCAGAAGGCTGACCTCGAAGATAACAGAAATCTTTTCACTGTATCCGTTATCCTTATCTGCGGTATCGGTGGTCTTACATTAAACTTCGGTAAGATT
The DNA here is from genome assembly GCA_045598625.1 of Saccharofermentans sp. Lineage (GTDB taxonomy): Bacteria > Bacillota > Clostridia > Saccharofermentanales > Saccharofermentanaceae > Saccharofermentans. The sequence goes on from JAZLML010000034.1 coordinate 13,290, forward strand.
TCTATCACTTCCATCGCTTGTTCACTTATCCTCGGTATCCTCACCAGTGTAATTCTCGGAACAAGAAAAGTTACAACCAATATAGACTGATAACAGTCGCTAATGTATTTAAGACAGATCAAAGGGGCGGTTTCCGTAAAGGTTACCGCCCCTTATTTATTCTGACATTAAGTTTACTGTTAATTCAGATATCTTTCGTCTTATGGATTAATACCGTAGGAGCTGCAAAGATTCTTAAACTCCTGAGAATTTTTGAAGCCATCGAAAACGCCCTCTCTGGTTCCGCCGTTGCCAAGATAGTTAACCCATGTTGTAAGACCTGAAATATCAGCCTCACGACCGAAAAATGCTCTGTATGTATAAGCTACGAAATCTGCATCGTTCAAGTTCTTATTTGTAAATTCTGTGCTGAACAAGAATCCGTGTACGCAAGAAGATCCTGTCGATGATCCTGCCATAAGAGCTGATGCCCAGTTTTGCTGTCCGCCGATATCAGATCGTCTTCCCAAGCATACCTCATAAAGTCTTTCTACAAAGCAGTTAACTCCGCCCTGTTTTGTGGATGATACGCCTGATACATAGTAACCTGCAGTGATTCCGTATTCTTTACAGAGATTGAAAAACTCTGTAGAGTTAACAAAGCCGTTAAATACCTGCTCTCTGTTTTTCACACCTGCATTAAGTTCGTTTATCCATGCCTGACCTTCTCCGGAGCCTCTTGCACGGCCGAAGAACATCTGGTACAAATCGCCTACGAATGCTTCATTGGACTTATTCTTATTTATGTATTCCTGAGAGAAAATAAAACCGTATGCTACCTGACCACCGCATGCTTTGCCGGCGTTGAGGTTATTTAACCAGTTATTATAACCTGCTGTATCAGGATTTCTTCCCAAAGCTACGGTATAGCATCTTGTTACAAAGTCGCCTGCACTTTTTGACGGAGCAGGAAGCGAAGGCATAGGATTTGGTGTTCGCTGGGTACATCCGTAAATGGTATCATTCAAATCAACTCGGATAACATTGAAAGAATACGGATCTTCGTACTGGTAACCTCCGATAGTACCGTCTTCGAATGTTAAAGGCCTGCAATCGCAACAGTATACATCACATAACTCAGGGGAATCGCCGATGTATATTTTTGTCAAAGGGTTTACGGCTACAGAAATATCGTACAGATCTTTCATTCCTCTAAGATCAATTGAACCTATATTATTAAATTCGCAGTCCAATACTTCCAAACCTGTACAACCGGAAATATTAAGTGTTGACAGATTGCAATGATCACACAAAATTTCCTCAAGCATTGTCAGACCTGAAACATCTAGAGAAGTGAGTCTCGCATTATCAGAACAGATGAGAAGTTCCAAATTCTTGAAGTTTTTGATTCCGACGAGACTTGTAACATCCCTATCAATAAGGCTGATGTAGTCTACTGCTGCAATCTCATCCGGTGAAAGGGATCCGTCATTATTATCATCATAATAATCTGCTAAGAATTCCTGAAAAACCTCATCCGGAAAGTTTGTACTGTTGATTGCCAAACTTGTTGATGCATTGGCAGTTATCGGCAAACACCCGACAATCATAGCAACTGCCATTGCTGTGCTAACGATTTTCTTTTTCATATATGTTCCTCCAAAAATAAAAATCGTGACCTTAGTCACAACTTGATATTAACACGCTGTTGCAATCGAATATACGTTTTAAAAGCAAAATATAACAACAGTATTATGGCAATACTGTTGTTTTACAAATATCTAAATACTCACGTTAAACTTCTAAGCAGTGCTTTTTAACTTAATTTATCGTTCACACGAAATAACCGCTACGACAGTCAGACCCAAAGGGCCGCTGTAAGAATTCCGACAAGGATGACCGAGGCGCAAAGACACTTGCGGGCTATGTTCTTTTCTTTAAACACTATTCGACCCAAAGCTATAGTTACAAAACATGCGGACTGCTTAATTAAGGTCATAATCGTAAGTTTGCTCTCGGGATAGGAGTTCGCAATAAACAGGCACTTATCAGCCACAACAAACATTATCGCGAGTAAATAAATCCAGTAGTTTTTAAGCATAGTCTTGAAGTGAACCTTCTCTTTGCAAACGAGGAGGTAGATAAGGTAAAGCACCAGCAGGAAAAACATATACCAAACCTGAAGCTGGCTGCTGGTGATGTCTTTCATAAGGACCTTGTCCATAAAGCCCGAAATCGCGTTTAAAAGGCACGATATGAGAGCATATATTACGGTTTTAATGCTGACCTTCTCGACCTGATTCTTACCTGAACTTAAGACTCTTAAGAGAAAAAGGCCGCCCAAAACAAGCGGGAGTCCTATGCACTGCCCGATTGAGAGTTTTTCGTGCAGTATGGTAACGCCCATCAATGTCGCGAAAATGACACGGCTCATATCCAGAATGCCGTACAAGCTTACCGGCATCGTCTTGATGGCTTTAAAACTTAAAATCCACGCGATAAAAATGATAAGTGATTTAACAAATATAATAGGCAGGTGCGAAGGCGCAAGTTTAATGGCATCGACGGCGCTGCCCGGCATCAAAAGAACAAGTACGAAGCCAACTGCCGTATAGAAAAACAGAACCTCGCTTACGGTATTTTTCTCGAGGCACAGCTTCTTTACTATATCGCGGCCGCCCTTAAGAAGGCCGTACACCAAAACCAATAACATCCAAACCATAGCCCAAAGTTTAGCACAAACGCTTATGCTTAAGTGGGCTTTGGGCTTCGGGGTTTTGCAAGAAATTTAAACGATTTAAAGCCTATGCTTTAGGCTTTTTTACTTACCGGTGTCTTGAACACAAACCTCGTCAATGAACTTCACCAGAGCATTCATATATTCGTTTCTTATAACATCATTCAAAGGCTCGTGCCTGTATGCACCGAAATTCACCTTGCGCGCATCGGCGCCGTACTTGATATACATATCATAAACCTGCTCAACGCCCTTACCGTAACTGCCTACAGGATCTTCTGTGCAATACGGCAGGAGACAAGGTTTTCGAGAACAATTCTCGTAGGCAGCAAGTTTTTGAATGTCTCGAACATATCTGAACAAATCGCCGAAGCCCCTGTGAGTGAAAGTGAAGTTGCAAAGCGGGTCCGCCATGTAAACGTCTACCTCGTGCTCATCGGTGCTGAGCCAATCGTAGTTGGTGCGGCGTGGCTTGTAGTGACTGTTATAGCTGCCGAAAGCGATAGTGTTAAGAAGCTTGCTCTTTTTCTTTCCCAGCCCCAAACCGCTCAATAAATTCGACAGGAAAATACCGAATCCGACGGCAGGATTCTTGCCCATGGTAGATGAGAAAATGAAACCCTCGTAGTTTTGGGAATACTCATCAATCGAGTACATTTCGCGGCAAACGAAAGAGCCCATGCTGTGACCGTAAAGAATCGTCGGCACATCAGGATACATCTTACAAACGATTTTTCTCATGCTCTCATCGTCGGCCATAATCTTCTTATAGTCGTCCTTGGCCCCGCCGAAATAGCCCTGCGGCATCCCGAGTTCCTTATTAAGTTCGTAAGTCTCGCCGTGTCCCAGCATATCAATTCCGAACATCACGTAGCCCTCACGGTTAAGTCTTGCGGCAAGCTCTTCGTACCTCTTCATCCTGTCAGTCATACCGTGCAAAATCTGAACCAGGCCCTTCGGCTTTACGCTGCAGTCTTCCTCAGGCTTAATGTCGTCATAAATAAAGCCAGCTATCCTAAGTTTGCTGTCCACACTCGACTCAAATATTTCCTTCTTCATATTCCCTCCGCCTTTCGACTTTCTGTCTTTCAACTTTCAGTCTTTCGTCACTCTGTCTTGATGATAGCATAACCTCAGCCTAAGCTAATATGCCGTCAATCGAAAATCCGATTCACGATTTCACGACGAATTACTCCCTGATCAGTTCACGCAAGAACCTAAATAGGCTAAAAAACCGATTTTTCGAGATTTTAGCCTATATTTTTTCTCCTGAGACATGCAATACTAATGTCGCGACAGACAAAATAGGCTAGAATTGCATTTTTTAACGATTTTAGCCTACATTTTACTCGAATAAATAAAATAATATTTAGTCAAATTAAACAGCATTGATAAATCATAGGCTAAAAACCTTGATTTTCACGATTTTAGCCTATTTTGCCTCCTTCACTGCTCAGAACTGAACGAACAAACACCACCATGACAGTCGAAATAGGCCAAGATACGAATTTAAAGCGGATTTGGCCTATTTTCGTCCCCATCGGACTCAGATGCAGACATTTTTCACTTGAAAAATAGGCCAAAAACCCGATTTTTCGAGATTTTGGCCTATTTTACTTTAAATACAACTATTACGTTGCTGACTATTATTACAAAGCGGATTTACCGATTTGCGACTTAATTGGATGGCTCGTCGTTGGCGCAGATGAGCGGGAACGTCAGAGTAATCTTGAACAAATCGCCGTCGACGTCAAGGTTAAAGGTGCCGGACTGAAGTTCGGTGAGACTTTTCGCGATGGAAAGGCCCAGGCCGTTGCCTTCGGTGTTACGCGAGGAGTCGCCGCGGACAAATCGCTCCATGAGTTCTTCGGCGCTGATGTCCAACGACTCACGCGATGTGTTCTTGAAAACAATCTCGGCACGATTTTTGGAAGCGGACTTAAGAAGCGTTAAATAGACACGGGTGCCTTCCTGTGAATATTTGCAGGCATTGTTCATCAGGTTATCGAAAACGCGCCACATGCGGCGGCTGTCGGCCATAATTCGAAGTTCCTCGTCAGGAACTTTGGTCACAAGCGATAAGCCTGAAGCTTCAAGTTTTTCCTCGTATTCACCGCTCGCCTGTGATATGAAAAGCGATGCATCGCAAGGAACCGGCTCGACTTCAAGGTTTCCGGACTGAGCCTTGGAGGCTTCAACCAGGTCCTCGATCAAGCGCTTGAGCTTGGTGGACTGACGAATAAGTACTTCCGTGTACTCGTTAATCTTCGGGTTATCACAATCTTCGGCCTCGATTAACGAAGCATAGTTAATAACGGATGTAAGCGGCGTCTTTATGTCGTGTGAGACATTCGTAATAAGTTCGGTCTTCATGCGCTCGCTCTTAAGCTGTTTCTCGACTGCAAGAGCCATGCCGGAAGAAATGCTGTTCAGGTTTTCGCCGTGTTTTTTCAAATCGTACGGCATACAACGTGTGTCGGTTTTGTACTCGAAATCGCCTGCGGCCAGCTTGTCCCCGGAACGCTGAAGTCTGCGAAGAGCAATGGCAAAAAGGAAAATCGCAGGGATTGCAATCAATTTCTCGATGATCCAGAGAGCAATCATGTCATCGCCGTCGCCGCTGCATATGACAATAAAAAGGAACTCTGCGAAACAAATTCCGCCGGTAATAAGAACCGTGCGCCAAACCATCGGGATAGAGCAAACGATGTGGGCAAGGAATTTGAAGAAACGTCCGATGAGACGGAAAACCCACGTAATTACGAGATTTTTAAGAAGAACGTGTTGCTTTACTCTCGATGCAAAACTCATGGAAAGGGCAAGGAAAACATTTACTGACAATACTGTTCCGACAGCAACTCCGAGCGGTTCTTCTATCTCGAAAAACAGCGCCGCAGCGCAAATAACAAAGCACAATCCCAATACCGGTAAAATATCGAACGGCACCTTAAAAAAAGGTCCAGGAACCAATTCTTCCGTACGCGGGCGTCTGCCGGAAACGCAGATAAGTACGATATATAAAGCCAGAGCCAAAAGAACACTCGCCAAAACTACAGGGAGCATACAAGGTCCGTATTTATAGATAAGGTGTACCGCTTGTCTGTCAAATTCGCTGACCGGGAGAATATCATCAGTGTATTTACAGATAACATGGTATTTCTCACAAGAAGCACCGTTGATATAGGAAGACGGGGTATCGGGGAAAATATATTCCGTACCGTCAAACTGTGCATCTACCTGTTCCAAATCAGTGCTGTAAAAGTCAGCTCCCTCGATTATCGTATAGACGTATGTTCTGGTATGAATTTCCTCGGTGGTTCCGTATGTCCCGTCTGAACTTGAAGCAATAAGTTCACCGTCCGGAGTGTACATGGATAAGGCTATATTGCTGTAGTTGATCGGATATAAATTATCCCGTGCGTTATACACGAAATCATAAACGCAGTTCTCGACATGCACCTGTGCCTGACTTTCAAACCATATTTCTTCAGGTGTTTCTCTGTAATCACTCAGGTACAAAACACCCAACAGACACGATCCGAATGCAATAATCAAAAGGATGTTTAACAAAACTATAATGCAGGTCTTTCCTGCTATACTTCTTACAAAATTTCTCATCAATTTCTGCCTTTCTCCAGGATATATCCCTGTCCGAAAATAACCTTTATATAACGCGGTTCGTTGGAATTAATCTCAATTTTCTCCCTCAAGTGGCGAATGTGAACTGCCACGGTGTTGTCGTTTCCGTACATCGGGTCCTCGTTCCACACATTGCGGTAGATTTCCTTTGGTGAGAAAACCTTATTGGGGGACTTCAGGAACAGTTTTAAGATGTCGTACTCCTTAGGCGTTAACGTTACGGGCTTGCCGTCCACGGTAACGGACTTGCTCTCATCATCCATTTCTATGCCTCCGACACCGAGTACGGTCGGCGTGTCGACGGATGCACCGAATTTCTTGTAACGGCGGAGCTGAGAGTTTACTCTCGCGGCTACCTCCAATGGATTAAACGGCTTTGTGATGTAGTCATCGGCGCCCACGTTCAAACCCAAGATTTTATCGGTGTCCTCACTTTTGGCGGTGAGAAGAATAACCGGCATGTTGTGCTTTTCGCGAACTTTGGCGAGAACCGATATGCCGTCAAGACGAGGCATCATGATGTCCAAAAGAACGATGTCGATGTCCTGGTTTGCGATGACATTAAGCGCCTCAAGGCCGTCATATGCCTCGAAAAGTTTGTAGTTGTCATTTGTGAGATAGATCTTAAGCGCATTCACAATATCCTTCTCGTCATCGCAAATCAGAATGTTATACATCTTTTAGCCTCCCGGGGGACTTTGTCCCGAACTTTGTTACATTGGTATTCTACATTAGCAGCTCTTAAGAACAAAATCATTAATTATTAAGATTGGATGAAGATTGGCCCTTAAATCAGGCAGAGTTTTGCAGCTCAAATTTCGCTTTTTGCACGCAGAATGGTACTATGGATAGAGATTATATTTTAAGGATGCACGCATATGGAATTCATCGACTTAAAAGACTACCGCACCTATCACTCCGTAAAAGAAGCCGAATTCAAGGAACCGACCGAAGAGGAGTTGGAATTTATAAAGAAGTATGACGCGAATTCGACTGTGGGATTGGCTGTTATACTGGGTATTTTCGCGCTGGTAGCGGTATATGCTGAATTTCTCATTATCAAGGCCGCCTTCGAGGGCAGCCTCGGCACGGGACTTTCGATCGGCATTTCAGTACTCATCGCCGCATTCATCTTCGGAATGATTTTTCTCTTAACCCGCATTATTGATAAGCCTGTCGGCGTACTTAAAGGCACGCTTATCGATGCACAGAAAGAACGTTGTACTCATGATTATGAGAGAACAACAACTGCATACTTTTATTCGCTCACAATTATGTTTGAGAGTGAGAAAATTGTTCTTCAGGGAATTTCTTCCTCCAATATGAAGTCCGGAGATTCCGTAGACTGGACTTTTAAGATTGATACCAAAGTGCTTCTCGTTAAATACCAAAAAGGCGGCTGGCTCACGATTCCGCTCAAGTGATATATGCTTCACCGAATCGTTTGAAGTTTACGAGTTTTTCTGATTTTACAAATACTCTTTAACAATTCTTTACCTCTGCTTGGCGCAGAATTTATATCGTGCCGTTATTATGGAGCCATAAAACGAAAGGGGGGTGCTGCAATGAAATCATTCTTCTTTTTCATTCCTTTTTGGCTGCTGGTAGTCTTATGGTTACTGCGCAGAAAGAAAACAAAAAGTACCGCAGCACATAAAATTCACAAAAGGACACCGTCGGAGGTAATGCAAATGAAAGAATTTTTACAAAACTACATCGGAAGAAGAATCAGAATCTCAACCATCAACAATGACGTTTACGGCGAATTGGTTTCTGTAGAGGAAACCGGCGCAGTTTTAAAGTCCACTTATGAAAGCGGCTCGATTGTTTTCGCGAACTACGAGTACATCACAAGCGTTAATGTTGAAAAAGAGCGCAAAAAGAAGAAGGAATGATTTGCCGTTCAACGGCAATCAGTTGTCTGAAACAAAATATCGGTAGTGATCACTTAAGAAACCTGTCTCGGCAATCGTATATGAACCGTTGGCCATATCCAGAGAAAAAAGCGGGGCATCCCTGTTAATCGGACCGAGATAGAACGCACAGCCGTCGTAGTTAATAGGACAATTTACCGTTTGAATTTCCACACAGGCATTCTCTTCATAATGGATTTCGTTACTTCTGACAACACAAATCTCACTGTCGCCTATCGAAAATGTTTTCTCGTAGGTGAATTTGTAGTTTTGATCGGAACTTATATTATTTATAGTCGTATCAACTACAAATGATGTACCGGTATACATATCAAAGCTGTTGAAGCAGCTGCCGCCTACGTTTAAAGGCATAACCAAAGTAGCTACAACATTCTTGCGGCCTTCTTCGCAATCGTCAGTACTCTCGGTTATGGTGATTTCACACTGAAACATTTCTGTTCTGTCTTCATCCAGAAAACCAAGTTCCGCTTCGAAAGAACCCGTAGGAGTTAATTCCATACTATTTGCCTCAATAAAGGTCGGATCGTCATCGTTCCAACTGAACGAAACACCACCGACCGAAGCTTTTGCTTCAGATGAATCGGTAGTATCGATGTCGGAAGCTGTTTGTCGGGAACAACCACCGACGGCGAATACGGAACATGCCATCGTAAATGTAAGAATGAGCGCAAATACTTTGGAAACTTTCATATGCTAAATCCTGCTCTTCAAAATCATGTCGACTGCATAGGTGTTTTCTCAAGCGTGAAATATAGATAATCATTGCCGCTGAAGCCGATTTCGTCAATCGTATAAGACCTGGTATCCATATCGCTCAAGCTGTCTCTGATTATGATACCGGCCGAATCACTAGGGCCGTATTGGAAAACAACTCCGTCATAATCTTCCGGGCAGTTAACGGTCATCGTGATTGTTGCTACGAACTCCTGCTGTTCCGATACGAATGTCCATGTAACATCAACTTCGCGATCGCCGATTACGAATGTTTTCGGGACTACATCCTCATCATAACAACCTTCATACAAATCGAAATACATTCCGTTATCCTCAAAGGTATATCCTTCGTATCTGTCAAAAGCGCTTATCCATAGACCGCTCAAGTCGTTTCCCTCATTCATAAAGGTACAGGTAGCAATTATATTTTTACGTCCGGGTTCACATCCGTCGGTACTCTCTTCGATTTTTACGAAAGCCGGTACATAAAAGATACCGCTTGCGCCCGCGGTACGCTCTCCCATCGGGAACTCAAAACGACCCAAATCGGATATTACCAAACCGTTTTCTTCCAAATAGTCAGGCTCTCCGTTAAGCCAGTCATAAGTTAAACCGTTTATTCTGTGGTTCTGATCGTAAGGTTTTCTTCTGGAGTCGCCGTCATCCTCTTCTTCGGATATTTCGTCTTCGTCTCGATCTTTACGCGACTTGTTGTCACAGCCGCTCATGGCAAAACAAGAGAAAAGCAAGCTCGCTGTCAAAACCAAAGAAACTATCTTAAGGCGTTTCATAAAATCCCCCGTTAATGAGCAATCACGAATTATGTGGACTGAAGCGGAAGTGCCTCGAGTGTGAAGTAAACATATTCGTCACCGCTGTAATCAATATCGTTAATGTCGTACAGGTCATTATCCAAATTGTAACTGTCTATCGAAGAAGCGGAATTCAAAGGACCGTACATGAATACGCATCCGTTATAGTCTTCAGGACATTTAACAATCATGGTAAGTGTAGCAACATATTCCTGCTGCTCGGAAATCAATGTCCACTCAATATGAACATCATGGTCACCGACCGTAAAATCCTTGGATGAATAGTTAACATCGTAACAGCCCTCATAAAGCTCGAAGGTATGATCGCTGCACTCGAATGTATAACCCATATACTTATCGAAAACGCTGATCCACATTCCGCCCGTTCCCGAATCATCAAGGAATGTGCAGGTTGCAACTACATTCTTATAGCCGTCCTCACAATCGTCATAGTTCTCTTCTATCTTAACGAATGCAGGGAAACCGGTCGTCTCACCGTAAGCAATGTCACCCATCGGGAATTCAAAACGACCCGTATCCGAAATCTCGATTCCGTTTGTGTCAATGAACCAAGGTTCACCGTCCAACCAGTCACCCGAAAGATTGGACTGAATACGTCTGTTATCGCCGTAGTCGCGTCTTCTGTCATTGTCGTCTTCTTCAGAAACTTCGTCATCGTCTCTGTTTCTGCCGTTTCTTCTGTCGGAATCTTTCTTAGAGCAGCCAACAACTGCGAACAATAAAGATACTGCCAAAAATGCAGCAATTAATTTCTTTGCTTTCATAATAATCTTTCCCTTCAATTCCCCATAAACTGTTTTCTTTTTTCTTTTTTATCTTTTCTCATTTCTTCATATGGGGTTTTATGCGCGTATTATAACACAACGCTTACTTCATGTCCTCGTCACTCTCGTTCTCGAAATTGTTGATAATAAAGTGCTTAATAACGTCTTTTCTTGTAACAATTCCGATAAAGAGATTTCTGTCATCGGTAACCGGAATAAAATTCTGACTCATTGCCTGATTCAAAAGTTCATTCACGTCCGCGTTAATGGAAACCGAAGGATTTCTGGCTTTGTCCACATTAAGTTCCGAAAGCCTGACACCTTCAAGTTCCTCGATATCTCTTGTGCGAGGCTCGCCGTTCTCGCCCTTCACGATGAACCACAAAAGGTCACCCTCGCTTACTGTTCCGCAATAGTAACCGTCGCGGTCCAAAACCGGAATGGCGGAATATCCGTGATACTTCATTTTCTCGAGCGCCTGGCGCAATGTAAAATCGTTATAGAGAAAAGCAACCGACGGTTTCGGCTGCATCAAAAATGCAATGTTCATACTATCCTCTTATTTATACCTGTGTTCTTAATATTTCGAGCTTGTCGCCCTCAAATAAAACTCTTCCTGTCGATGCCGAAGCAAAAAAGCTCTCGCCCTTCCTTATCTCATATGTCTCGCTCTCGCCATCCTGATTCTTAAACGTCATCTTGCCTTCCCCGTCCAAAATCACATAGGAAACGAAGCTTCTTTCATCCACAAAATCAATCTTGCTTCCCTTAATGATATCGGTAATAAAGTACTTGCAACTTACCAGATGTCCTCCGAAATCATACGTCATATAATTCGGCTTGCATCTTATGACCGAAAGCGCCTTCTCCACATGAAGCTCGCGCTTATTGCCTTTATCATCTGTTCTTCCGTAATCGAAAACCCTGTACGTAACATTGGAGTTCTGCTGAACCTCCGCAATCAAAAGGCCCTTACCGATTGCATGCATGGTTCCCGCAGGAATATAGAAAACGTCGCCCTTATGAGCAGGTACCGCATTTAAAATCTCGGTCAGAGTCTCGTCTTCAATGTGTTTTCGAACTTCTTCCACGGTAACGTTACGCTTAACACCGTAAAAAATAAAACTGTCCGGCTCGGCATCCACGACATACCACATCTCGGTCTTTCCGAGCTGCCCTTCAAACTCATGCGCATAGTAATTATTCGGATGAACCTGAATCGACAAATCTTTCTTAGCGTCTATGAGCTTTGCAATAATCGGAAATTCTCCCAAACGGTCGCAGTTGCTGCCCAAAACCGCTTTGCCGTTGATCTGGATATACTCGTTTAAGTTCTGACCCTTCGCATCACCCGACACGATAACCGACGTGCCGGAAGGATGACATGAAAGAACCCACGCTTCAGCAAGTCTTTCCTTATCGTACTCGATATTATATTCGTCTCTTAATTTCGTGCCGCCCCAAATATAATCGGTGCAGGCAGGTTTAAGTTTATATACAGGCATTACCCTATCCTACTTCTATTTACTCTTCTTCGTCCAGATTCTTCACGATGCTTCTCTCGAAAGGCAAAACGGCAAGAACGTTATCTCCCTTCAAAGGTGCAGCGCCGTAGCTGAAATACGCATATCTGCATCTGGTCGGGAATGGAATGAACGGACTCATAAGTTCCACAGTCCTTCCGTCGAAAGAAACCGTCGCCATACACGGCCTGAAATCGGACTTCTCATCTGCAATCTCGAAGCCGCTTTCTTCCGTCGGCGCCATCGAAAGCATATTGAAATCGCCCGCAAAAGAAATCTCAAGTCCGCTCTCGCCTCTTCTTACATCAATCGGATACGGCGGCACCGCCCTAACATCCTCAAATCCGTAAACCAGTTTAAGTGCAAGTTTTCCAAGTCTTTCTCCCGGAATCTTCTTATTTAACGGATGAATATTATCAAACTCGCCGCAGTCGGTCAATGCGGCCATTGCGGTATTTTCCAGGCGTTTTGACACCAAATACTGCTGACGGCGCAGCTTCGGCCAATGGAAATCCTCGAATCCCAAATACTTCTTATCACGGCTTATATACATCGGCAACTGTGCGAAAACGAAGAACAAATTCTCGTCATCGAAAACCTTTCTCCAGTCCTCAATCATTGCCTTAAAGTTTACAAAGTAATCATCGAAATGGCTCTCACAGTCCTCTTCGCCCTGATAGAAAATTACGCCCTTAACGCACAACGGGGCAATTCTTTTTACCATGGTCTCGAAAAGTCCGCCCGGTCTCCTGTACGAAGGTGCTCCGAACGGCGGCGGCCACGGAAACTCACCCGCAAGTTTCGCCAGCTCAAAATCATTCAGTTCCGGACGGGCCTTGGCGATTTTCTTATACGCCTTCTCCCAATCCGCGCACTCGCTGTTATATTCCTCTTCAGCCTCGTAGAAATCATCATCCGACACACCCTCGCAATTCCTCGCGAACTCGTTCAGATATTTCTGACCTTCCTCGGTCTCTTTCAGTTTCTCTGTGCTCTGCCACGACGCAACAGACGTTCCGCCCGCCGTACATACGATAATTCCCACATGGCAGTCAATCTTCTTGCGCAACTCGTTCACGAAATAGAACGGCACGCCCGGCATCTTGCCCGCATTTCTCTTGGTAACCTTAATCCATTTCGAATTGTCTTCAGCCTCGAAAAAAGCCTCGTTAAACTCACCGCACACCGGCACACTGTAATAATGAACTTTGTTATCCTTCCAATTCTCAACAAAATCCTTAAAGCCTTCAGTCTTCTCCAAAGCCATTTCCATATTTTCCTGGCCGCCCGCTATCCACAGTTCGCCCATATATATATCCGTGAACGTAACCGTCTCGTCACCGCAGGTAACCTCAAGAATATAAGGTCCGCCCTCGGAAAGTTCCGGAAGTACGGCAACAAAGTAACCGTCCGAATCGCTTACGGCTTCGCCTCTTCGCGCTTCGGTCTTTATTGTCTTGGAATCAAGAATAAGTCTGGCAAGTACTCGGGAATCAGCCTTCGCATTTCCGAAAATTCTAATCTCGCGTCCTCTCTGAAGGACTGCGCCGTCTCTGAAAATTCCGTTCAATCTGATGGCCATGAAGTTTCCCCTTTCGCTCGGTTTATATCTACCCTCGTTCATTATATAATAATTTTCATCAAACTATAAGGAAGTATTTCACAAATGTTTACGCGCGATGCTCTTTCTTCCGTCGTCCTTCTGGGCCGCAACCGCATAAATCCCGATAACTCAATCGATTTCTTCTGGACCGGCTCCGGCATAACCTTCACCACAGACTTAAGCGAACTTTACGTCGACCTCGAAGCTCACTTCGGCGGTCAGGAAATCTGGCTCACCGTCGAAATCAACGGCGCCCTCATCTCGCGCCAAATGCTGAACCCGGGCCGCAATCGTGTATGCTGTTTTCGACGCATGGACGCGGGAAAATTCCGCACCGTCCGCATCCTCAAAGAAACCCAAATGGACTTTGACGCCTCCGAACATTTTCTGCGTTTCCTTGACCTTTCCGGCACCGACGGCAATTCTGTCGTTTTCGGTCCGAAGCCTGAATTTAAAGGCACTATCGAATTTATCGGTGACTCCATAACCTCGGGCGAAGGCTTAAACGGCGCAGTCGGCGAGATGGACTACGTTTCCGCCTACTACGGTTTCAGAAACAACTATACCCGCCTCATCGCAGACACCCTTAATCTTCAATACTCCGTCATATCTCAAAGCGGCTGGGGCTTCTGCCGCGGCTGGAATAACAATCCTGCATCCGTCATTCCGCGCGTCTACGAGTCAATCGACGGCATAACTTCTTACGATTTCAACGGCGGCATCGGTGCAGATTTTATCACCGTAAACTTAGGCACCAATGACATGGTTGCTTTCCATAATCCCGCTTTCACGGACACCGACGGCACCACCTATAAATTCCGCCTTAACGCCGACGGCGCGTTTAATTCCGAAGACGAAGAAACCTTAATCAAGGCCGCCACCGACTTTATTAATCTGATTGCTGCCAAGAATCCGCGGGCTCAGATTATTATCATTTGCGGCATGTTCAGCAACGATTTGGATAGTCAGATGTCAGAAATCTACCGCCGCGCAGAATCCTTGGGCCGCGTTCACCTGGTGAAAGTGCCTCCGATTATTGAGACCGACGTCGGCTCCCGCGAACATCCGGGCATCTTAAGCAACCAACGCTGTGCCGAAATTGTCTCCGCAAAAATAGCAGAACTAATAACTTTATCCGGCGAAGTTACGTAACAAAAGATGATAACTGATTCAAAGAGAGTCTGTCTCAAAAATTCCGAGAAGCCTGCTTTGTTGTATAGATTTGCCAAAAGCGTATAGAAAGGCGCGAAAACATCTTATCTATACGCCTTTTTGAAGAATCGACACTTTATAAATTCTTGAATTTGCCCAATAAGCGTATAGATTAATCTTTATTTTCAAATCTATACGCTTTTGGTGTTGCATCAAGGACAGTAACCCTAATCTGAAGTGCTCAAAAGCGTATAGAATTAATTAAATCACGGATTCTATACGCTTTTTACATCGTTGAGCATCTTAAGAACGTCTCCGAAGAAGAAAAAAGCGTATAGATTAAAACACATAAGCCAATTCTATACGCTTTTACTCAAATTCGCCTAAAAACAGTGCATCTGGGCAAAGAAAACACAGTGGATTTGCAGAATTACGGGTTTTACAGAAGAAAGACTGTCCAAAAAACGACCCTCCGCCGTCGCGAAGGGTCGAGAATTAAAATAACAAAACCTTTTCGGGTATGACAAATGTCGTAAATCAAGAAATGCGCGAATCGGAAGGTGCGCAAATCAACGTACTGCGGGCAATCAGCCGTTCAGGTTGCGCTTGTTGCCGTAGATAAACATGCTCCAATCGGAATTATCGTCGATTCGATCGATAATAATCTCGTCGAGAACCACGCCGTTACTGAAACGGGAAATCTCCTTGGCCTGTTCGCGCTTGAGAGAGCCGAGATGTACAACGCAAGGAATTTGGCTGGTCTTGCGGACAGTCTCAACAGTTTTGCGTGCGGATTCGATATCCGGAGCGAAAACCTTAAGGTAGCCCTCGGCTGCTGCGGCGATTTTCTCGATACGGCCTTCGGAAGTAGCCGTAACGGAAAGAATCATGTAGATGCCGTTTTCCTTGCAGGAAGTGTAGAACTCGTCGCGCTCCTCATACGGAACATCAGTGATGATGAGGCCGGTAACGCCGCACTCCTTGCACTTTTTCATGAAATTGTCGATGCCGCGGGACAAAATGAGGTTCGCATAGCAAACGAAAATTATCGGAATCTGCGTCTTACTGTTTTTGCGAACGCGCGAAACCATATCGAAAACGTCATCCGTGGTAATCTTCTTTGAAAGTGCCTTGCCGCAAGCTGTCTGAATCTTCGGTTCCTCGGCGGTAGGGTCGGAGAACGGAACTGCGATTTCGAGAGCGTCAACCTCGGCAGCAATCATGTCCATAATGATTTTCTCGCTGCGCTTCATATCAGGATAACCTGCTACTACGTACGGAATGAGAGCCTTTTCGAGAAAGGTAGGAGTAAATACATCAAACTTAATCATGGATATTCTCCCCTCTGTATCTTGCGATGGCCTTAACGTCCTTGTCGCCTCGGCCGGATACTGTTACTACCATTATTTTATCCTTGTCCATTGTCGGAGCAAGTTTCATTGCATAAGCTATTGCGTGTGATGACTCGATGGCAGGGATAATTCCCTCAATCTTTGACAAATACTCGAAAGCGTTCACCGCCTCGTCATCCGTTACCGGCACATATGAAGCGCGGCCCGTGTCGTAGAGCCAAGCGTGCTCAGGTCCTACGCCCGGATAGTCAAGTCCTGCGGAAATTGAGTAAACCGGAGCAATCTGGCCGTACTCGTTCTGACAGAAGTAGGACTTCATGCCGTGGAAAATTCCAACCTTACCGGTATTTACCGTAGCAGCCGTCTCGAAAGTATCAATACCGCGGCCTGCGGCCTCACAACCGATGAGCTTAACTTCCTTATCCTCGATAAAGTTATAGAAAGTACCCATTGCGTTACTTCCGCCGCCTACGCAAGCCATTACTACGTCAGGAAGACGACCTTCCTTCTCGAGAATCTGCTCCTTGATTTCTTTCGAGATAACAGCCTGGAAATCTCTTACGATAGTCGGGAACGGATGCGGTCCCATTACGGAACCCAAGCAGTAATGGGTATCTTCGATATTTTTGCACCATGCCTGAAAAGCCTCGGATACGGCATCCTTCAAGGTTGCAGTGCCCGATTTAACTGCGTAAACCTCAGCGCCCAAAAGCTTCATACGGTAAACGTTCAAAGCCTGACGGATTGTGTCTTCCTCGCCCATAAAAATCGTGCACTTCATGTCAAGGAGAGCCGCAGCCGTTGCCGTTGCAACACCGTGCTGGCCTGCACCCGTCTCAGCGATAAGACGCTTCTTGCCCATTTTCTTTGCAAGGAGAGCCTGACCCAAAACGTTATTAATCTTGTGGGAACCTGTGTGATTTAAATCTTCACGCTTCAAATAAATTTTGCAGCCGCCCAAATCCTTGGTCATCTTCTCTGCATAATAAAGAAGGCTCGGTCTGCCCGCATATTCGTCCAAGAGCTTCTGAAGTTCAGCATTGAACTCCGGATCGTCCTTATAGTGGTTATATGCTTCTTCGAGCTCATTAAGAGCATTCATCAGAATTTCCGGCACGTACTGACCGCCGTGTATACCGAATCTGCCTTTGCTGTCTGCCATTTTGTCCTCCTTTTAGGCAATAAAAAACGCCCTCACGACAGAATTTCATTACCCTAATCAAGTAATCATCTGTCAAGGACGAACAACAAAGCATCCGCGGTGCCACCTTGATTTCCCTGTAGGTTTCTTCTACCCTTGGGACCCTTATCGAGATACTGACATATCCCCGGCAACTTACGTATGCCCTCACGTCACAGAATACTCAACGCCTCGCGTCTTTCCCTGCACCCTCAGCGGCCCATTTGACTTCCTGCATCTCGGCTTTGGGGCTCTCAGCTAATCCCCTGCTCTCTGTGCGCGCATATAAAGTCTTTACTCCCGCCTCAACGGTTTATCTTTACTCGTTCATTTTATTGCCGCACTCTCCAAAAATCAACCCCCAAATGATTTTCTTTTTGAGCACGGGGCAAATTGCCGCACATTCTACCGCCGGTTAAGCATTTGTACATACCTGTATACAGACAGAATTTCCAAGTAAATGCGCAACAAAATCGAGAAAAAGTTGCGTGATCTGATGAAGAGCTTTTTCGAGACGGCTGAAGAAAAACTCGCGCAAAAAGAGAAACTCGCGCAAGAATTGAATAGAAACAAAAAAACCGGGCTCCGCAAGGAACCCGGTGAATGTGTGATTATAGCGCCAACTGCAATCTTGGAAGATTGCGCTGTCGTTCAAATGAATCAGCAGAACAAAGCCTTTACGAAAAGGATAGCCTTTGTAGCATCGCCGTTGATGGAAACGGAACCGTTTGCCAAAGCCTCGTAGATGCACTTCTTGCCGTTCAAGATTGCTGCGAATGTCTCAGCATCTGCGTCGATGTAAAAGCAAGCGTTGTTGTACTCGAAAGGAGCAACCTCAGCCTTCTTGTCCTCAACCTTAACGTAGAGTGGCTGGCAATCAAGATTACCCTTGAGTGTGATCTGTGTTGCCATGAAATCGCCTGTGAACTTTGCCTTCTTAGCTTTGCACTCAACTGCCTTGAAAATGCTGTCGAATGTAGCCTCTACAGCCTTGCAGCACTCCTTCTTAGCGGATGCCTTTGGAGCAGCCTTCTTAGCGCAAGCCTTCTTTGCAGCAGGAGCAGCCTTCTTTGCTGTTGTCTCTGCCTTCTTTGCTGTCTCAGCTTTTTTATCTGCAGTTGCCTTCTTTGCAGGAGCAGCCTTCTTTGCTGCAGGTGCCTTCTTAGCCTCTGTCTTCTTTGCTGTTGCTTCAACTTTCTCTGCAGCAGCTTTAACTTCTGTCTTTACCTCTGCTGCCTTCTTGTCTGCAGCCTTAGTTGTTGTTGTTGCCATGTTGAACAAACCTCCTGAAATATATCGGCAAATATCTATTGCCTTAACCGTAACCTATTATAGAGATTCGCAAAAGAATTTAAATATTTCGGCATTAGTGCAAATAAGCGTTTTTCCCGCTCGAAAACATTCCCTTTTGCAACAATAATGACAAAAAGGTTCTGTTAATCTGACAAAAAAGCCGCATTTTCTACATTAATAGGGATTCCAGCTTCAAAATGAATGCCGTAGGGAGGATTTTCGAGGCCAGGTGCAACAATTTTTGCGAAAACTTGTAAACATACAAAGTTCTTCCCTTGCGAGAGGCCTTAAGTGAACTTGCCGCAAGCTTATCGGGATCTGCCACGAAGTTTTTCCTTATCCCCGTGAACTCAGTCTCCTTATTGTCGGTTGCCTTTCCCAAAAACGCCGTCTTTACAGGGCCCGGGCATACAGCAGTCACGGAAATTTTCTCTTTACGAAGCTCATTCTTCAGTGCTCTCGAGAAATCCACCACGTACGCTTTCGAGGCCGCATAGCACGCGAACCCCGGTTGCGGCAGGAAAGCCGCCGATGACGCGATGTTAATTATCCTGGAGCCTGCTTTCATGTACGGAAGGCAAAGGCGCGTCAAAACCGAGAGCGCTCTGCAATTTATATCAATGGTATCCGCCAAATCCTCGTAGCCGCGGGACATAACGTCGCCGCGCTTGCCCATGCCGGCGCAGTTGATGAGAAGCACCGCCTCGGGCTTGGTCTCTTCCAAAAGCTCCTCGATTTTTTGTAAATCAGCAAGCTCCCCCAAATCTGCCGTCACCGTGCGCAGACAAAAGTCCGCGTAGGTTTCCTTGAGTTTGGAAAGCTTCTCTTCATTTCGCGCAACCACCCAGATTTCGTCAGGGGCAGACTCGCGGCCCGCCTTTACATCCGCCGTATACTGTTTCAAAAACGCTTCGCCGATACCCGACGACGCACCCGTGATAATTGCTGTTTTCATGCCTCAATCTGCCTTTTGGTCGGCGCCGTGGGCTAAAAGCCGCAACGCCGTTACTTTTAATTCTTGTCGCCGCTGCCGTCGTTACAGTCGTTGCCGCCGTTGCTGCCGTTGCTGCCGCTTACGCTGCTGTCACCGCTCGGCTTAATCGGAACAGGTCTGCCCGCTACATATCGAACGTTTTCTTCCTGCTCTGCGAACGGATCTCTGTAACCTTCCTTACTCGTATCCGTCTTCAAATTCTTGATTTTATCCATCAAACCGCCGAAAGCGGACTTTCCGCCATTCTCAGGCTCAGAAGTCTTCTTCGTTTCCGTCGTTTTCTGTTCAGGCTCAACGCTTCCTGCGCTGTTGAAAATTTTCGCTTCGTGCTTAACTTCGCTTACCGAATCGCTCTTCGAAGCCGCAGTCGCGCCTGCCGCAGCCGTTTTCGAGACTGTTCTCGAGCTTGACGCGGACTTTACATCCGAAAGCGTCGGCGGGGTCTTCGGCATTCTCGAGCCCGTGCCCGCAGAAGCAGCCTTAGCGGATCTTGCCTCAATCGTCTCTTCGGAAACATTCGAGAAAACCGGTCTGATAGGCGCCGTGTTGGACTTCTGCAAATATCCGTTCACCACAACCGGAGCGTCCTCTTTCTCAGCCTCAGCCGTTGCAGCGCCCGCGCCCGACCTCTTCTGATGGAGCGCAACTCTCCAGTCGTAAATTTTATCGCCGATTGCCTCAAACGGAATGATGTTGGCCGGAATCTCATCGTTCGGCACGCCCTTCTTCTTGAGGTAAATTACTCTTGCCAATAATGCCACGAAAACGGCCAGCACAATCAGCAACCACCACGGAAAATGTCCCGCTTCCTTTACCGTGCCCGCAACCGCACCCGGAATCGGAGTCGGTGTAGGTGTCGGAGTTCCGTCGCCCGCAAGCGCATCGCCGCCGTTACTGCCGTCCGCGCCGCCATTATCGTCGTCGACAACACCTGCTACAGGAATCAAAGCAGCGTTCTCGCCGTCGCTTTCCAAAGTCTCGGAAGGATTCGGATCTGCCGTTTCAGTAGGCTCCGTAGTATCAGTCGTCGCTGTCGTCTCACTCACCGAAGTCTCCGCTGTAGTCGAAGCAGTTGTCTCGGCTGTAGTCGGAGTAGTCTCATCGTTATTTCCCGAATTCGAAGGCGTCGGAGTAGGTGTAGCCGTCGCTTGAGGTTTTGGTGTAGGAGTAGCCGTAGGAGCCGCAGTCGGCATAGGTGTAGGCGTAGCCGTTGCCTGTGGTTTAGGAGTTGGTGTAGTTGTCGGCTTAGGAGTTGGAGTCGGGGTTGAAGTCGGAATCGGTGTTGCTGTCGGGACAGGTGTCGGAGGTACTGGATCATCTGAAAATGATGATGAATCTAGCCTCGCTCCTGTAATACCTGTTCCGCGTACAGTTATTCGTAAATTGTAGTTTGGAAGACTACAAGTAACCGTTACTTGATTGCTATTCCAAGAATCTAAAGTGGCTCCATCTACTTCTACACTGTCTATAGAATCAGCTGCAAATACAATTGTAAGCGTCGCAGTACCTGAATCGCCATTCACAGTTACAACTGCACAGCCATGTTCATCTGCATAATACGGCTGATAGGATACGCTTGCGCTGCCCGCAGAAACTCGGTTTGCCGGAAACAAAAATACAAACATCAAACTGATGCATAACAAAATTGCGAACTTTCTTGACGTCCCCTCTAGCCTCGATCTCATTCAAGCGGCCTCCGTTTCGATAGTTTCTCACTTTAGCATAATAAAGCCTGCACCCAATATATAATGTTTTCGGGCGCGTTTCAAGTTAACGTTGGCTTACAATTATATTTTGATTTTGATATCGAAAACGCTCTTTCCGCCCGCCCTCTCGGATGTTCCGCAACCAATCAAAACTTGGGGCAATCTGCCATTTAGTATAAATTCAAGAAAATCCCGTATTTTATACTAAATTTCCGCTGCCAAACCTGGCCGAGTCACAGTTTTTAGTATAAAAACGGCTTAAAGGCAATATTTATACTAAAAATTCGTTTCGGCGAGAGTGAAGGATCGTCTCTGCAGCAGTATCAAACAATGATTTTTAGTATAAAAAACGCAAAATCCCAACTTTTATACTAAATCGTGCCTGTACCATGCCTAAAACCCAAGAATTTTTAGTATAAAAATGGAGAAAATCAGGAATTTATACTAAAAACACTTGCAAAACAAAAAGAAGCCGGTCCTCTCATATTTTCGAGAATAAAAGAGAGGAGCAGCCTTTAAGTGAACCGGTCACTTTAAGGCAACTCCCCCTTCAAATCATCTGTTATTTAAATCACTCGTTCGGCTGCTCATTACCCGTGCTTGCGCCGTCACCCGAAGGTGTTTCAGGAGTCTTCGGTGCAGAAGGCTCGGAAGCGGCGGACTCAGTCTTTGCAGGCTTTTTCGCGGTTGCCTTCTTAGCAGGAGACTTTGAAGCGGTAGATTTAGCCGCTGTCGACTTTGCCTCCGTTGACTTAGTTGTCGACTTTGCCTCCGTTGACTTGGAAGTCGTTTTCGAAGCAGTCGTCTTAGATATCGACTTGGCCGCAGTCGCGCTCTTGGTTGTCGTGCTCTTGGAAGCGTCGCTCTTTGACGCAGTACTCTTCGCCGTAGTGCTCTTGGAAGCGCCGCTCTTAGTTGCAGTGCTCTTCTTTGCCGGAGCTTTTTTCTCGGAATCAGTCGACGTTTCAGCCTTCTTTGCAGGAGATTTGCGAGTCTTTTTCGGAGCCTCGGACTTCACTTCGGCTGAAGGCTCGGATGCAGAAACGGATGGCACTTCAGGAACCGGAATCGTCTCGGTTTCAGGCTCTGCCGGAACTTCCACAGGGGCTGCCGTAGGTTCTGTCACAGGTACCGGAGCTGCCGCAGTCTCCGGAACAACTTCAGGAACAACCTCAGGGACTGCTTCAGGAGCCGCAACCGGTGCCGGAGTTTCTACAGGAGCAACTGCAGGTGCAGGCTTTGGTGCGGCGACAGGCTTTTCGGTGCCGTCGACGTTCTTTCGGTTGACGCCGCGCTGGGCACGCTCGGTCGGCGCGTTGGAATATACAGGACGGATGGCGGTCAGGTTGGACTTCTGGAGGAAGCCGTTAACCACCTGAGTTTCAGGAACGACAGGCTCCTCGGGCGTTTTCGAGCGCACGAAAAGGTTCTTCATCAGCTCACCGCTTGCGACACCGTCGCCCCTAAGCACAATGATTCGGGCAACGAAAGCGCCCACCAAAACAAGCACAACGCCGCCGGCAATCAAAAGGCCGCTATTGACGCTGCTTTCCTTCTTGGAAGACTTGCTCTTGGAACTTTTACCACTGTCTTTATTGCTGCTCGTTCCTTCCTCGGAAGGCTCGGTTTCATCGCCGGCCTCGTCAGTCGGATCCGTCGGATCAGGCTTATCGTTATTGTCATCAACTGAAGTCACAACAGCCGCATCCTCTACCGTTTCATCGCCGATTTTAGTCTCTTCAATCGTCTCCTCTGTTGTTTCGGTTGGATCTATCTTATCGTCAGCCGTCGTAGGCGTCGGTGTGGCCGTAGGAGTCGGCGTACTTGTCGGTTCGTCGTTTTCGGTATCGGCCTCGCCGCCTCCGGTTACAACGAAATCAGCCTCGACCTCAACCTCTGCAGGCTTCGGTGTCGGAGTAGGTCTGTTATCAGGTTCCGGCGAAGGTGTAGGCGTTGCAGTCGGTTGCGGCGTCGGGGACGGGTGATCCAAGTAATTGATGAATCCTAATGATAAATCTCCATCGCCATCATACGAAGCCGTAACATAAATCGATTCAGTCGATGAATCCGGTACTCCCAAATACAACGTAATCGTAGTACCGGATGCAGTACCGGTTGATATTGAAGTAATAGGAAAATTGGAAGTTAATACAACCTCCTGTTGATATTCAGTAGATAATCCGGTACATGTCACAGTAAAAGATGCAGAACCACCACCATTACTATCAAAAGAAATGGAAGGCGTATCTCCGTTAGCATAGGCTACTTGTCCTCCGAACGGAAACACTTCACAAACCAAAAAGGCAGCCAGAACAGAGGCTACCAATAAAGAAAGACGCTTAACGTCATTTATTCTCAATCTCATAAATAAATCTAATCTCTGCACAAAATTTCCCCTTGCAGAGATTTACTCCACTTCCCAAATATAAAGGATAACGGCCGCCGTTTCAAGTTTCGACAGCCGTTTTTATCAGTCTTTTATCAGTCATTTTATCATTCGTCTATCGGAGTTCTTGTCAGATTCGCATCTTAAAAAGTCTCTTCAATGCTTCCAAAGCAGTAAGTCCGCTGCATTTAAGCATAATGAATCTGCCCGCCAAAAACAGGATAAACATGCCTGCCGCAACAGCAAGAATTATAAGCGGAGCCTTAAGTCCAGGCTCGATTCCGCCGCCGTTTTTCAAGGCGCCGTTACGCTCATTACCGTAGGTGGCAGACTCGGAATGCTCACCGTCCGCACTCTCTGAAGCCGGCTCTTCAGGAGCCGAAGTCTCGCTTTCAGTCACACTCTCCGTAACGGTGGAAGAAGTTTCCGACGACTCCGAAATCTCACTCGGATTGCTCACCTCACCGTTTATCACTGCAGACGGAGGCGTGATGCCCGAATAGTCCGAAAGACTTACACCGTTGCCACCCGTACCGAGCGGAATCACGTGATCCAAGCCCACGAAATTACCGTTCGAATCGGTCCAGAGAACCTCTTTCACAAAGTCATATTTTTCGAGATCCCACGTAGTAAAATCATCCAGCACAAGTCCGCCGGTGTCGCCCGAATTCGCATTAAAACACCAGAACGTGAAATTCACGTGCTCACTTCCGATGAGCGTTCTCAAATGCGTCATCCACGTCAGATTGTCGCCCGACATGAAGCCGCCCCACTCACCTATCAAAATCGGCGCAATGTCCTGATCCTGAATATAAAACCAGTAATCGTACCAGCAATCCTCCATCAGCGAGTCATACGTGAACCCGCCCTGAAACCACGGTTGCTGATAAACCGCCGGGCCGTAATCGTGCGGCGAGTACACAATCTGTCTGTTGCGCTCCTCACTGCCCAAATCCACCGGATAGTCCTTAACACCCATGAGGTTTCCGCCCCACCAAGTGTTATAGTAATCGCCCTCGTTCATCGACGTGAAGTTGTTCGACGAGATATCCTTCGGAAAAATCTGATTCCCCTCAATCACGATAAGCGCATTCGGATTGTTGTCCAAAATAACATTTCCCGCGAGCGACGCCACATATGGCCAATTGTTATCGTCCTCTGAATCATTCCAAATGGCGCGGCTGCTCTCATTTCCGGCACCGTGCGGCTCGTTTTTCAAATCGTACGCCAACACCGTATCGTTATTTTTGTATCGCTCGGACACCCAGTCCAGCGCCTCCAAATACTCCTCCGTCGAAATATTCGATGTGTACCAAAGAGGCGCATTATGTCCCGACGCATCCGTCTCCGCGCTGTGAATATCAATCATAACCTTGAGCCCGTTCTCCTCACAAAGCTCCAGCACATAATCGAAAATCTCCAGCGAATTCATTCCGTTCAAGTACGCATTCGTCGCCTGATTATAGTTCGCCTGCGGATAAACCCCGCTCTTCCACTGCAGCAAAAGCTCCGCCGACATCGGAATTCTCAAAAAATTGAACCCGTGATCCGCAATCGCCTTCAGCGCCCCCTTCAAATCGCACGACCAGCACCCATCGAAAATATTCGTTCCGGTATTGTACCCGAACCAGTTAACGCCCGTAATCCAAACTTCCGTCCCGTTCATATCCACGATCTTGCTTCCGTCCGTCGTCAGCCAATCGTCTCCCGCAACTCCGCTCACATTGCTCGCGTGCCCGGTCTCTACCGTCACCTCGTAATTCCCGCTCGTGCCGCCGGCACCATTGCCGCCGTTACCCGAATCTCCGCCGTTTACGCAGTTTCCACCGTTCCCGCTGTTTCCATTTCCGCCGGCACCGCTTCCGGTCTCAACTGTCGAGTTATCTGCCGTGATGGATATCAAAGTTGCGCTTTCAACCCCGGAGCCCTCAACCTGAATGCCCACGGTCTGAGTTAAGCCCCACGAATTAGGTCCTCCCGCCGATACCGTCGCCGTAACCTGCGAGCCCGAAACGCTGTAAGAATCAAATCCCCATCCGGACGCCGAACTGACGCTTCCCGAGAACTCGACCACAACCGTAACCGATGACGCATTCGGGCAATTAAGCGTGATTTCCGCCTGTCCGCCGCTGCCCCAGCAGTTGGTGGCTTTAAGTTCGCCGTAACCGTCGGCCAAAACCTTAGTGCTCGGCAATGCGCTCACCAAAACAGCCGCGCAAACCGCAATCGTGCTCAAAACGAGCCAAACTCTCGACAAACCTCTGCGTGAAACGAGCCTATTCATCAAAAATCCCCCCAAAATACGCCTAAACTTTACCACCACATAATATACGAGAGCCGCCGAAAGATAAAGTTCGGCCGTAAAAACTCTTAGTGCGCTATAAACCCAAAATTTTAGAAATCCCATCGATTATTTTGGGTTGCACTCTGCTGTCAATCGGAACATTTCTCTCAGAAACCCAAAATATCAGCATCTGTCTCATTATTTTTGGGTTAAATAAGAAGAATCAGCAACCGAAAAACCGGCAAACCCAATCAATGGTGAATGCAAAACCCAAAATATACCTTCAGACCCTCATTCTTTTGGGTTCTAAGACTTCGACAGTACTCTTAAAGAATTCCGACAACCCAAAATTTCGGCTCCTTCTGTCTGAATTTTGGGTTTTGAACGCATATAACAAAAATGCGTATAGAAATCAAAAATATGATTCTATACGCATTTACTGAATTAACTGAATTAACTGAATTTCCAGCGTGGTCTGAAGTCTGCAGATCAGTCCTTGAAACGTGAGTCGACTACACGCTTAACCTTGCCCTCGGACTTAGGCAGAGAGTTTGGTCCTACGAGCTGAACCTTGATGTGCAGGCCCGTGATGGAAGTGATGTCGCCTTCGATTGCTTTGCCGACCATATCAATGCCCTTCATGGTATCGGAAACAAGGTTTGGTTTCATCTCGACTTTGACGTAGATTGTGTCTTTGTTGTTTACACGGTCTACATAAATCATGTAGTTCATGGCTACGGCGTCGGTGTGCTTGCCGATGGCCTCCTCAATCTGGGATGGAAAGAGGTTAACACCGCGTACGATGATCATGTCGTCGGCACGGCCTGTGATTTTCTCGATGCGAGGGGTGGTACGTCCGCACTCGCACTTGCCGTGATAGATGCGGCTCAAGTCGTGAGTGTTGTAGCGGAGAAGCGGTACGCCTTCCTTGGTGACGGAGGAGAAAACAAGTTCGCCGAGCTCGCCGTCAGGAAGAGGTGCGCCGGTCTCAGGATCAACGATTTCAGGCCAGAAGTTGTCTGCCTGAATGTGGATGAGGTCACCCTTTTCGCAGGAGCAGCCTACGCCCGGGCCGCAGATTTCGGAAAGTCCGTAGATGTCGAAAGCCTTGATGCCTGCGCGGGCTTCGATTTCGGCCTTCATTTCCTTGGTCCATGCCTCTGCGCCGAAAAGTCCGCTTCGAAGGTTCAGCTGGCTCTTGTCGATGCCCTTCTCGTCCATGCGGTCGAGGATGTTGAGCATGTAAGACGGCGTGCAGCAGATGGCTTCAGGCTTCCACTCGGTGAGAATCTGAATCTGGCGGTCGGTTTGGCCGGTGGATACAGGGAGCGCGATGGCGCCGAAAGGCTCGCAAGCGTAGTGTGGGCCTAAGCCGCCGGTGAAAAGTCCGTAGCCGTACGAGATGTGCACTGCATCACCTTTTCGAAAACCGGCTGCCGCGAAAGCACGGCAAAGCATGTCGGACCAAAGTTTTACGTCGTTTGCGGTGTAGCCTACGACCTTCATGCGGCCCGTGGTTCCGGATGATGCGTGAAAACGAACTATGCGGTCGCGCGGTACTGCGAGAGTGCCGTACGGATAGTTGTTTGCAAAGTCGAATTTATCGATGAACGGAAGCTTCGGAAGATCTTCCAAACCCTTGATATCCTTTGGTTTGATGCCCTTATCGTCGAGCTTTTTTCTGTAATACGGAACGTTATTGTACATGCGTTCGACACAGTCGACTACGCGCTTACCGACGAGAGCGTGACGCTCGTCTTCGCTCATGCACTCGTTTTTCTCGTCCCAGATAAATGTCTGCAAATCTTTTGACATATCTTCTCTCCTTTCGGATCTCTATTCGAACCGCAATCGGAAATGCAATTCGAATAACAAAAATCCCGCCGCCGAAAATCAATTCGACGACGGGACGCTTATAAACGTGTTACCACCCATCTTCGGTTCGTCTCACGACAAAACCGCACTTTGCAGGAATCCTCTAATTCCCCGCCCATGGTAACGGTGGGCATTCCGTAATCACCTACAATCATTAAGACTTCAGCGATTCTGCTGCTGGAGTGAACTTCGTTTGTCTCGGATATGAAGAGGACTTACAGTCCAAAGATCCTCTCTCCCTGGCACAGCGACGACAAATTACTTTTCTCCGTCAATGCATTTATCAATATCAAATTCTACGAGCATTATAATTACCCGTTCGCGTTTTGGCAAGCGAAATCAAACCTCTATTTCAAGTTTCCTGCCTTTTGCCTCATATTGAACGTATTTTACGCCGGCTGCATCGAGCATTTTGCGGGAAGCTTTCGCGCCGTCCGTGTCGTGATACTTGTCGGACATGTAGATAACCTCGCGGATGCCCTTCTGGATAAGCGCCTTGGTGCACTCCTGACATGGGAAAAGGCTCACGTAAATACGTGTGTTACGTAAGTCGGCAGTGCCGCAGTTTAAGATGGCGTTCATCTCCGCATGACAAACGAAAGCGTACTTCGTGTCGAGCATTCCGCCCTCGCGCTCCCACGGAAATTCATCGTCGGAACAGCCCATCGGCATGCCGTTATAGCCGACGGTCATGATGCGGTTGTCCTCGCTTACGATGCAGGCGCCAACCTGTGTGTTCGGGTCCTTGCTTCGCTGTGCCGAAAGGCAAGCCACGCCCATAAAATATTCGTCCCAGGAAATATAATCGGTTCTCTTCATATGCATCGGCTCCTTGGTTAAAATTGAGCGTTTCAGCGCCCGGTGCTCGACAAAAATCTCACACAGAAAAATCTTACCCTATTATGCTTTTAACCGCAAGGTAAGCCTCGCTCATGCAGGCCTGAAGATTGAAACCTCCGGACTTGCCGTCAACGTTTAACATTTCGCCTATGATATAAAGGTTTGGAATCTTGGAAGACATCATGGTTTTGCGGTCAATTTCGTCCGTGGAAACGCCGCCGACCGTTACGTATGCGGTCTCCAAATCAGGTGCGCCGTCCAAATGAAGTTCCAAATGCTTAAGTTTTTGAGAATACTTTTTGCGAATTAAGCCGGTGATATTTTTGCCCGGCAAATCCTTAAGTTTAGTGACCTCCGCACGTCCCAGAACAGTCTCAATCTCGGATGTTTCTTTAGCGGAAGCGTCGCTCATTATTTTCTCTGCCAGCTCCTCGGCCAAAGATTTCGGCACATAAGCTGTCGCCAAATTGGTAAGCTTGGTATCGGGATGGGAATTAATTTCCGCTATCAAGGATTTGTCCAACTCCTCGTCGCGCATATGCGATACGAAATCAAGCTCGATAAAATTCTCGTCGTCCTCCGGCAACTCAGAGGGAATGTAACGGGAAAGTTCCATGATTGCAGGACCAGAAAGCCCCTCGTGCGTAAAGAGTACGTCGCCTTCCTCCGAAGCGGATTTATGACCGGAGATATAAAGGCCGGCATTCGCATTGACGCTTAAACCCGAGAGATGTCCCGTAAATTCGCGGTCGGCAGGCGTCACCTTGACGGGCGCAAGTCCCGCGTGCAGCGGCACAATGTTGTGACCCGCCTTGGAAGCAATCTCAAAACCCGAACCGTCGGAACCGGTCTTGGAGAAACTCTTGCCGCCGGTTGCGAGAATGACGGAATCGTAAATGTCCTCGCCTGATTCGGTTGCCACCACGATGCGGCCGAAGTTGTCGGAATCGTAATCGATTCGCATGAGACCCAAAACCTTGGTGTTAAGGCGTATTTCGACGACGTCGTCGGACTTTATGTAGTTAACGATCGCATCCAAAACGTCGGAAGATTTCTCGGATGCCGGGAAAACTCTGTTGTTCTCCTGCTCGGTCAAATCAAGTCCCAAAACTTCGGACGCGAACTTCATTGTGTCGAAAGGTGTAAATTCGGAAATCGCCGGATATATGAAATTGCCCGCCTCGTGGTAAGCTTTTTTGAGCTCGCGCGGCTCCTTGGCATTCGTGAGATTGCAGCGCCCGTGACCTGTAAGAAGAAGTTTTTTGCCTAACGAAGCTTCCTTCTCGTAAATTACGATGTCGGTTGTAACACCTTGCTTTGCTGCAAGGTTTTTAAGCTGACAGCAAGCAAAAAGCCCCGCTGCGCCGCCACCGATTATCGCCGTTCTCTTCCTCATAAAAGTTCCTTCAAATTTTCCTCATCAGTATGTTTTTAAGCCCGTACAAAGGGCTTCGAAAGCATTAAAAGCAATTAAAGCAATAAAAGCACAGAAAGCTTTAAAACCTCAGATGCTGTCCTTGCCGCAGGACATTGCGATACGCTCGCAAAGTTCCTCGTAGCCGATGCCCGCTGCCTTTGCAGCCTCAGGCAAAAGACTTGCGTTTGTCATGCCCGGCAGATTGTTGCCCTCGATGAACCAGCAGATGTCCTTCTCGGTGTCGTAGATGATATCGATTCGTCCGTATGCACTCATACGTAAAACCCTGAAGCACTCCTCGGCAACCTCCTGCGCCTTCTTGGTCTGCGCATCGGTAAGTCTTGCAGGACAGTAGTGATCCGTGAGGTCTGCCTGGTACTTGTTTTTGTAGTCGTAGAAGCCCTGCTTCGGAACGATTTCGATTATAGGCAAAGACTTGCCGTTCAGGATGCCGACCGTAATCTCGGTACCCTTGATGAACTGCTCAACGATAATGTCCTGCTCATATTTCTCAGCGAAAACGATGGCCGCAGAAAGCTCGGCCTCCGTATTAACAATTGAAACGCCGCAGGATGAGCCGCAGCCGATCGGCTTTACTACGCACGGAAGTCCGATCTCGGAAATGACTTCCTCAGAAGAAACCTTTCCTGCAGGTTTTCTGATCCACTTAGCGGTTTTAATTCCGGCAGCAGCAGCCAAAGCCTTGGAGATGTCCTTGTCCATTGTGATGCAGCAACCGACGTAGCCCGAACCTGTGTACTTAATTTCGTAAGCGTCGAGGAAAGCCTGAAGCTGACCGTTTTCGCCCTGGGCACCGTGAAGTCCAAGGAAAACGGAATCCGCGGTCCTGCACATCTCAACGATTCGCGGGCCGATGAAATCTCTTCTGCCGCCGTTTTCTGCGATGAGCTTCTCCAAATCCGGCTCTGTCTCCGGGATGCTGAAATCGAACTTATAGTCCGTGCCGCTTCTGTAAAGCGACATCAAATCCGTGTCATCCGCGATGCCCTCGTACAAATCGACTTTGGCAACCTCGTGTCCCTTGGACAAAAGCGCGTTCGCGATAAGGCTCGCCGACTTTTTGGATACGTCTCTTTCAGGGCTCAAGCCGCCCTCAAGAACAAGAATTTTCATATTTTTATCTCCGTTTAAGTAATGATTTTCGATGAATATTTAACGCGGGAAAGCCCTCGTTTTTATTGATTGTAGCATTCTTTATTTCCCGAAAAGCCCGCTATTATTACGTTTGCGTTACCGCGAGGCAACAGTTCAAAGACACGATTGGGAAATAGTAACATGAGTTTAATTTAAGGCGTGCGAAGTATTGTTAATATATTTAAAAAGACATTTCCAAACCGTGGAGGATTTCTATGCTGGCAATATTGTTTTTGGTACTTACCGCCATGTTCGGCTATGAACTGGTATCGTTTTTTGTACCGGACGTCAGGAGACTTTTCGTGGCATCTGCCGCCAACAAAAACACACTCGCGAATGTTGCGGACTGGCTATTCAAAATCCCGGCAGGCTTGATCTCCGGCATCACCGTCGTGACCTTCCTTTCCTACATTCTCTGTTCCGCTTTCGGAATGGTTTTGGACAAAAATCAGTCCTGCGAGACCGTCGGACTTTTCATGACGACCGCAATCATCCTTTACTTCACGGTCCTTCTTTACTCCAAACGCATGAAAAAGGCCGACCTCGAGAATCCGTCCTCAAGCAAGCTTGCCGACTTCAACGGCTCATTTCTCAACATAATCTTCTACGGCCTTTGCATGGTAGCCTTTACCGCAATCTCCACTTTCCTTTTCACGTGGTCCTTCAGACTCGTGGGCACGGAGCTTCGCGAGGGCTATTCTGTCTTCTCCGACCTTGCGCCTCATACCGCCATGGTTTCATCCTTCGGTAAGGGCTCAAACTTCCCTACCCAGTACATGCACTTCTCCGGAGACGGTATCCAGTACCATTTTCTCTTCTACTTTTTCTGCGGCGTTCTCCAGTATCTCGGAATGCCTATCGACTATGCCATCAACATCCCGTCCATCATCGGCGCCGTATGTTGCTTTATGCTTCTCGGATTAATCGCGGTCCTCTTAAGCGGCAAGCGCATGACCTACATCATCGCTCCTGTTCTCGTCCTCTTAAGAAGCGGCATGAACATTTTTATGTCCCTTCAGAGCATGCACACCTCGGGCATCTCCTATCCGGACGCATTTAAACTCCTGATGAACTCCGCATCCTGGTTCGACCAAACCCCGTACGACAGCTGGGGCATCTGGGCAATCAACGTTTACGCCAACCAGCGACATCTCCTGTTCGGTGTGTCACTTATACTTCTCATCGTTTTGCTTTACATCCCGCACGTCAGAAGACTTTGCATCAACATCATGAATTCCAAGAATTTCGGCAAAGGCATTCTCACGTTCTTCTTCGGCAAATACACCTGGGGCATGCGCAAGAAGGATTCCCTGCACCCGGTAAAATCCCTCATCTTCACCTGCCTCCTGCTTATCTGCATGCCGTACTTCCACGGCTCGTGCCTCATCGCGCTCCTTCTCGTGCTTTTCGGCATGGCCATCTTTTCCGAAAACAAGCTCTCCTACCTTATCGCTGCAATTTCGGCCGTGGCATCTTCCTTTGTACAAACGTATCTGTTCTCCGGCGGCGCCCAAAACGTAGTGTCCATGTTCATTAACCCGGGCTTTGTTGCCGAGAGCAAAACCATAAACGGCATCGGCTCCTACCTCTTTAAGAGCACCGGTCTCACGCTGATTTTGGCCGCAGTATTTTTCGTTGTTTGGCTCACCAAGGACATCTCCTTTAATAAGCCGGTTTACCGTAACCTTCTCATGGTTGCCTTCACGCTCCCGCTCGTTTTCGCGTTCACCGTGCAGGTAACGACCGAGATGCTCGCCAACCACAAGTTCATCCAGGTAACACTCATTTTGCTCGATATCTTTGTTGCGGCGCTCCTTTCAAACCTCTTCATGATTCCTTTCACGATGAAGAGAAAGACCGTAAAGCTTCCGGAACTTTTGCCACTCCCGTCCGAGCCGGCATCCGAGACCGCATCCGTGGCTTCTTCCGTGGCCGCATCCGAAGTCGCAGCTGAGGCCTTAACCAAAGCCGCTTCCGAGACAACTTCCGAAGCAGTATCTGAAGCCGCAAATGAAGAAAACGCCGGCACACCTTTGGCGCTCCCTGAGCCTTCCAAAGAAACCGCCGACGACAACAACAAGAAGAAAAACACCGACTTCGCCCTTCCGTGGCCTGCATTTATACCGCTTCAGATTGTGTCCGCAATTCTTGCGCTCGCACTTCTGATCGGTCTCATCGGAACAGGCATCGGCGAGTGGGCTGTTTACTATAACCTGAACAAACGCTACATATCGGTTGACACATCCTCAGACATGGTCGAGTGGATTGAAGAAAACACCGAGAAAGACGACGTATTCCTTACGCCTGTCTGGTACACCAACCGATTCTTCCTCGCAGGCCGCGCAACCTACTACGGCTGGCCATACTACGCATGGTCCGCCGGCCACGACACGGATACCAGACTTGTTATCTACGAGTGGCTTATTTCGGGCTGTCAAAACGACATCGACGAATTCAAACGCTACTGTCGGGAACGTAACATCAAGTACCTCGTTTTAGACCCTGAGTTCTACAATTACACCAATGCGGCAGGCGAATATATCTTTAACGGCGAGTTCTTGGCCGAGAATTTAACGCAGGTTGCATATTTCCCGAACGATAACAACACAATTATCTATCAGATTTACTGATTTACCGAAGCCCTTACGGGCGCTTATAATGTAAGTAACTTAAAAGTATTAATAATACGGAGGGATAGATTTTATGGACAGAATCATTACAAGTCTTTTGGAAACCGATGCCTACAAATTTTCGATGGGGCAGGCAATTTATCACCAGTTCAGCGACTACAAAACAACGTGGTCCTTCAAGTGCCGTAACGAGGATGTTCACTTCACCCCCGAGATGGTTGAAGAAATTAAGCGCCAGATTAAGCTTTACTGCGAATTAAGTTTCACCGAAGATGAGCTTACATATCTTCACAACATCACATGGATCAAAGGTTCCTACACGGATTTCTTACGACTCTGGGAGCCAAGATACGAAGATTTCGAGATTACAACCGACGCAGACTGCGGACTTTCCATCGAGACACGCGGCACATGGCTCAACACTTCCATGTACGAGATTCCGACCCTTGCAATCGTTAACGAAGTTTATTTCAGAATGGCATACGACTACGACGATTTGATCAAGAGCTTTAAGGAAAGACTCGACGACAAAGTAGCCAAACTCGTAAACGGCGAATTTGATCTCGGTGCTTTCTCCGAGTTCGGTATGAGAAGAAGACTTTCCGCCGAAGCCCAGGACATGGCAGTCA
This sequence comes from Saccharofermentans sp., assembly GCA_045598625.1. Lineage (GTDB taxonomy): Bacteria > Bacillota > Clostridia > Saccharofermentanales > Saccharofermentanaceae > Saccharofermentans. The sequence continues at coordinate 47,909 of JAZLML010000034.1, forward strand.
AAGCATTAAAGGACGCCAAGTTCGCTTCATCCAATTTCGTAGGTACTTCCAACGTTTACCTCGCCAAAAAATACGGCATCACACCTGTCGGCACAATGGCTCTCGAGTGGATCATGTGCGTAGGCCAGGGCAATCACAAGCACAATCCTGCATACTCCAACTGGTACGCCCTCGACGCATGGGTAAAAGAATACGGCGTCTTGAACGGAACTGCTTTGACTGACGCCATCACAACAAAGTGCTTCCTCAAAGACTTCCAGCTCACTTATGCAACCCTCTTCTCCGGCTGCCGTCACGACAGCGGCGACCCGTACGAGTGGGGCGATATGATGATCGAGCACTATAAGTCCTTGGGCATCGACCCTCTTCAAAAGATGCTCCTGTTCTCCGACAGCTTAAACTTCGAGAAGGCAACCGCCATCAACAAGTACTTCAAGGGCAAGATTAAGACAGCCTTCGGTATCGGCACCTATATCGCGAACGACACCAAGGTTCCTGCCCTCAACATTGTAATGAAAACAACCGCCTGCAACGGCATGGACGTAGCAAAAATCTCAGACGTAGAGGGCAAAGGCATGTGCAAGAACCCTGACTACATCCACTACCTCCAGCGTTGTATCGACTGGCGTATGAATCACGAAGAGAACACCATCCGTTAATCTTCCCTGATTCTCCCAAGCTCAATATTAGCTTTCAAAATTCTGTCACTCAGGTCGTAGAGTTTCTCCGATCCGAGTGACGTTTTTTTATGCCTTCCGTACACCTGCTCGGCCTTAACCCCGTGCGCAACCCAGTCCTCGCCGCCATTATAGTTATTCAGCAAAAGCGGCTGCACATTGTCCATCGCATGCGCAAACCTCGCCTCCGCCGTCCTATTCTCCTCAAACTCCTCGAAAATGCCCTTGAGCTCATCCCCCTGCTCCTCCGGCAACATCCCGAAAATCCTCTCCTTCGCCTTCTCTTCCCTCTCCTGCTGACTTTTCAACCCTTCCGCATCGTACGCGTACGTATCCCCCGCATCAATCTCCACGATATCGTGAATCAGACACATAATCATCACGCGCCCGATATCCACCTTCTCATTTGCATACTCCTTCAGCAAATACGCCATGATCGCCATGTGCCACGCGTGCTCCGAGTCGTTTTCGCGCCTCACCATATCCGTAATGTGCGTCTGCCTCAAAATGTTCTTCTCTTTATCAATCTCCAGCACGAAATCCAGCTGCCTTTTAAGCCTCTCGCCGTCAACCCCCTCGACCTCATTCGTGTCCACGTTCTTAAAACCGGCCGTTTTCGCCCCGCTTCTCAACTCTTCACTCACTTCCTTTTCCTTCTCACCCTCGCACATTTCCGCTTTCATCTCTTCGTGCATTTCCTTTTTCTTCTCGCCCTCGCTCATTTCCGCTTTCATCCGCCTTTCTCAAATTCTCTGCCCCCATTCTATCCCTATTCTCCTTATAGCGCACCCGCTTCTCTCATCTCCCTCGACTCAAATCTCATCGTCCCTCGCCTCGAACATCGCCCTCCCGGAAGCATAGCCTGCAACCAAGTTGCTGCCTTTGAACTGTCCAAGTAAATCCGCAAGTTTTTCGCCACCAAAACTTGTAAGAATACTTGCAAATGAGAGTTCTTCAAGCAGATGCACATGTTTTCCTGCAAAAACTTGTAAGAATATTTGCACACTTTGAAGGGCGCAACAAAACCCGCAACAAAAACGCTAAAATGTTGCTGAATCCGTTGCGATTCCCCGATTTGCAACAAAACCCGCAACAAAATCGCCAAAATGTTGCTGAATCTGTTGCGATTCCCCGATTTGCAACAAAACCCGCAACAAAAACGCTAAAATGTTGCTGAATCTGTTGCGATTCCCCGATTTGCAACAAAACCCGCAACAAAATCGCAAAAATGTTGCTGAATCCGTTGCGATTCTTCATTTTGCAACAAAACCCGCAACAAAAACGCTAAAATGTTGCTGGATTTGTTGCGCACGAACTTACAACCTAAGGCCGCTCTTCGAATCTCTTCAAAAAGGCCTCAAAGGAAGGCAAACTCAAATAACAAAAATCCCCGCGAACAAAAAAGTTCGCAGGGTTTTCGAACAAGCAAAATCAAAATTAACCTAAACTCAGCCTTCCGCTTCCACCGAAGTTTCCGCTTCCACTGAAGTTTCCGCTTCCACCGGAGTTTCCGCTTCCGCTGAAGTCTCGTCAGCAGAAAAAACAGGAACAGCAGGAAGCTCGCAGGACCACTTCTTGGCCCACAACGAAGCGATTTCGGCACGTCTGGACTTGCGGATGAAGTAGAAAGCAACTGCAATCTCAATTACGGCGAACACAATATCAAAAACTGTACTCGCATCAAAGACGTTAATCATGGCGCCGCCTTCCGAAGTCGTGACAGGGTTCATAAAATTCACCACGTCGTGAATGAAATGCATAAACATAACAGGCAAGATGTCACCGGAACACATATAGGCTGCGCCGAAAAGCATTCCGCTCGCAAAAGCGCACAGCACCTGAAGCACGGTGACAGGTAATTCCTGACTCGAGAGATTCATAAAGTGTGAGGCACCGAAAACAGCCGCCGTAAGGAAAACAATAAGCGGTATTCTCTTCTCTTTAAACTTAAATCCCGCAATCATGAACGAGATCGGCACTGCGCGAAGCAAAATCTCCTCGCAAATACCGGCACTCAGACTACCGAGAAAAAGCTCGTAAGAAAGAGCTCTTCGGCTCCAAAAAATAAAGTAGAAAACGCAATAAACGATTTCCGGAATCATAACTATAAACGCCTTAAGCGGTTTGCCCGGACGAATCGGTCCCTTAAAGTTCTTGCCGTAAATCAGGCAGAACAAAAGCATGAGCGAAATCGCAGCAACAATGTAAAGGTAATCAAAAATCGCAATGCCCCCATCGCTGATTAATTCAATGACGCCGGCGATAACCGAAGACATAATTCCGACTCCGAAAAATCCCAAAAGTTGCCAAATTATACCCGTAAGCACCGGAATTTTCATCCACGGATGCTTACGCACCAATTCTTCAGGTTTCATATCTATCCTCCCGATCAATTTCTTGCACGATTGCTTTCCAGGCGCAAAATCACTGTCCCGGCGCGCGAACGCTCAGGCAATCGCCGTTTCAAAACCTTTTAGAATTGTAACAAATATCATTCTAAACGCAAAATCAGGTTCAGAATATTCTTGCAAGCCGCGCGAATTTCGTCAAAGCTGATCTCGCCCTTCTCGTAGGCCTCTTTCACGCGCGCATCGTAACCGTTGCCCATCTTCAGGTCGTTTCCGGCCTTGATTTCCAGGTACTGCTCGCCCAAAGCCCACCAGTCCGTCATGACTGTGCCGTCGAAGCCCCATTCGCCGCGCAAAATGCCGTTAATGAGCTCGTCGTTCTCGGAACTGCGAACGCCGTTGATTTTGTTATAGGACGTCATCATGCACCAAGGCGAGGATTCTTTCACGATTATCTCGAAAACCTTCAGGTAAATCTCGCGGATTGCACGCTCGGACGCTATAGAATCGCAGTTCTTGCGGTTGACTTCTTTGTTATTGAGCGCGAAATGCTTAACTGTAGCGGCGATTTTCTCTGACTGAATACCGGATACCATGGCCGCACCGATTTTGCCTGCCAGCAACGGATCTTCGGAATAGTACTCGAAGTTTCTGCCGCAAAGCGGATTTCTGTGAATATTGGCCGCAGGTGCGAGCCAGACGCCGATATTGTTTTCTTTGATTTCAAGCGCCGCCGCCTTGCCGACAGCATAAACGATTTCAGGGTCGAAAGTGCTCGCGAGCAAAGTTGCGCACGGCCAAGCGGTAGTGCAAACGCCAACCTCTTTTGGAATTCGAAGGCCCGCAGGGCCGTCCGCCGTCATTATTTCCGGGACACCGTACTCTCGTAAGTCGCCGATTCCGAAGGTATCGGCCACACCCATACGACGCTTGCCGCCGAGCAGGTTTATCATGTCATCGACGTCGAGCTGTTCCATGAATTCGTCCAACGAGATTTCACCTGAATCAACCTGCGTGAGCAATTTCTCCTCGTTGCCGAACAGCTTGCGAAGCGACACGGCCCTCTCGGCCGGAACCGTTCCCTCGGCCTCTTTATAGGTCAAGCGTTCGAGGCAGGACTCCTTAATTTTCTCTTCGTTCTTCGGCACATTCTCGTAGGTGCCGTCCGCCTTAAGACGCTTAGGAAGCTTGGCAGGTGCGAGCCTTTTAACCTCTCGGCGAATCACACGATTCTCGGAGCACTCGAACTTTAAGTCAGATTCGCTGATGTTGCGGATGCTGTTGCCGAACCGGAATTTATAAATACCCTGCTCAAGAACCCAGGCCGTTTCAGCAATTTTGCCGGTGTCGTCAAAGGAAGCAAAATCCTTGATATCCAAGCTGATTTGAAGTTTCTCTTTATCGCGCGGATTAAGTTCGCGGGTCTTTTTGAAGCCGGCCAAAACGAACTTTGCCTTGCCGAGCACGCCCTGCGGCGCCTCCAGGTAAACCTGAACGACCTCGCGACCGACTCTTTTACCGACGTTTTTGACCTCGAATTCAAACGTAATCAGATCGCCGTCCGTTTTCGAGCCCGTCTCCGTAATCTCAAAATCAGTGTACGAAAGTCCGTATCCGAACGGGTAAACGACCTTCTCGTAAGCGCTCGGCACCGTCTCGAAAAATCTGTATCCGACAAAAATATCTTCCGTATAATTCACATAATCAAAGCTCTCGTTAAAGTCCGCGGTCGACGGATAGTCCGTTAAATCCTTCGCGAAGGTATCCGTGAGCTTGCCCGACGGATAAGCATCTCCGCACAAAACATCGGCGATTGCAAGGCCGCCCTCGATGCCGCCCTGAAAGGCAAGAAGCACCGCACCGATCTTGGAATCGTCCTTATATCTGAAGGTGTCGACAACGCCGCCGACGTTTAAAACGACTATAACCTTGGCAAAATTATCCGTTGCCTGCTTCAAAAGCTTCTCCTCGGCACAAGAGAGATAAAAATCTCCGCGCTCGTAAATCTCCGCCATAAGGTCTGCTATCGGAAGTTTCTCGCCGTCGTACTTGGAGTACGCTTCCAAATCCACCATTCGGTCGATGGCCTCACCCGAAATTCGGCTGAAAGTAACGATTGCCGTATCTGCGAACTTAGCCGCTTTCTGCAAAAGCTCATCCGGCAGTTCAGGCTCTCTTGCAAAGCCCGGAAACGGAAGTTCCTTACGCTGCTCTTCTATATTATCTTCGTAGAATTTCAAGGTTTCCATATGAAGCTGCACCTTGCCCTCGGCGCTCTTCATCTTCATCGCATTCGCGAGATTTCTTTCGTAAGCAACGGTAACGTCGCCCGAACCTGCTCCGCCCTTAACATAGTCCACCGTGCCCTTGCCCAGAAGAACCGCACGCGCGCCTGTTTTTAAAGGCAAAACCGAAGCTCCCGAGCCGGGCAAGACTTCATTTTTAAGAAGAACGCTGCCCTCGGCTGCTGCTTTTCGTGATAATTTAATGTGCGCAGCGCTTCCCGTAACTCGCCTTCCGTCCTCGCCCAACGGCAAACACGGCTGATACTTATGTCTTCCCCAACGTTCCATAATTTTTGCCTCCTCAATGTCTTCGCGAAATCAGGCTTCACGGGCAAAAAGCCCGTACTTCTTAATTATAGAAAACCTCGCCCCAAAATACACCCGTTTCTTTGTGTTCCTGTCCCGAACATCTTTGTTTTTTCCATCACGAAAACGCTATTAATCGGTATTTAATGAATAGAATTGATATATAATTAAAAATACCTTTGGACATTTTTGTGGGGGAAACAGATAAATGAGGCTTAATAGAGACAAAATCATAAGTATTGTTGCATTTGCTTTGGCATGTCTTGTTATCGTTGCGTTCTATTTCCGCCTGTTGCCCGGAGTCAGAACCGATGTAAGTGTTTACCAATATACCAATAACTCAAAAACCTTAATTCTTCCTTCAGGTGAAAGCAGAACCTTCGTTGATTCGATGAGAAGAGCCACATTTAACAGGCTTCATATTATTCTTGCAGACAATAATGTCAACGATTTGGAGGTTACGGTAAAGCATATCGACAGCGGTGAGGTTTTATCACACGGGACCTTTAATTCAACAGATGTTTATCAGGATGCCTCTGACAGATATTATGTTGAACTCACGGGAGATTCGTTTTTCCCGTCAGCCGATTATGAGATAACGGTTGTCAATAACGGAAATTCCGATATAAACCTAACCGCATCAGGTGCGCACGACGAGAACATAGGCGTCGTTGCCATCAAAGACACCGATGACGGTAAGAAGATTGCCACGGTTGTAATGATTTTGGCGTTGCTTTATGTAAGTGCTGTTTTTGTTGCAAGTTTAAAATTAAACATTGATATTAAGAAGTTTTTCTTAATCAGTGCAGTGGCTCTTTCGATTATTTACCTGATTCTTTTCCCGGTGTGGTCAACAACCGATTTCCAATCTCATTACGCCGCCGCCAACCGCTATGCCAATATTATTCTCGGCAAGACGGATCAAGAATGGTGCAGCAGCGAGGCTTACAGTGACTACCTGAAACAAATCGACTACGGTGCACCTTATCCAAGCATGAGAGGTTATACATATTTCCTCGAAAACACAGGATTTACTGCCGGCGATAACAGCGGCATAGTTGAGAGTTTTCGAGATGATAAGATGACATGCTATTCCATCTTTAATTATCTGCCATCGGTTATCGGACTTGTCTTGGCATCTGTTTTTAACCTGGCTCCGATGACGGGCCTTATTCTGGCAAGAATCTTTGTTGTCATTTTTTACATTGCAGGTTGTTATCACGCCATTAAAGTTACTCCGTTGGGAAAGACAATCTTCGCTGCCGTGGCACTCCTACCGGAAGTCGTTTTTCTTTGCGGTTCCTTCTCATATGATTCAGCGGTTACCGTTACGACACTTAATTTTCTGGCATGTACCTTTGCTGCAGCAAACCCTCAAGGAAGAAACACGGCTCGATATGCCAAAGAAGCTATGCTGTGGGCGTTTCTGATTGGTGCGGTAAAAGGCGGGGGTTATCTTATTCTTTTGCCGGTTGCTTTTATGACACATTTTATGATTGACAGGAAAAAACTCTCTCGCAAATCGTTACTTACCCCGGCGGCAATTGTAGCATCCGGACTTATTTCCATCCTAATTTTTAATGTGGTTATGAATATCGGAACAACTATGTTTCAGTTCGGAGGAGCAGCCGACAAGATGTCTGCTTCGGATGCTTTTACTCAACCGATATTATTCATACGAATGCTTTTCAATTCATATGTAAAGTATTTCAGTAAATATATCACGGGTATGTTAGGCAGTGAACTGGCTTGGAGCGAGGTTGTCCTTCCGGGATATCTTGTAATTATCATGTTTATTCCTTTGTGCGTTGTCGCTTTTTTGGAGAAAGATAACTACCAAATTAACGGCAAATGCAAGATTTTGTTTGCTGTATCCATAGTCTTGGAATTAGTGTTCATGCCAATGATGCTTCTTAGTTACACAGATGTCGGCTCCGCAACCATCGAAGGTGTACAGGGAAGGTATTATCTGCCGGTTCTGCCTTTAGTTATGCTTCTCATCACAAATCGAAAACCGGACGGTAAGCTAAAGTTTGACGACGATAAACTTTCAACAATCAGGACTGTTGCTTTCTGGGCGCATACCATTCTTTCAGTCACCGCTGTAATGTATATGCTCCGAATATTTGTAAGTAGAAGTATAAGTTGATTTTGATATAATTATACATATATGGTTTTCGGAGATAGAGTAATGGACAATGGTACAGCTTTTCCAATAATTATCCCTTCTTATGAGCCTGATGACAGACTTATCGATTTGCTGGCGGCTCTTAACGAGAAAAAACTTTCTCCGATTATACTGGTTAATGACGGCAGTAGTGAGAAGTATAATCACTATTTCGAGGAAGCGCGTGATAAATACAAAGTTACCCTCCTTGTTCACGAGGTTAACGGAGGAAAAGGCAAAGCTTTAAAGACTGCTTTCGAATATTGCCTCAACAATTTTCCCGATCTTGTCGGATGCGTAACTGCAGATTCCGACGGTCAACACACTCCTGATGATATCAGCAAAATTATGGATGCCCTTAACGCCGACAAGGATGCTCTGATACTCGGTGTCAGAGATTTCACAGGCGATAATATTCCTGCCAAAAGTCAATTCGGTAATAATCTTACACGTAAAGTTTTCAAAACTTTATATAGGAAGGATGTTACTGACACACAGACCGGTCTTCGCGGTATTTCCAAAGACTTTATGAGAGTTATGCTGGATGAGCCTGCCAACAGATTTGAATTTGAGATGAAGATGCTTATTATCGCTGTACAACAAAAGCTTCATCTCATTGAGATTCCTATAGATACTGTTTATGATTCCAAAGAAAATCACCAGTCACACTTTAACCCCGTTAAGGACTCTGTCAGAATTTACAGTCTGTTTTTGGGAGCATTCTTCAGATTTGTTATCTCCAGTGCATCATCAAGTATCATAGACTTGACCCTTTTCCAGCTTTTCTGCTTTTTACTGAAGGACAGCACGATAACATTTGACTACGTTATATTAGCCACGGTTATGGCCAGAATATTATCTGCCACCTATAACTACCTTATGAATTACTTCTTTGTATTCAAAAGCAAAGAAAGTCACGGTAAATCCATGATTAAGTATGTTTGTCTGGCTATCGTACAGATGGCTCTGAGCGCATACGTTACATCCGGTCTCATCAAGCTTCTCAAAGTATCCTTTGAACTTATTATCAAGATTCCGGTTGATTTACTCCTGTTCCTGATAAGTTACAAGATTCAGAAAAAGTACGTTTATAACTGAAAACTGCACGCAAAACATCACCGCAATAACTGAAAACTGCACGTAAAAATCACCGCCGAGCCTCAAAGCCCGACGGCGACCTTAAAAATTCAATTTACTTAAGCAGAAGGATTACTCTTCTTCCTCGAGCTTAGCTGCTGCGATAACTTTCTCTGCTACCTCAGGCGGAGCCATCTCATATCTTACGTGCTCGATTGTGTACCAGCCGCGGCCCTGAGTCATGGACTTCAAGTCGGTTGCGTAGTTACCCATCTCTGCCGTAGGAACTTCACAGGAAACAACCGTTGCACCGTCTTCATCGGTACCGTATCCCATGATACGTCCGCGACGCTTGCTCATGTCGCCCATGATGTCGCCCTGCTTATCCTCAGGGATATGAACACCTACTGTGCTGTATGGTTCGAGAAGCATTGGGTTGCCCTGTTCCATACCGGCCTTGAATGCGAGGTTTGCTGCAATCTTGAAAGCCATTTCAGATGAGTCAACATCGTGGTAAGAACCGTCTACCAATGTAGCCTTGAGGTTAACTACAGGATATCCTGCGAGAACACCCTTCTTGATGGACTCCTGGAGACCCTTCTCAACTGCCGGGAAGAAGTTCTTCGGAACTGCACCGCCGAATACTTTCTCCTCGAAAACAAGTTCTTCCTGATCACCCGGCTCGAACTCAATCCAAACGTCACCATACTGACCGTGGCCGCCGGACTGTTTCTTATGCTTACCCTGAACCTTAACCTTCTTACGGATTGCCTCACGATAAGGAACCTTAGGCTCTGCAAGCTCAGCATCTACATTGTACTTAGCCTTGAGTTTACTGATGAGAACCTTAAGTTCGGATTCGCCCAAACCACAGATAACCATCTGCTTTGTCTCTGCATTGTTCTCAACTCTGAAGCAAGGATCTTCATCGGAAAGCTTGTTAAGGCCTGCCATAATCTTATCCTCGTCGCCCTTCTTAAGAGGCTTGATGCTCTGTGTAAGGCAAGGAGTCGGGAAGTTAATCTTAGGCATCTCGATAACTCTGGTCTTGTCGCACAAAGTATCGTTTGTCTGTGTGATGGAAAGCTTAGCTGCACATCCGATATCACCGGCGCTGACCTTATCCGTAGGAATCTGCTTCTTACCTACCATATAGAAAAGGTTACCGATTTTCTCTTCTTTGCCCTTTGTAGCGTTATAAACAGTAGAGTTTGCTTTGATAACGCCGGCATTAACCTTGAAAATACTGATACGTCCTACGAACGGATCGGCGATTGTCTTAAATACGAAAGCTGCGAGAGGATCTTCTGCCTTGCACTCAACTTCGATTGTACTGCCTTCAGGAAGTGTACCCATCAAAACAGGCTTACGTCCTGCCGGCGGTGTATCCTTGGAGATACAGTTCAAGAGGAAATCCACACCCCAGTTCATATATGCGGAACCGCAATAGATAGGGTGAAGTCTCTGTGTTCTGAAACCTGCATGTACGCCGTGACGGAACTCATCCTCTGTGAAAGGTTCACCTGAGAAGTATTTCTCCATCAAAGCCTCATCGGACTCTGCAACTACTTCGTTAACTGCATCCTGGAGTTCGTCAATCTGAGAATTGAACTCTTCAGGAAGCGGCATCTCACTCAATGCACCTGTCTTGGCATCAATTGAGAAAGCCTTACGATTCATTACGTCTACGATACCTGTCATCTTGCCGTCATCCATAATAGGAAGCGAAAGAGGTATAACGCTTGCGCCGTAGCGTTCTCTCATACGAGCCGTTACTGCATAGAAATCAGCGTTTGGTTCGTCCATTCTGTTTACAAAGAAAAGGAAAGGAACGTTCTTCTTGTTAAGAAGTCTGATTGCCTTCTCGGAACCTACGGACGTACCGCCCTTAGCCGAAATTACAACGATACCGCTGTCAGCAATTCTGATACCTGACATTTCCTCACCGAGAAAATCGAAATCGCCCGGTGTGTCAACAATATTAATCTTGCTGTCCTTGTACTCACATGCAGCCACAGCACAATTAATAGATGTCTGTCTCTTGATTTCTTCAGGATCGAAATCGAGTGTTGTGTTGCCATCCGTTGCTCTACCCATTCTCTCGATAGATTTGGTGCAGTAGAGTATTGCCTCTGCAAGAGCTGTCTTACCTGCGCCCTGATGGCCCAGCAGAGTAATGTTACGAATCTTATCTGCGGAATAACTTTGCATTAGTCCTCCTCCTTAAAAACAAGTATGTTTCTATTATAAAGGTAGACTTGGATAATTTCCACAAAAATTTTCGAATTATTTCTTATCCGGTTGTGCAATTGAACGAGCCTTGTCAAGTGCATCGGTAGCAAGTTTCTTAACATCGTCCACATCATCGATGCCTGCCTTCTTAGCGAGTTCCTTTACGTCATCGATGTCCTTGATTCCTGCCTTCTCGGCTTCCTTCTTTACAAAATCAGCTGCTTCTTTAATATCCATATTATCAGCCCTCCCAAAAATAAAATAAGGTGCAGTATTTGACCACTGCACCTTGATGTTAGCATACTAAATTCAACGATTCTTCGGAAGAATATTAACTTTTTGTAATATTTCGCTCGAAAATAAGAATGACTCTGTCTTCCTTACTGTTGTAAGTTCCGCCGGAAAGCGAGCCGTTCTCAACACCGCCCAAAGCAGACTGAAGTTTGCCGCCCTCATCGTTAATCATATTAACAAGTTTCCAACCCTGTGAAGCCTTGGAAGAGAGAACCTTCTGAACTCCCTTGTAGTCTACCTCGGCAGTCGCAGTATGAGGAACAACTTCAACAGCGTACTCTTTCTCGAAATTGGAAGAACCGGAATTCATCTGTGCTTCAAGACTTGCAATCGCATTTTGCATCTGCTCAATCTTGGCAACGAATTCTTCACGTTCCATCTCCATCTCCTTAATCTTCTGTTCTTTCTCTTCAAGAACTTTCTGAATGCTGCCCTTCTCGCTCTCGCTCAAAGCAGCTTCCTTAAGACTTACAGACTGTCTTTCTGCCATAAGAATGATTTCCTGTGCCAAAGCCTCTGCCTGGATAGGAGCATTCTTAGACTCTTCGATGATTTTCTGAGCTTCGTCATAGTCGCCCTGAAGTCCGGAAATCTTATCAGCCCACTCCTGTGCCTGAGCCTGATACTCAAGTACTATCTTCTCATTCTCTGCCTTGGTGATCTCGGAAGCCTTAGCCTCTTCGATGATTGCATTCATCTCATCGCGAACCTTGGTTGCCTCTTCTGCCTCGGCTATAACACTCTTTGCCTGCTCAACCAACTGGTCAAGTTCGAGCTGAGCGTCGGTTCTTCTCTGCTCGATATCGGCAATGATTGCCTCTTTCTCTTCATCTATTGCCTTACGCTCTGCCTCGGCCTGCTCACGAAGTCTCAAAGACTCTGCGGCCTGCTCCTCAGCCATACGTTTGGACTCTTCTTCCATCTGAGCTTTTTGTGCGGCAAACTCCTGCTCGATGCGAGCCTGCTCGGAAACATAATCTTCACGAAGAAGCTTAATGTTGCTGTCGAGTTCGTTAAGCTCTGCTTCTCTCTCGGCCTTAATCTGATCGGCATTATTTACGAAATCCTGAAGTTCCTTTGCTTCACCCAAAATCTCGTCACGCTTAGCCATAGCCTCGGTGAATTCCTGCTCAACCTGTACTGCCAATGCTTCCGTCTGCTGCTGTGCCTCGGAAATAATCTTCTGCTGCTCTTCCTTAGCAAGATTCAGCATCTCGTCGTATTCTTTCTGAGCCTGTGCACGTGTAGCTTCAGCCTCGGCATCGGCATCTGCCTTTATCTTCTTGGAGTAATTTCTTGCATTCTCAACTTCGGCTCTCTCTGTCTCGAGTTCTGCATCGATGGCAGCCTTGTCGGCCAAAGCTTGCTTTTGCATCTCCTGGTAATCTTTCTCAAGTTTTTCTCTCTCGGCTTCGTAAGAAGAGCTCAACTCGTTAATCTCACGCGTGATACGTTCCTTGATTGCCTGAAGTTGCTTCTCTTCTTCACTTTTACGAGCTGCAACTCTCTCAGCGTTCTCTGCTTCCTTGGCCTTAAAATTGCTCTCGGCCTCGGCAATCGCCTTCTGGGTATCGTCTCCGCCCAAAGAAGCTTTCTGGAAATCGTACTTACACATTGAACAACGAGCTACGTTATCGCCCATCATTACTCCACAAACCGGACATTTCTTCATGATATGAATCTCCCTGCTTAGATTTTTCTCATTAGGTAAAGAGAATTATACACCAAAACGGTCATCTGATTCAGCATACTTTACAAAAAAAATCGTAAAAGAATCGTTTCGTTTATGTTTTTTCACCAAATCGCCCAATCTCGAAAACCTTCTCCCGACCGTTTTCGCGTGTTTAAAGTGTAAAAAGAAAGGCTTATATTTCAAAGCCTTTCTCACATATTCAATTAACACTTATTTCTCTGTAGCAGATACTACAAAAAATCCTGGAGGATTATCAATATTTGAATTTATTTGATAATCTGTTGAAAATTGGAAACTATTACCAGAAATATTTGATCCAGTTATAGTATATGTACCATCATGGTTATCGTTCACACTATAGCTAGACCAACTATTTTCCACAATGTGAATACCATCAGGAACTGCTACAGTAACAGAAGAATAACTTCTACCACCTTCTATTTTTATTTCTCCGCCTCCCCACCAAAGTGTTGTACTAGAACCAGCCAACTGGGCATATGATCCTCCGCCCGATGATGGACTTGTAGATTGGCTTGTAGATTGACTTGTAGATGTGGATTCAGGATCAGGAGTAGTTGTAATAGCACTACTATTTCCACTATTTCCACTATTTCCACTATTTGTACCACCGGTTCCTTCTGCATTTCCGGCTCCGCTGTCCGTAGCACCTGTTCCTTCGGCGCCATCCGACGTAGGTGTAGGTGTAGGTGTAGTACTAGGACCCGGATTAAGTTGTGCTGTGCTGCCGTCACCGTCTGCAGGATTCGGAGTATAAGCATCCTCAGCTCCCAACAATCGCTGGAAAATACTGTTACGGGCAAGAACAACTTGAGCCATATGCTCTTCGTCTTTATCCGATACATTGTCGGCGCGGCTCATGTATTCAGCTACACCGATAGCTGTAACTCCGGCCAAGAGAACTATGATTGCAACAACCGTGATTATTTCAACCAAAGAAAAACCTTTCTTAGAATTCTGTTTCATACCACCAACTCCTTCATATATGCAATAAAAATATCAGGGTAATTTTCTAATCTAATTGTATAAGGTAACAAGAATTTTTTCTACTTTTTTGTGGCAGAATTTTGACAAAAAACGCAAAATTAACTTCCAATTAACAATTTTCGCGAAGTTTGTTAATTTTTTGAAGCAAATTTTCGCGATTATTCGGAAAATTCTCCTCACTCACGCATCGAAGCAACTCCTTAAGAAGTCTTCCGACCTCAGGTCCTTTCGGAACTCCCGCTGCCAAAAGATCGCTTCCGGAAACGGCCAAATCAGATACACTGCGGCAAAAAGGTCCGCTCAAAAGCTCGTCACGCAGAGCCCGGCGTGCGTCAAGATTTTCCATACGGTCCGCACCATAGTTACTGTGCGCAAGAATGTCCGCAATTTGCAATTTTTCGAGACGATCGAGGAAAACGTCGTCGTAACGAATAAGCATTCGTGCAACATTCGCGCGGTTCGGCGTCGGGTACGAATCGTGAACTCTGATAAGTTCCAGTGTATCGGAAGCAAACTCGGAAGAAACGTGAAGCTCGGAAAGAAAGCGTGCCGCAATGTCAGCACTTTTGAGCTCGTGTTTCTTCATATGGCCTTTGCCTTCCTCATCCAGCACGAAAACCTCCGGCTTGCCGATATCGTGAAGGAGCGCCGCGAAAGCCAAAACTTCGTCGTCAGGCGCCAGCTCGTGAACCTTTTTGAGGACAGCCAGTGTGTGCTCCAAAACGTCAAGATAATGCCACTTCGAATGCTGATCGAACCCCTCCAGGGACTTAAGTTCGGGCAAAATGACAGTCAGAATGTCCACGTTTTCGCGCACGGCATCGGCCCCGAAAGGCGACGTCAGAATCTGCTTCAGCTCAGCGCAGACCCGCTCCCCCGAAATATTCTTAAGAAGCGGCGCGCACGATTTCATGGCCGCGAACGTCTTCTCCTCAATTGTAAATCCGAGCTTCGCCCTGAAACGAATCGCCCTCAAAATGCGAAGCGCATCCTCGTTAAAACGATGCATCGGATCTCCGACAGCGCGAATCACGCGAGCCGAAATGTCAGCCAGGCCGCCGGTCAAATCTGTAATTCTTGAATCGGAATCCATATATAAACTGTTTATTGTAAAGTCACGGCGCAAAACGTCCTCGTCGATGCTGCGCGTAAAAGATACCCCGCTCGGATGGCGGTTGTCCTCGTATTCGCCGTCAATTCTGAAGGTCGTAAGTTCGCAGATGCCTTCCTCCAAAACTGCGGAAACGGTGCCGTGCTTGGCGGAGTTATCAAAAAAATCGATGCCCGCCGCCTTAAGAACCGCAACCGTCTCGGTCGGAAGCGAAGATACCGCTATATCGTAGTCGTGAGGAGTTTTTTCCATAACAATGTCGCGAACCGCGCCGCCCGCAACGTAGGCCTCGAACCCCGACGCCTTAAATATATTAAGTAATTTACTTATATAAGATGGAATCATAGAGCCTTCAAAATCAAACTTATCGTCTCCGAATCAAGCTGTTTTCCGAAAGAATAAGTCGAAACCTCACGCTGAATTTTGTTCACAAGAACAGGAATCTGCTTATCATCGATTCGCAGGTCATTGTCAGGATACTTAATGGCAGCGAAAAGCTCGTTCAGCTTCTCAATCAAAAGTCCGGACGCCTCGTCATCCGGAAGACTCACGGGACAAAGGCTGATATCCTTCGCAAGCTGCGCCAAAATCGTAGGATTGTCCTCGCAAAGTTTCGCAAGCGTCAGCGGAAGAATCTTGTCCAAAAGACTTCCGTGCGTAATTCCGTACTCGCTTATAAGCGTATGCATAATGATGTGCGCGTAGCCGTATCCCATTTTGCGGGCCGCAAGTCCCGAGTAAAAACCGCCGATTGCAACCTGCATTCGAAGGAATGTGTCGGCCGGATCTTCGCACAAAGCCTCCAGGTATTTAAAGGTCGAATTGCAGGAAGTCACCGCGCACGCACGGTACTCCGGGAAGTCGAAAGAAAGCGGATTTACGTATGCCTCCATCGCCGTGCACAAAGACGAGACGGTCGAGAGCATGAAGGTTCCCAAGGAAGCTCTGTCCAAAAAGTCCGTATCGAAAACAACCGTATTCGGCACAAGCTTGTTGCTCATGACCGTTTTCCATGTGCCGGTGGACTCTTCCATATATTCCGCGGACGCCATGGAGGATGACACGATATCTTCGGTAACAACACAGCAGTGAAAAGCGCTGTTATGCTTCAAAAGATTCGCTCCCGTTATGGACGGCAGAGTCTTATGAGGATTTCCTATCAATGCGCTCACGAGTTTGCCGCAATCGGTCTCGGCCGACGATCCGACCGTAAGCACGGTGTTGCAGCTGTATTCGCGATAAATTTTGATTGCACCCAGAACATCGCGGTCAATGAGATAACGTTCCGAAAGACAATACACGAAAACCCTGAACCCCTTATCGCCCAGCTCGTCGATAAGGTTGTCGAAAGCCTTGAGTTTACGGGTAGCGTTCGAACAGACGATAAGAATTCGCCTTACGTTTTTCTCCAGCAGTTCCTCGATAAGTTCCGCACACGCGTTGCGGTCGATGTACAAATGCTGCTTCTCGTTTTTTGCTCTCCAAGCGTACTGAATGTAGTTGGTTTTCTTCACTTTATGCGCTCCCGTGAAATAATGTTACATTTTGATTATAGCATCGTTAATCTTTGCAAAAAAGCGTAAAAAGCGAATAGCGTACGGTTATAATGATAGCGTCGATTTTTATTATCAATAATTATCAGCGGAGGAAAATATATGAAATCAACAGGAAAAAGAGTAATCAAAAATCCTTACCAGCTAACAAACGTGAATTTTAGCGACAACATCCTTTCCCTTTCGACATCGGTTTGCACGGGTACCAGACGTTTCTCCGGCAGCGGCATCACTGTAAGTCCGGCCCTCGGACGCATGAGAATCGAGATGTCGTCATTTACGGCCAACTCAATTCGCGTTCGTTTCTCTAATCACATGTCTTCCGTTGAACAGAATGTTTTCGTGCCGCTCAAGGCAACACATACGACACAAATCGAGGAAACCGAGGATTTCATAATCTTCAAATCAAACCTCCTCGAGGCATATATTTCCAAGTCCGAGCCTTTCACCGTCGACTTCAGATACGGCGAGAAGAGCATCCTCAAGGCATCCTCTGACCGCGGCGGCTTCGCATACAACGCTCCGGTCGGCGACTACGTTAAGTCCTCCGACAGTTTCAGCGAAGTTACACTCATAAGCTCCCCCGAGGACAAATTCTACGGTCTCGGCTCCACAGGCGGCTCCCAGGTTTTGAACGGTCGCGACATCTCATGCGGCAACAAGCCTTCCATCGGCCTCGAAAACGCTGACAGCGTCAACTGCCCGTTCTTCGTCTCCAGCCGCAACTACGGCGTTTTCGTGAACACCAACGCATCAACCGACTTCTCATTCGGCAACAAATACGCCTCCGGCATCACATTCGGCGTTCCGGGCGACGACATCGAGTTCGTCATTTTCGCTTCCGAAAACATCCCGAACGTCATCGCCTCTTTCAACTCCATGTTCGGCGCACTCCCGATTCCGGAAGTTTCCGCATACGGCACATCCATCAAGTTCGCCGACGACTTCACAGCCACCGACGAGAACCTCATCGCCTTCGCGACCGAGCTCATCGACAAGGGCATTGCCCCATCCGAGTTCTGGCTCGGCCTCAACTGGCTCCCTTCAAACGACATCACCGGCTTTGCCTTCGACGGCACCCGCTTCCCGGACCCGCAGACTTTCGTCCGCAAAATCCACGACAAGGGCATCCGCTTAGGCCTCTCCGTTAACCCATACATTTCCGAGGGCTCCCCGGACTTCGACGAGTGCCTCCGTAACGGCTACCTCATCAAAAACAAGGACGGCAGCGCATATCTCCGCGAATGCCCGAACGCCGACGGCGCCGTAGCAATCCTCGACCTGAGCAACAACGCAGCCAAGTCCTTCTTCCTCGAGCACATCGTCTTACTCCTCAAAATCGGCGTCGACATGTTCGAAAACGATTTCTGCCTGGGCCTTTTCGACTTTGACGACGACATATCGTTGCCATCCGGCATGAGCGTCGAAGACTTCACAAACTATTACACATACCTCATCAACAGTTTCGTTTTCGATGCGGTAGCCCACGCAAAAGGCACACGCAACACGTTCATCCTTTCCCGCTGCGGTTTCACCGGCGACCAGGTTCACCCGTTCACCACGATCGACGAGTCCTCCTCCGACCTCTCCTCCATCCAGGACATCATCAACCGCTCCGTTGCCCTCGGATTCACCGGCTTCGCCAACGTCAACTGCGACACGCCGCTCATCGACCCTAAGAACAACGACCTCTTAAGCCGCTGGATCTCGACCGTCGCATTCCTTCCGCACGCGCGAATCACCACCGGCATTACCTCTCAAAAGATTACCGATTGCTCCGCCGAGACTCTCGCTACCATCGCACTTTTCAGCAAAATGCGTAACAGCATGATCCCTGAAATCTACTCCGTCGTTGCCGAGACCGCTTCCTACAGCACGCCGTCCGTGCGCCCGCTCCTTTTCGAGTTCCCGCGCGACCGCATCTGCTCCACAATCGATAACCAGTTCATGCTCGGCTCCAAGCTCATGGTCATCCCGGTTTCCGACCCGTCCGGCCGCATTACCGCCTACTTCCCGCAGGGCATCTGGACCAACCTCCTCACCCGCGAGAAAGTTACCGGCCCGTGCTACAAGAACCTCACCGTTCCTGCCAACACCATCCCTGTATACGTTCGCCAGAATTCCGTCATCGTTACCCGTTCCGAAATGAACAGCGACGATAACCTCTTAAACAACCTCACATTCACGACTTTCGAGCTTCTCGACAACCAGATTTGCGCTACCGAAATCTTCTCCGCCGACGCTTCCCACTCCGCAGTCATCAATATCCTGCGCGAGGGCAAGAAAATCACCGTCAAAACCGACGGCCTCGGTCCGAACAAGCGCATCGTCTTAAGCGGCATCAAGAATGTGGTAAGCGTCTCCGAGTCCATGCCTGACGTCAACGACTGGGGCACCTCCGTCGACTTCACCGGCAAAGAACTCGTCATCACGTTGGCATAAAATTTCTACTGCTGTTTTGATTAGTAACAAAGGCGGGATGCTTTACTGCTGCCCGTCTTTTTGTGCGCGCTTTTCTGAGGCGTGCCTATTTGGCATTTCCTATTCGAGATATTCCTATTTGAGATATTTTGTACTGACATATACCTATGCCCCTATTTGACACGTGCCTATAAGACAGATTTCTGACCGCATATTCCTATCCTATTTGACACACATCTTTTAACATGTTTCTGTCCGCATATTCCTATCCTATTTGACACGTTTCTGACCGCATATTCCAGGCAGTGCGCGCCTATTAGACATATTTATGAAAGTGCGTGCCAAGATTGGGCTTCCGGTCTGTTTGAGAACCTGCCTGAGTCTGCCTGAATCCGCTTGAACCCGACTTAAACCGACTTGAACCCGACTGTCCAAGTAAATCCGCAAGTTTTCGGGCAAAAACTTGTAAGAATACTTGCAAACTTTGAAGGGCGCAACAAAACCCGCAACAAAAACGGCAAAATGTTGCTGAATCTGTTGCGATTCCTCGATTTGCAACAAAACCCGCAACAAAATCGCAAAAAAGTTGCTAGATCTGTTGCGATTCCTCGTTTTGCAACAAAACCCGCAACAAAATCGCGAAAAAGTTGCTAGATCTGTTGCGATTCTGTGATTTGCAACAAAACCCGCAACAAAACAGCGAAAATGTTGCTG
>JAZLML010000035.1:0-13450 GCA_045598625.1 Saccharofermentans sp.
TTTGGTCGTATAGTTATCATGTATCTCTACATCGTTGTTTCCACAGTACTCACAGCAAACATCCTTAGTGTCTTGTTGGCTCTTAAAGTCCATCCATAGTTCGGAACTGTTATTCTCAAATCTGAATTCTGTACAAATATAATGTTGTGAAGTAATCTTCATCTGTGTATTATTGAAGTCTAGGAGCATATTCTATATCCTTTCGAGTTTTTATTTTTCCAACTAAACCTTAGGATATATATGCTCCTTTTTCAATTACTTATTCCCACAAATTCTTAGAAGAACCCGTTTTTTCGATTTGTAATATTTGAAATGTGATTTTACTTAAGATTTGAGGCTCCGATGCGGTTGGCGCCTGCGTCGATCATCTGATTTGCAAGTTCGGATGTTCGGATGCCGCCGGCTGCTTTAATCTTTACGTTAGGGCCGACGTTGGCTTTAAATAAAGAAACATCCTCCAAGGTTGCGCCTGTTGCCGCAAAACCGGTACTGGTCTTTATAAAGTCTGCGCCGCAGTCGGTTACGATTTGGCACATACGGATTTTCTCTTCTTCGGTAAGTACTGCTGTCTCGATTATTACCTTAAGAATTGCACCGCGCTCGTGTACTGCGGAGGCAAGCGCTGAAATCTCTGCTGCAACAAGGTCGAAACGGCCTGATTTAACGAAAGTAATGTTTATTACCATATCGATTTCGGATGCTCCGTTGTCGCAGGCGTCGATGGCCTCGAAAACCTTGGCCGCAGTCGTGTTGTAGCCGTTAGGGAAGCCGATTACCGTACATACGGCGATGCGGCCGCGCGAGAAAGAAACTGCGTCACGAACGAAGCACGGCTGAACGCATACGGAAGCGCAGTTCGAAGAAACTGCTTTCTCGATAAGGTCGGCGATGTCGGAAACGGTCGCTACGGTTTTGAGGTTTGTCATGTCTACGTAGCTCATCAGGTTGTCACGGGAGGTTACATGAGAACCTACAGGCGGAATGTACATCTTAGGAGTTACGGAAGATAAAAGACTCGTAAGAACTATTGAAGATACGTTATCAAAGCCTGCGAGGGAACCTAGATTATGCGGCACATTGAAGTTGTCGCCGTAAACAAGAAGCGGAACCTGCTCGCGAGAGTGGTCGGTTGAAACGGTTGAAGGATCGCAGCCGTGGTCTGCGGTGATTATGAGAAGGTCGTCCGGACGCATGCGCGGAATAAAGGTTGTTAATGCGTCGTCGAACTCGCGGAGTGCACGTGCGTAACCGATGCTATCGTTACGATGACCGTAGAGCATATCGAAATCCACAAGGTTAATGATGCATAAACCTTCGAAATCGCGGTCCTGAAGTTCGAGCATTACCTTGATGCCGTCAGTGTTTCCCGTGGTAGTGATGGTCTCGGTGATGCCGCGCTCAGCGAAAATATCGTGGATTTTACCTACGGCTATTACGTCGCGGCCTGCGGACGAAAGAATGTCAAGCATGGTTGCAGACGGTGCTTCGAGAGAAAAGTCGCGGCGGTTTGTGGTTCTTTGAAAATCTTCAGGACATGTTCCGATGAAAGGACGTGCGATGATTCTGCCGACCGAATGTTTGCCGGACATGATTTTACGCGCCTTAAGGCACATATCGTAAAGCTCGTCCAAAGGAACAACGGATTCGTGGCAGGCAATCTGAAGAACACTGTCAGCGGAAGTATAAACGATAGGGGAGCCTGATTTCATGTGCTCGATGCCGTAGTCCTTGATGACTTCGGTGCCGCTATATGGTTTGTTACATAAGACTTTACGTCCGAAAACTTTCTCCAAAGCGTCGATAACGTCAGTCGGGAAGCCTTCCGGGTAAGTCGGAAGTTTGGTCGAGGTTTTAAGACCTGCGATTTCCCAGTGACCGATGGTCGTGTCCTTGCCTGCAGAAAGCTCGCGCATACGACCGTAGGAACCCAAGATGTCGTAATTTCCGATGTTGCCCTGATTTCTTATGAAGCTTAAGATTCGAAGGTCGTTATGGCCGTCAATATCGAAAAGTCCAAGCTTGGTGAGATTGGTGAATGGTTTGTCGGAAACCTCGCAGCAGGCTGCCAATGTGTTGCTGCCGGCGTCGCCGAAGGATGCCGCATCGGGTGCATTTCCTATACCGAAACTGTCCAAAACCGTTAAAAATACTCTTCTTGCCATAAAAGTCACCTTCCGTGATATAATACTGTTTCAGTATAACATTAATTATTATTATGGAGTTATATACGTAATGAAGCAAAACGGACTTTTGAAGCGAATCGGAATTAAGACGGCGGCATTTGTCACCTTGTGTCTGATGTCTGTTTTTGCGTTGGGCGGATGTGCCAAGGTTAATGTTTTCGAGACGGATAAGCTGCACGTGGTTGCAAGTGTTTATCCTGCGTATTCCGTGGCGCAGATGGTTGCGGGAGACAAGGCCGAGATTTTGCTTATGGTAAAGCCCGGAAGCGACGTACACAGTTGGGAGCCGAGCACGGACGATATTTTGATGCTCGAGCAGGCCGATTGCTTTTTATACTCCGGATTGGGACTTGAGACTTGGACCGACGACATTTTGCCGTCGCTCGAGAATAAGAATTTGAAGCTTTGCGAGTTGTCGGAAGGCATTGATACGCTTACGTTTGCGGAGAGTGTGACCGACTTTGACGAAGACGAACATGAGCACGAGCACGAAGAGGACGAGCACGGTCATCATCATGACGCAGATTCCGAAGATCCGCACATATGGCTTTCGTTCGCGAACATTTCGCAGATGGCACAAAATGCGGCTGAAGTTTTGGGAGAGGCAGACCCTTCTAATGCTGCTTTCTATCAGGAGAATGCGGATAAAGTTTCCGAGACCTGTGATTCCAAAACAATCACCTATCAGGAGGCATTTGCACCTTATGAAGGAAATACGATTGTGGTGTCGCATGAGGCTTTCGGATATATGTGCAGCGATTTCGGTTTGAGTCAGGCAGCGATTGACGGTCTTTCTTCTTCGTCGGAACCTGATGCACAGACCATGGCGGTCATTATCGATTATATTAAAGCCGAGGGAATTACCGCGGTTTACTATGACAGCAACATTAACCCGGATGCGGCTTCCATCGTTTGCGACGAGACTGATGCCGAACTTTACTGTCTTAATGCTTTGGGTTCGGTTTCGGAGGATGAGATGAATTCGGAGAAAACTTTGCTTGATTTGTATGAGGAAGATTTAAACGTTTTACTTGAGGGACTAAAGTCGTCGGAGAGCTGATATGGAGAAGGTTTGCGAAGTTATCAATCTGTCGTTCGGTTATGAGAATGAGATGCTTTTCGAGCAGGTCACATTTGACGTGGAGAAAGGCGATTTTGCGGCCGTAATAGGTGATAACGGAACAGGAAAATCAACCATGATTAAGCTCTTGCTCGGCCTTTTGAAGCCTACTGAGGGTGAGATTAAGCTTCTCGGACAAAAGACCACGGGCAAGATGAACTTCGATAAGATCGGATACGTTCCTCAAAACAGCGGTGCTTTGGCATCCGCGTTCCCTGCGACGGTGGAGGAGATTGTTTTCCATTCGGTTAAGGCCAAGGTTTCCAAATCCGAGAGGCGTAAACTTACGGAAGATGCCTTAAAGCAGGTTTTGATGCTGGAATTTAAGGACAGACTTATATCCGAGCTTTCGGGCGGCCAGCAGCAGAGAGTCATGCTTGCAAGAGTTCTCGTAAATAATCCGGAGCTTCTTATTTTGGATGAGCCGACAGTCGGTATCGACGGCGATTCCGTGGATAACCTTATGCACATCCTTCATAATCTCAATATGGAAAACAAAGTTACGGTTCTGATGGTTACTCATGAATTGGGTCTTTTGGCACCGTACATTAACCGCGTGCTTTGCATAAGCGACCACTCTTTGGCCGAGGAAGCCTTGCCTGAGACGATGGTTGTTCATGCGCACCAGCATAAGCACGGAAATTCCAAGAGCCACCATCACATTCACTGCGCTTCCTGTGAACATGTTCACGGAACAGAGGATTGCGGTTGCGGTCACGAGCATCATCATGACCATAAGCATGAAACAAATCACGAGCACGGTGAGTGCGAATGTTGCGAGCACGAGAATAAAACGGAGGGAATGTCATAATGTTCGAGAAGCTTTTCACGATGTTCTCATACGGCTATATGGTAAGGGCCTTTATCGCGGGCCTTATAGTTTCCGTTCTGGTCGCATGCCTCGGTACGGTTATGGTTCATAAGCGACTCTCCATGATAGGCGACGCATTGTCACATACATCTTTGGCGGGTGTCGCAATCGGTATGTGTCTCGGCATAAATCCGGTCCTGGGTGCCGTATGTGCCTGCCTTATAGGTGCTTTATCAATTGAAGCGATAAGACGCAAAATCGGTAATCACTCGGAACTTGCGGTAGCGGTAATATTATCATTGGGCGTAGGTATCGCGGGTGTTTTGAGCGGTTTTGTAAAGAGCGCGACGGATTTCTCGTCTTTCCTTTTCGGATCTGTTGTTGCAACTTCGGTATCGGAACTTGTTACGGTTGCGGTTATCGGAGTTATAGTTATCACATTCTATATCATTTTCTACAGAGATATTTTCCTTATTTCCTTTGACGAGCAGTCCGCTTCCATGATGGGCGTCAGGGTTAAGTTTATTAATACTCTTATAACGATTTTAACGGCCCTGACCGTGGCTGTCGGTGCAAGAACAGTTGGTACGCTTATAATAACGAGCCTTATGATTGTTCCGGTTGCATCCGCCGTTCAGGTTGCCAAAAGCTATAAGCAGCAGGTTATTCTTTCCGTGGTTTTCTCTGCGGTGTCAACGGTATGCGGCCTTACACTCTCATTTTTATGGGGACTTAAGCCGGGCGGAACCATCTGCCTTGCTGCGGTAATAATTTTCTTTGCCTGCACGCTTATAAAGCATATTCGTAAATCCTGACAATCGATACTAAATTTTTGTAGGAAAAAGTGTATCCTATAAGCGTAAATACATCTATTATCCGATTATAAAGACTCATATTTTTAAAACGCACCCGCACCTTCACAAACGCGGAGATTCGGAGGATTTTATGCCTGACATTACTCTTGATTGGAAACAGTATGATAAAAAGGCGGTGCAGGTTACGGCCGAGGGTGCTGTTCTCATAAAAAACGACGGCGTACTGCCTCTTACTTCCGATACAAAGGTTGCCTTGTTCGGAAGAATGCAGAATAACTATATTAAAAGCGGCTCAGGTTCGGGCGGCATGGTTAACGTATCTCACGTGGTAACAATCCGCGAGGCTCTGGAGAACGATTCACGTTTCATATTGGATTCCGATTTAATCACTTTTTACGAGGATTTTGAGAAGAAAAGTCCGTTTAATCCGGGTGTCGGCTGGGGTCAGGAGCCTTGGTCTCAGACTGAGGCGGTTCTTAACGAAGCTGACGTAAAAAAGTACGCTTCCCGTAACGATTTGGCCGTTATCGTAATCTCGAGATCTGCAGGTGAAGACCGCGATAACATTGACGATAAGGGTGCATACCGTTTATCCGACGACGAAGAGAACATGATAAAATATGCCTGCGGCAATTTTAAAAACAGCGTAGTTCTTCTTAACGTCGGCAATATCATCGATATGAGTTTTGTCACAAAATATAACCCTTCCGCCGTGTTCTACATCTGGCAGGGCGGTATGTCAGGTGCCAAGGCCGTTCCGCTTCTTCTTACGGGTGACATCGCCCCGTCGGGACATTTGCCTGATACCATCGCTTATAACATTTCCGATTATCCTTCGAACGATAACTTCGGTAATAAGAACGACGGACTTAAGGATTTCTATCAGGAAGATATTTATGTCGGTTACAGATTTTTCGAGACCTTCGCGCCGTCACGCGTAATGTATCCTTTCGGCTTCGGCTTAACCTATACCGAATTTGATTTCTCCGAATTTACTCTCGCAAACGACGGCGATTTTAACGTAACGGTAAAATTTAAGGTTACAAACAAAGGCTCGTTCAAAGGCAAGGCAACCCCTATGCTTTGGGCAAAAGCCCCGAACGGCAAACTCGGAAAAGCATCCAAAGTTTTGTGCGGATTTTATAAGACTGAGGAACTTGAACCGGGCGAATCAGAAGACGTAACCATCGTAGCAGGCTGTCGCGATTTCGCTTCTTACGATGACGAGGGCGTAACGGGAGAAAGATATTCCTGGGTGCTCGAGGCAGGAACATACGAGTTCTTTATCGGCGAAAACTCTTCGGAGACGATGTCGGCAGGCTCATTTAACTTGGATAATCTCTACGTAATAGAAACCTTGAATTCCGCTATGGCACCTTTCGAGGCTTTTGACAGACTTACGGCAACCGAGGACATTGACGGCACCAAGATGCCTTCCTACAAGGCAGTTCCTTTGGCACCGAGAAATAATCTCGACGGCAGACTTAAAAACCTTCCGCCTGAAATTCCTCAGACGGGCGATAAGGGAATTAAGCTTGCCGATGTGATAAACGGAAAGGCTTCCGACGACGAATTTTTGGCTCAGCTTTCCGACGAGGACTTGATGCTCATCATAAGAGGCGAGGGAATGGGAAGTCCTAAGGTTACAACCGGTACCGCAGGTGCTTTTGCGGGAACTTCCGCAGAACTTAAGTCCTACGGCATCCCGTCGTGCTGTTGTTCCGACGGTCCTTCAGGCATGCGTATCGACAGCGGAAAGAAAGCTTTCTCGCTTCCGAACGGTACCTGCATCGCCGCAACTTTTAATACGAAACTTATAACGGAACTCTTCGATTTCTTCGGAAAAGAAATGATTTCGAACGAGATTGACGTGGTTTTGGGTCCGGGTATGAATATTCACCGTCATCCGTTAAACGGCCGTAATTTCGAGTATTTTTCCGAAGATCCGTTCCTTTCAGGCACCATTGCGGGTGCCGAGCTTAAAGGCTTACAAAGTAACGGCGTAACGGGCTGCATCAAGCATTTCTGCTGCAACAACCGCGAGAAGAACCGTCTTTGGTCTTCTTCCGTCGTTTCCGAGCGTGCCCTCCGCGAGATTTATATGCGCGGCTTTGAGAAAGCAATCCGCGAGTACGGTGCTACCTGCATCATGACCGTATATAACCGCATTAACGGTGTCTACGGCTGTGCCGATTACGATTTGACCACCGTGGTTTTGCGTGAACAGTGGGGCTTTAAGGGCATCGTAATGAGCGACTGGTGGCCTTTTGTCAGTGCCGAGGCTTACGGCGAGCCGAACAAGAATCTCCACAGCTACTGTGCCCGTGCTCAAAACGACCTTTATATGTGTTGCTCGTCAGTCGAGAAGAAGTACCTTGACACGGTTAATGTCCCTGAAGTTTTTGCGCTTCACGACGATTCGCTCCTTACCCGTGCGGACCTTCAGCGCTGCGCCCGTAACATCATCAACTTCTCTCAAACGACCATCGCGATGCGCCGCCTTATGGGAGAGAAATTTAACGTAAACCATATTGATTCGCCGTTCTCTGACGATTTAACCCCTGCCAAGGCCGATGTTTACCATGAGGTTTGCGGTGATATAACCGTAATTGAGATAAACGATGAGGATTCGATGCCGGGTAAGGATATTATCCTCGGTATCACTGTGGACAGGCCGGGCAGCTACGATGTCGTTTTCGATGCGGAAGCAGACGGATCGCTTGCAGGACAGATACCTATGACTGTTTTTTACACCAGCATCCCTGTCTGCGTAATTACATGGAACGGCAACGAAGGCGGTCGCGTACAGAAAACCATGAGCGGCTACTGCAGAAACATCCATTCGATTTTCCGTCTCCATTTTGCCGTGGGCGGCGTCCGTATTAAGAGCGTGACATTCCGTCGTTTGAATACCGATATTCCGAATATAGGTTGGGGACTTGCTGACTAAGCGGAAGAATAATGATAAAATAGGACAGTATTATTTTATACAATAAGAAGGAGCCTATAAATCACATGCGAAGAGATTATTTTATCTGTGTATTTCTTTTGTATGTGGCTTTGTCGCTCCTTTTCTTATGCTTTGTTCCCGCATACTTTACATATAACGGCGCTGTTCAGATTGCCGTGGTAAGGGATTTCTCCCTCATCGAGAAGTTCGCGGGAATTTTCTATGCTTTGCTGACATTAATCGTTGTACCTATTTATGCGGGCGTGAAGAAAAGATTCTGGATCACACTCGGCGCATCCGTTTACGGTTTCCTCGCATACATCCCGGGCATTTTTATGCCGCACCTTGCAACAGCTTTGGCAGGTTCCGAGGTAGGGATAGCAACGAGCCTCAAAGCTTTCTCTCTTCGTATGATTTATAACATGGTAAACGCACCGTTCGGAAGCCTTTCCGCTTTGTTCGGCAACAAGTTTGCCGCTTCTTTATCCATGGCAATACTTCCGGTAACATTAATCGTCTATGCTTTGATTCAGCTTTTCAGATTCTACCGCGACGCTTACGTGGCCGAGCAGCTAAATCCTTCCGCATCCATGGATTCGACCAAGAAGGTTAAGATGGATGCCAAAGGCGAGCCTGAAAAGAAAGCCGAGCCTGAGGTTTTGGGCACCGTAATTACAGCTCCAGGTTCTGCAAACCAGGCACCTTCAAAGGTCTCCGACGACACCAAGAAAATTAATGAAGGTCCGGCATCGGCACAGCCTTCAGTTAAGGCACCTGAGAAGAAACAGCAGATTCCCGCATCCGAGAAAAAGACTCAAGTTCCTGCTCCCGAAAAGCACAGCGAACTTCCTCCGCCTAATGTTATTCAAATGCCTGCACCTGCTAAAAATGAGAGCACGGCTATTCCTATGCCTGCACCTTCTTCGGATAATTCGAAAGTGGTTCTTGAGATGCCTTCATCTTTCGGCAACTCTTCAGATGAGACCAAGGCTGCAGGTGTCAGAAAACCTAATATTTCCGCAGATACAATAAACTTAGGACCGCCTCCGGATAATCCTGCTAAGTGATTGCCGTAATTTCGACAATCTTTTATTCTTGAAAAGGCTTATAAACCCTTGTAGAATCATCCTATATTATTTTGGAGTGCGACAATGGCAAAGAATCAACATTTCTGGAAAAAGTACTTAAGCAACAGCGAAGACGTGAACCTTGAGGCCAGTGAAGAGAAAGATGCTCTCGAAGAGGGTCTTGAAAGTCTGTCTTGGTTTGAGAACAGCAAGCGTGCAGTAAAACGCACTTTCGGAAAACCACACGACTCATTGGGCGAAGTTATCGGTAACTCCGTTACACACGGCGTTATGGCAGCCTTCTTCCTCGGAATGATTCCTTATGCCGCAATCCGTTCTTACACCCATGCCCCTGAAGGTATGGAAGTGTTGGATGCCGTAGGCATTGCTTTCTACATGATCGGAACATTTCTGATGTTTCTTATCTCGACTCTTTACCACACAAGCAAAAACGGTTCAACACATAAATACGTAACCAGTAAAATTGACCACGTAATGGTATATCTTGCCATTGCTTGCACATATACTCCTGTATGGCTCTGCCTTATCGGCGGCGGCTTGGGACTCGGAATGTGCATCGCTCAATGGTCCGTAGCTCTTGCCTGTGTTTTCCTTAAACTATTCGTATTTACTTTTACCAAATCAAAACTAAGCCGCTTCATATCAACTGTGGTATGCCTGCTTCTCGGTTGGATAATTGTTGTTTGTGCCGGCAAATTCTACGCCGCTGCCACGGCTCCGTGCTTCTGGCTCATTCTTGCAGGCGGTATCTGCTACACGGTAGGAATTGTGTTTAACATCGGAAAGTATAAGTTCTCTCATATGATTTGGCATCTTCTTGTTGATGCCGGAGCTATCTGTCACTTCATCGGACTGGTTTACTTCTTCCGCTGACAGTTCAGATAATCTGAGAAAATCAACGAATCCCTCGTTTCTTTAATCGAGACGGGGGATTTTTTTGTTTTCGAAAAATTGCGAAAAAGGCTCTTGATTTCTTTGGTTTAAAGTTGTAAACTCGCCTTAGGTTTAAACTTGTAAACCAGTTGTTGCAGCAGAATAACATAGATTAGGAGATAAATATGGAAGAAGTATCTATTTGCGACAGCGAACTTAAATTGCTGAACATTATTTGGGATATGTCACCTGTCGAATCGGGAAAGCTTGTTAAGGTTTGTGCAGAGAAGCTTGATTGGAGCAAATCAACCACTTACACGATCCTCAGAAGATTAACTCAGAAGAATCTCGTAAAAAACGAGGATTCAATTGTTGAGTTTCTTATACCGCGCGAGAACTTTCAGCGCATGGAAAGTAATAAAGTCGTTGAGAAAACGTTCTCAGGTTCTCTGCCTAAGTTTGTAGCAGCGTTCCTCGGAAGCAAATCCATATCCGATGACGAGGCTGATGAATTGATCAAGATGATCAAGAATTCCAAGGGAGGGGCAAATGACTGATATATTTACTAAAATACTTGAGATGTCTTTGTTCGGAAGCATTGTAATAGTTATTACGATATTGGCCAGAATGTTCCTCAAAAAGAAATCCAAGTCCCTGATAATGATTTTGTGGTTAGCGGTAGCTTTCAGACTTCTTTGTCCGATAAGTATCGAATCACCGTTAAGCTTTTTTAATCTCCTTCCACAGAAAACTTCTGTGACCGAGATTAAAACTGAGACTGAAGCACCGAGGACGGAAAGAACAGCGGTAAATGAAGACAGAAATGTTGCTGATTTACTTAAGCCTGCTGCAACTCGTCACCGGAATCCGACAAATGAGGTTAACACTGAGGCTAATGTTAATAACGACATTAAAGACGGTAATAAACCTAATGTTTCTTCCGTAATTGCAGAAAATGAAGAAACTTCAGGTTTAGATACTGCGGTTGAAGAAGCTACGGTTGAAGAACCTCAGGTTGAAAAAACTCCGGTCAAAACTTCCGGCAACGTTTGGATTATTTTAGGCATCGTTTGGGCTATTGGTTTTGCTTCTTTGATGACATATGTCGTAGTTTCTTACATCTGTCTTAAACGTAAGCTTAAGGATGCGGAAGAGGTTGAGCGAAATGTTTATGAGAGCGACAAAATACCTTCGCCGTTTGTTTTCGGAATAGTTAAACCTAAAATATATATTCCTATAGGACTTGGCGAGACGGAGAAGAAATTCATTCTCACACACGAGCGAATTCACATCAGGAAGGCCGATAATTTGCGAAAAATAATCGGAATGCTATGCGTATGCATCCATTGGTTCAATCCTGTTGTTTGGCTTGCGTTCACCCTTTTCGAGCGCGATACGGAAATGCGTTGTGATGAGGAAGTCCTTAAAGACTTGGGAGCAAAAGTTTAAGAAGATTACAGTCTGTCGCTTGTATCCTTTGCAACAAGCAACAGAAATATGAGATATGCCGTTTTGCCTGTATCTTTCAGCAAGGCGGGATTTAACAAGAAAGAGGTAACAGTTAGAGTGAAAAACTTGATTTCATACAAAAAGGGTTCGAAAATATTGGCTGCCGTAATTGCATTGGCGCTTGTTACGGTATCAACATCCTGCATGCTTAATGCAAAAGCAACAGATAAGAAGTCGGATGACGATACAAACGAGACTGAAGTAACCGAAACTACAGAGACAACGGAATCGACAGAGACTTCTGTCAATGTTTCCGAGAAACCTACCGAAAACACGACAGTTGAAGCATACTCTTATGAGATTTCTTACGGTGATGTCGGTGACATAAACATCAACGCCGAGTGCGACTACATTACAAACGACGTATTGGTAACAGATATTACTTATAATACGGTTCCTGAAACTACTGAATCTGTTACTTTCAATATCCCTCATTTTAACTTCAATACAGAAGATGCAAGATCTGTTAATGAAGAATTAAGTGGCATTGTTGATTCTTGTGTAAGCGATGATAATGCCTGGTTCTATCATGGTTCGGATTATTACTACTATATCAGTGATAACAGCATCACTGTTGTATTTAATGTCATTTGTGATTGGGAAATTAATGAATATTACACATACACATTTGATTTAGCTACCGGTAATCGTATGAGCAACGACGAGATATTTGCTGCTTCAAACAGTGAGTTTTCGAGCATTTCGGAGGCTGCAAACGATGCAACAACAAACTACCTTAACAGTTTGTGGATGTTCCAAGATGGCGATGAGCCGTTTATTATTGACGGTGAAATAAATCCAAACAATCATAATTCTTATTTAAATCTCGAGAGCGGAGAGTATGCGGACGCGTGTTTGGCAATCACATTTAATGATGATAATTTAAATGACGATATGCGAATCGGATTGGATTCAAACGGCAACCTGATTTTTATATCCGAGATTTTCTCTCTCGGAGGCGCCAGTTCATATGCCGAAGTTTATAACTCCGAAGGTGCCAATATAAGCGGTTACTTAGAAGACGTCCGCTATTCAGAAGTAAACGGTGCTGATGTAACAGCCTCGGTAGAGCCGTTGGATGTGCTTGCCGCTGTTGAAGAAGATATTGAAGTAATCAAAGCTTATCACGAAGCTAATCCTGACGAAGAAATTTATATTGATTGGAATATTTGGCCGGACGGATCGCAAGTCTCTTTTCTTATCTACAGACCGGATTCTGAAAACGTAGAAAAGTCTGATATATTTAAACCTTTCGAATTCAACTACTATTCATTTTTGGATGAGAGTGAGAAAGAGGTCGAATTGGTTTACGGTGATTTTGAATCAGGTAATTATGTAGTAACAGCCAACTGTTGTGATTTTAACAGTACATACCTCGGCGATGATATAGGATATAGTTTAACTTATTATCCTACCTATTCTTACGACAGATTTGCTGAACTGAGCGCTGAAGAAATTGCCGGATCAAATATCGAGAATCCGAGAGCATCTTCTCTTGAAGACGGAGTTTATTTCGGAATGATTAATTCATTTGATGAAAGTTATTCAAACATAAGCATTAGTGCAGGCAAGGTTTACTCAAGATTAGAATTGGATGATTATCCGATTGCTTATGACTTTGTCGATGTAACACTTCCGCTTGCCAATCCTTGTGAATTCCGTGATAACATAATGATCTGTAACGGTAGCGGTGGAAGAAACACACCGACGACGTTGTTTGATTCTATCCTTTACAACACTCTTATGGGTAATGCTTCGAATAGCGGATACGAAGGAGTTAATTATAACGGATTTTTCTTGGTAGAGAACGGTCAGGTTGTTGCTATCGATTTAAATACTTGGTTATGATGATTAGCAGAATTGAGACTGTCTCAGTATATACAATAAAATTTGTTCTACCGATTTCTGACTATGTATAGCTTGCTATAGCTGACAAATTCCATCGATTCCGAATAAATTCAGGCTCTTCACATTTTTTGTGGGATTACAATAAAGTTAGCAGGAAGTGATATGTAACGAACCAAGGTGAAAAAGTAATTGTCATCTCTGTAGCCGTAGCCAACTCTCTTAGCAACTTTAATCTTATTGTTCAGGCCTTCTA
>JAZLML010000036.1:0-6320 GCA_045598625.1 Saccharofermentans sp.
AAAAGACTGTCCCAAAATGTACTTTGTTTTGAGACAGCCCCTTTTAATATTTAATTTCGTTCTATCAAAGAGCGTAAGAAGCGCCCTTATCAAATGCAGCAAGGTTACCCGGAATCTTATTGTGATGTCTTTCAGGAAGAACCTCATAAAGAGAGGACTCAAAAGACTCACGTGAGAAGCAACCTGTTGCAGCGGAAAGACATCCGAGCATGGAAATAGTTGCGAACTGCATATTGCCAAGCTCTGTTGCGATGTCGGAAGCAGGCATAGCAATAAACTTAATATCGCTTCTTGTAGGCTCAAACTTAAAAAGTGATGAGTCAATTACAAGAATACCGCCTGCCTTCAAAGAAGTTTCAAACTTCTCTGCAGATGGCTGGTTAAGACAAATTACTACGTCAGCGTCGTTAATTACAGGAGAACCGATAGGCTCATCGGAAATAACTACTGAACAGTTAGCCGTACCGCCACGCATTTCAGGACCGTAAGACGGGAACCACGAAACTTCTTTGCCTTCGTAAAGAGCGGCTTCTGCAGCCATTTTACCTGCGGAGAGAATACCCTGACCGCCGAATCCTGCAAGAATAACAGAAAAATCAATCATGTCATTAAGCCTCCTCTTCCTTCTTGGTAAAATCGATATCAGCGCCCTTGAAGCAACCCAAAGGATACTGAGGAATCATCTTCTCCTTGAGCCATTCCATAGCCTCTACAGGCTCCTTACCCCAGTTTGTAGGGCAAGTAGAAAGGAACTCAACGAAAGCAAATCCCTTACCGGAAAGCTGAACTTCGAAAGCCTTCTTGATAGCCTTCTTAGCGTTCATGATGTTCTTATAATCAGTTACGCAAACACGCTCAACATAAACAGCACCTGTAAGGTTAGAAATAAGTTCACTTACGTTAATCGGGTAACCCTGGTAAGAAGCATCACGTCCGAAAGGAGATGTTGTTGTTACCTGACCCAAAAGTGTTGTAGGAGCCATCTGACCAGATGTCATACCGTAAACCGCATTGTTTACGAAGAAAGCGCAAATCTTTTCTCCTCTTGCTGCAGCGTGAATAATCTCTGCTGTACCGATGGAAGCCAAGTCACCGTCACCCTGATAAGTAAATACAACCTTATCCTTGTGTGTACGCTTGATACCTGTAGCAACAGCAGGAGCACGACCGTGTGCAGCCTGAACGAAGTCACATGAGAAATACTCATAACTGTTATATGTACATCCTACGGATGCAACACCGATTGCATCATCCAAGAGACCCATCTCAACGAGTGTCTCAGCGATAATACGATGAATAATGCCGTGGTTACAACCCGGACAATAGTGCAAAGGCTTCTTTGTCAAACCTTCTGTTGGTTGAAATACTATAGCCATCAGTTGTTACCTCCATTATGAATTTCAATAATCTTGTCAAGGATTTCCTTCTGAGTAGGAAGGTTACCGCCCATACGTCCGTGGAAGTATACCGGCTTTTGTCCGTTTACTGCCAAACGTACATCCTCAACCATCTGACCGGCATTAAGCTCTACGTCAAGGAAAGCCTTAACATTAGGAAGAGCTGCAGTCTTGCTAATGATTTCTGTCGGGAATGGCCAGAGTGTAATAGGACGAATCATACCAACCTTAATACCCATCTCAGCTGCCTGACGGATAACGTTCTTAGAAATACGTGAACATGTCGAAAACGCTGTGATTACAATTTCTGCATCCTCAAGACCGTATGCCTCGTAACGAACTTCATTCTCCATAACAGTCTTATACTTATCCTGGAGCTCATAGTTCTTAGCCTCAAGAACATCCGGATCGATATAGATGGATGTAATTGTATTGTGCTCCTTACGGCTTCCGCGACCTGTACAAGCCCAAGGCTTCTCATAAACCTCGATAGGCTCCTCATCACGGAAAGCAACAGGCTCCATCATCTGACCCAAAGTACCGTCACCCAAAATCATTACGAGCATTCTGTACTTATCTGCAAGGTTGAATGCCTCAACAGTAAGCTCATAAAGCTCCTGAACGGAAGCAGGTGCAATAACGATATTTCTGTAATCACCGTGTCCGCCGCCCTTTGTAGCCTGGAAATAGTCACCCTGTGCAGGCTGAATACCGCCCAAGCCCGGGCCTGCTCTTACGATGTTAACTACAACTGCAGGAAGCTCAGCACCTGCAATGTATGAAATACCTTCCTGCTTGAGGGAAATTCCCGGGGAAGATGAAGATGTAAGTACACGAGCACCGGCAGCTGCCGCACCGTATACCATGTTAATAGCAGAAACTTCACTTTCAGCCTGAACGAAGTTACCGCCGATTTGAACCATTTTCTTAGCCATGTAATGCATGACTTCCGTCTGTGGTGTAATAGGATATCCGAAATAATTACGGCAACCTGCTCTGATTGCAGCTTCTGCAATTACTTCATTACCCTTCATTAAGACTCTTTTTTGTGCCATTTTAAGAAATCTCCTCTTTATCTTTCAACTGTAATTGCGGAATCAGGACATTGTACTGCACAGAAAGCACATCCAACACAGGATGCAGAATCAACGCAGGTTGCAGGGTGATAACCCTTCGTATTAAGTCTTGATTTCTCAAGTTCGAGAATTTTCTTAGGACAGGCATTAACGCAAAGTCCACAGCCCTTGCACAAGTCATCACAAATAGTAATCTTAGCCATATGTACCTCCTGCCTATAATTTAACAAAAGAATTATAGTATTAATAACATGCGCCCGCAATGATAAAAGTACACAACTTTTTTGCGTATTTTTACTTTTTGCCCACCAAATAGCCTTAAATATCAACTCTTATCGGTTCACACCCCGTAAGTTCAACACTTCTTTCGTCCGGCTGAGAGAACCCGACGAATAAAGTTGCACCCGTACCGTCTGCTTTTCGCTCGCCTTCATCGTTGACCGTGGTAAACGCTGCCGCAGGCACGAAAACGCCAACCTCACGCTTTTCGCCTGCCTCCAAATGAACTCTTTCGAACGAAGCAAGTTTCGTGTTTAATACCTCATTCGAACTCTTAACCTTAGCATATACCTGCAAAACATCATCCGTAGCAACTTCGCCGCTGTTAGTAATTTCAACATTCAGCCATGCTCCGTCTCGGGAAGCAGCCTCATATGAACCGCCGTCTTTAACTTCCACCTTACTGACCGAGCACTTTCCGTATGTAAGACCGAACCCGAAAGGATAAAGCGGTTTTGTCTCAATATATCGATAAGTTCTTCCCTTCATGGAATAATCCGTAAACTCAGGAAGCTCCTCGACGCTGTTATAGAAAGTTACCGGAAGTTTTCCCGACGGACTTACCCTTCCGAAAAGAATATCGGAAACAACCTTTCCTCCCTGCGAACCCGGGTACCAAAGCTGAAGTATTGCCGAAGCCTCATCATTAAAATCGCAAAAACTCATAGCACTTCCCGTCATTACGCAAACAATAAACGGTACTCCGATTTTCTTAATCTCGCTTACGAGAAGTCTCTGCGGTTCCGGGAAATTTAAATCAATCTTATCTCCCGAAGCATACTGGTTACCGGTATCTCCTTCTTCGCCTTCCATCGTCGCATCAAGTCCCAAGCACAAAACAACCAAATCCGAATGCTCTGCAACAGATTTTGCTTCGGCGATTCTGTGGTTTTCGCGCGAAAGGAAATCAGGTTTACTGTTAAACAGATGACAACCTTCGGCATAAAGTACACGTATATCATCGCCGCAAGCATCCTGTATACCGTTTAAAACCGTAGTATATCTTGAAGACGTACCGTAATAATTACCCATCAAAGCTTCGATGCTGTCACTGTTCGGACCTATCACACCGATTGTCTTAACCTTTGATCTGTCAATCGGAAGAATGCCGTCATTTTTAACCATTACAATACTTTCTTCAGTAACCTTTCTTGCAACAGCCAAATGCTCTTTGCACTCAACCTTTTCGAGCGAAATCTCATCATAAGGAGTCTTATCAAACATACCGAGCATATATCTCGTAGTAAAAAGACGTACGGCAGATTTTCTGATATCTTCCTCCGTAACAAGTCCCTCGCGATAGGCATCCAAAATCTTCCTGTACGTACAGCCGCAGTTCAAATCGCATCCCGTTTTCACTGCCAAAGCGGCACTTTCTTCCTCAGAAGCGGTTACCTTATGGTTCTCATGGAAATCTCTTACTGCCCAGCAATCGGATACATAATGACCTTCAAATCCCCACTTTCCTCTGAGCACTTCTTCCATCAAATACTTATTGGCACAGCAAGGTTCGCCGTTCGTTCGGTTGTATGCTCCCATAACGGATTCAACCTTCGCATCTTTAACGCATGCTTCAAACTGCGGAAGATATGTTTCCCATAAATCCTTCATCGAAGCCTTCGCATCGAAAAAGTGACGCATAGCCTCAGGACCCGAATGAACTGCAAAGTGCTTCGCGCAAGCAGCAATCTTCATAAACTTCTCTTCATTTGTCTCACCCTGCAAAGCCTTAATAAAAGGAACAGCAAGTTCCGAGATAAGCACAGGATCCTCACCGTACGTCTCCTGACCTCTTCCCCAGCGCGGATCTCTGAAAAGGTTAACATTCGGGGTCCAAAACGTAAGCCCCTTATAAATATCTCTGTCATTTTGTTTCACGGATTCGTTATACTTAGCTCTTGCCTCACAAGCTATAACATTTCCGATATCCGTCATAATGTTCTTATCAAAAGCAGCACCGATTCCTATTGCCTGAGGAAACACTGTTGCCGTACCTGCTCTTGCCACGCCGTGAAGACATTCGTTCCACCAGTTATATTCAGGAATATTAAGTCTTTCGATAGCAGGCGCATCAAATCTTAACTGAGAACAAGCCTCGTCAAAAGTCATTTTAGCTACTAATTCTTTTGCCTTTAATTCAGCGGTTTTTCTGTCCATATCATTTCCTCTTTCTTCGCCGAAGTATTCATAAATACAATTATGTCACTACATTAATTGCTTGCCAATTGTACACATATTGCTATTTGCTTTGAAAACAACTTCTCATAACGATATAATAGCAATATCTGACAACTATTCTTTACAGAAAGGAATAACTCATGAGATTTGAAGACAAAGGTACCCCTGCCAATTATATGCAGCCTATAAGACAGTTTCTGTCACGAACGGTAATCGACAAAGACGAAGAGGTCGATTTTGTTCCGAAGGCGAATATGCGAATTTGGTACAACAATCAGGTTGAAGGCTATCCAATGCATAAGCACGAGGCATTGGAAATCGTTATTCCGATGCAAAACGCATATAAGTACATCGTAGCCGGCAAAAAGTATGAACTTAATAACGGCGACATTTTATTTATTCCGCCTAACATTCTTCACGAAATCGAATGTGACAGCGAAGGTTCACGCTTTATCTATCTTTTCAACATAGACTTCATCAAGACATTTTACGATTACAGCGGTTTTGAAGAATTTATGAAAGAACCGAGACTTGTAAACGCCACAAACTCACCTGAAATCTACTCGAAAATATACGAGCACTTCATGGAGATGAACGATCTTTATTTTCTCTACGATAATATGCTTTTGGAGATGTCCATATATTCACATCTTCTGGCCATTTTCGGAATTCTTTCAAGAAACATCTCAGAATCAAAACCTATTTGCATAACAGATGATAAAGAACGTGAAATATATATTAAATTCAAAAGTTTAATTCAGTATATCAACGCCCATTATATGGACGAACTGACTTTGGATTATGCCGCTACATTTGTAGGCTTTTCAAAGTTCCATTTCTCGCGTCTGTTTAAAGAATATACAAATACTACATTCTACGAATACTTAACTCAAAGAAGAATACAGGCAGCCCGTAATCTTCTTGATAATGAACATCTTTCGGTAACCGAGATTGCTTTCCAGACAGGCTTTAATAATCTTACGACATTCTGCAGAAGTTTCCAGAAACAAATGGGTATATCCCCTTCGGCATATCGAAATCAATTAAAACGCAAAAAACAAAACTACACGTGATAAAAAACAAAAAGGTGCTGTCTGAAGAATTGCGCGAAGCCTGCTTGTAGTATAGAAACGAAGAAAATCAGAAAAATATACTACATTCAAGAAAAGAGTATAGAAAGACGCGAAAGCAACATATCTATACGCCTTTTTGAAGAATCGACACTTTGAAAACTCTTGAATTTGTCCAATAAGCGTATAGATTAATCTTTATTTTCAAATCTATACGCTTTTGGTGTTGCATCTGGGACTGTAACCCTAATCTGAAGTACCCGAAGGCGTATAGAATCGAAAAAAGCGTGGATTCTATACGCTTTTTACATCGCGGGGCA
>JAZLML010000037.1:0-42596 GCA_045598625.1 Saccharofermentans sp.
AGGCCTGAACAATAAGATTAAAGTTGCTAAGAGAGTTGGCTACGGCTACAGAGATGACAATTACTTTTTCACCTTGGTTCGTTACATATCACTTCCTGCTAACTTTATTGTAATCCCACAAAAAATGTGAAGAGCCAAAATAAAAGGCTGCTCCGTATTCGGAAACAGCCTTTACATATCTCAAAATCAAAATCCGTAAATCAGATTGAAGGATATCCGAGTGCATCGATGAATGCATCGTACTTCTCAACATCCTTCTTCTTATCGGATGTGCAGTAACAAGTAATAATCATATCGTCTGCCCAATAGATTCCGGCAATCACATAATCATCACCGAACGAGGTATCATCCATCTCACCTTCGAGAATGATATAACCCTGGCTCTTACCGAGAGTGCACTTACTCTTACCGTCGAAGTCATCATCGTCCTTAACATCCTGGAACTCATCGTAAAGATCTTCGAAATAATCAGCAGCAGCATCTGCATCCTCAAACTGATAGTAATTCATAAAGATGTCATCGTAATCTGTAGAATATGCTACACCGATAATATCATCCTTCTCATAAGAGCTGTACCAATCTTCGATTTCATCTTCATCAATCTCATAGTAAGACTCTTCAAAATCGTCGTCGCCGATTGCTTTAACTGCCTTCTTGAAGTCTTTCATGGAAACAGCTTTTACCGAACCGAAGCCACAGCCTGCAAGAGAGAATGCCATAACAGAAACCAAAACTGCAGCAACAATTTTCTTTAAGTTTTTCATAATATACCTCCAAACAAAAAATAAACGATATTTCATTTTACCACATTTTTGCCATATAAACACACCTTTCGACCAACAAAGCCGAAAGGTGTAATAATTCTGGTGGTTTTTGCCGACAAAAAAGTTTTATCAACCCGGGTTATAAGGTTGCCAGTTTTCCATAACAAAAATATTATCCTGTATAGTTACCCAATATCCGTCCGACACATCAAGGAAAGGTGCATCCGGGCCGCCGTAATCTTCCGTTGTATCCCAGTGATGTGATGTTGTTACGAGGAACGGTCCGTCTTCCTTAGGCTGACTGCTTATAAGATTTCCCGTAAACGGATTTACCGGGTTATCAATAACACCGTCAACAGCCAACGTAGGAACATCGGCAATTGTCATAAATGTGTTGTCGGTTCTGAACTCATCATTATCGTTAAAATCTTTAACCAACATCAACGGATTACAAAGTTCTGCGTCGATAATCGGGAATCTTAAATTATCAAATTCTCCCAGTTCACGGCCGTGGTCTGCACAAATGATAATTCTCGTGTTGTCGTAAACACCGTTTTCGCGAAGGTAATCAAACCAGTCGCAAAGAAGCATTATCGTTACCATGTTGACGTCATAGTGACACTCGGCAAGATTGTTTTCTTCGTCATCACCGCAATTTATATCAGGCAGATAATCAGGAGCGGTCAGGAATACAGGCTCATGTGACGTAGCATTCTGAAGCATAAGGAATGTATTCTCATCGTTATCAGTGATATCCGTCATATAATCCAAATCATCGAGAACCATATAAGCGTTAAGGAAAGGACTGCTGATTGCTCCTCTGCCTATGCTGTAGTAGTTACCGTAATCATAGATTCTGAACTGAAAAAGAAGAGGAGCACACTTAAAGAAACTGTGAGCAACAAAGTTTCGAAGCTGCTTTCCTTCATATACTTCTTCAAACATATCGAAAGAATCGTTTCTGTAGTTACCGTCCGTTACATAAGCATCGATACCTTCGTACTGATCATATATGCTAACATCAGGCACTATATCGTAGTTTCCTACGTAAGGCGGATCCATTACGGTAACGTCAAAACCATTATTGCTGAAAAGAACCGGCATAACGGAAAGCGATTCGTTTTGTTTCTCGAGAAGTGTCTTGTCCGTCATTTGGTTAATCTTATCCATTGTATATTCATAACCTCCGAACAAAGCCGGCGTACACATATTGGTATATTGGCCGCAGGATACCGCATTAGGATAATAAGTAAAACCCTGAAGTCTTTCCCTAAGTTCAGGCTTCTCCTCAAGAATCATAGGAAGATATCCGCTTATGGCACGGTCCGGCATGATAAATACAACATTTTGGCCTGTTCGGCTTAATGTGATAATACCCTTGCCGTCAAAATCCTTAA
The DNA here is from genome assembly GCA_045598625.1 of Saccharofermentans sp. Lineage (GTDB taxonomy): Bacteria > Bacillota > Clostridia > Saccharofermentanales > Saccharofermentanaceae > Saccharofermentans. Next base: position 2,162 of record JAZLML010000037.1, read on the forward strand.
TTCTGATTGTATCAAGCTGCTTAATGTCATTACTGATGTTAACGCCGCCGATAACGGAGAATACAATTGAAGCGATAAGAAGAACCGTAAGGGCATATTTGGAAATCGTCTTAATGAACTTCACTGCCAAACAAACGGCAATTGCAACCGCTACTACAATTGCAAGATTAACAAGTTTCTGTGTTCTTGTGGTAACAGGCGGATCGTCATATACGAGGTATGGTGAAATCATTCCGAAATCTTTTCCGAAAAAGAAATAGTTCACACCGCTTACAGCCGCTACAACGCACATTAAGTAAGTAAAGATGTTCTTGGCCTTAGTCTCCATAAGGTAGTAGAAAGTGGAGAACCAAAGCATAAAGCCCAAAAACATACTGAATGTGTAAAGAACAATATTAACAGGACCGTAGTAATCGTAAACAAACTCAACGGCAGAAGCTTTTATTACGTTTACAGGAATCAAGATACCCATAAGCGCTACAAGGAAGAAGCCGGAAATGAAGAAGAATGCCTTGTTTACGGCCTCGTCACCGTTCTTGCCGTAGAAGAATGAAGAAAGAATTATAAAAGGCTTGGTTTGGAAAAGCTTGAACTTCTTTTTCTCTTTATTGCCGCGTTTTTTCTTAATTCTCTTGACTGCAGCCATAATGATGTTCTTAAAAAGCGAGAACACATTATTTAAAAGCCAGTAGAAAACAAGACCTGACGGGCTTGTATAAAGCAAAACGAGAAATACGATTGCCGTACCGTAAAGCTGAATCTTATCCTTAAGAGGGAAGCCCTTTGTGTAGATGGCACCTGAAACAAAGTTTACGAGTGTCATAAGGATAGGAAGAACGTTAATCGCAAAAGAGCCTATGTGAAGAAGTTCGTCAGGTTCACCCAAACTCTTAAAAATCCAGAAACTTACATCGGTAAGAAGTCCGTCTCTGCTTAAGAAGTTATAGGCTGCAATAAAAAACGGTATCTGAAGCAAAAGTGAAAGTGAGCCTCTTAATGCATAAATCGGCTTATAGTTTTGCTGTCTGTAATATGTGGTCTGAATCATATAACGCTTATCGCCCTTGAAGGCTTTGCGGATATGTTTGAGCCACGGTTCCATCTCTTTCTGCTTCTCACGCTCTTTCTCCTGAACCGCATCGGATTTCTTATAAAGAGGCAAAACAAGAAAATTAACAACCAAACTTACACCCACGATGGAAAGGATTTCCGAATGGGTGAGTTTCATCATAAAAGCGAAAACAACCTCAACCAGGAACTCGATAGGTCCCACAAATAAGTTGTACAAAAAATCCAGTATCATTTAACTTCCCCTAACAAATAGTCAACCGTTCTTTCCGCGGATTCACCTACGTACTGCCATACCTTTTCGCGAACGTTCTTACGACCTTCACGGTATGTGTCACTTGCCATAACGGAGTCCAAAACTTCCTTCATATTCGGGAAATCTTTCTCGTCAAGGCACTTTCCGATAGTCGGCAGAATCTGCATACGCCAAACAGGCTCGTCAATCCAGCATGCATCGTATGTGGAAAGATCGATATGAGTATCCGCATATACAAGAGGTCTGTCGAAAACAAGTGCATAGTCGCACATAACGCCGGAGAAGTCCGTAATCATTAAGTCAGACTTACGCAAAACATCAAAGTTATCATTGTCGAAATTCCATGAGAAATGATCATTATCAGGGAATTGCTTCATAAGTTTATCGAGAAGAGCGGCATCGGATATCTTCATCTGAGGATGAGGTCTTACGACGATATCGTAACCCGTCTTAACGAGAGCATTCAAAATATCTGAACCGAAACGGTTTAATGTACTGCTTTCACCCCAGGAAGGTGCCAGCAAAATCTGCTTTCTTCCCGTAAGCATCGAAGCCGTATCGGAATTTCTTTCAATATCAAATCTTTTCTTCATGCCGTCCAAATAGGTACAACCTGTTGTATAAAGGTACTTGGCAGGAAGATTGCGCATTTTTTCGAGGCGTCTTATATAGTCGCCCTGAAATTCGCCCGTAAGCATAATTGCGTCATAGTAGTCCATTGCGAACATCTCGTAAATAGTACCTTCGGATGCGTCATGGAACATAAATACATATTTATCGACACCCTTGGAACGCTTCCACTGGTAAACGTCCAGACTAGGTGTGGTAGAAAGAACCGTGCCTGCCTGCAAAACATTAAGCTTCGCGAAAGCACTGTTTCCCGCACCGATAAACTCACCGGTAATATACTTATAATCTTTACTGAAAACCGGATCGTCTTCACTCTGAGTCATATAGGTGAGCTTAACCTTACGGCGCTCAAACTCGTCGCAAATCGGCTCGAAAACGTTCCAGTATCTCTTGCTGTCCGTATAAATTACGAACGGAATTTTATCACCGCTTTCGGCCTTAGCCTTTCCGCCGCTGAAGAAATACTTTAACTTAATAAAAAGTCCCTTAACAGCAAAAAGAAGTGCCGCTACAACACCGATAATAACAGTGAAAAGCATACTTCCCGTACCCGGGTCTATGTATAAAAGAATCATTTCAAAATATGTCCTTTTTCAAAAATCACAAAATCGGACTGCGGCGCAAAACCGCATCCGATTCGTGAGAAATTGTTAATTATTTTACGATAAGTCGGTGATATACCTTCTTACCTTTACGTACGATAGCCTCGCCGTCGGTGAAATCTTTCTCGCTTAAAGCATAGAACAAATCTTCAACGATTACGTCGTTAAGATATACACCCTTCTGCTGAATCATACGCTTAGCTTCGCCCTTGGACTTAAAAAGTCCTGCAGTAACCAACGTGTCAATCAAGCTGTCTCCGATAGAAACTTCGGTTGTTTTCATATCTTCGGAACGTCCCCCGTTCTCGAAAATATCCTCAGTCTGCTTCTTAACCTGATCTGCGATTTCCTCACCGTGAACAATCTTGGTTACCTCGTAAGCAAGGCGCTTTTTAGCCTCGTTTATTGCGGAATCCGTAAGTTTTGCATACTCGTTAATCTCCTCCATAGGAAGGAAAGTAAGAAGCTTCATGCACTTAATAACATCCGCATCGTCAATGTTACGCCAATACTGGTAGAAATCGAACGGAGAAGTCTTCTCAGGGTCAAGCCAAACAGCACCCTTGGCAGTCTTACCCATTTTCTTTCCTTCACTGTTCGTAAGGAGAGTAAATGTAAGACCGTAAGCATCTGCCTGATCCTTTCGTCTGATCAACTCAACGCCGCCGATAATATTGGACCACTGATCGTCACCGCCCAATTCGAGCTTACAACCGTACTTCCGGTGGAGATAATAGAAGTCGTAACTCTGCATAAGCATGTAGTTGAACTCCAGGAATGAAAGACCCTTCTCAAGTCTTTGCTTATAGCACTCGGCAGTAAGCATCTTATTAACTGAGAAATGCGGACCGATTTCACGAAGGAATTCAATATAGTTAAGATTTCTGAGCCAATCTGCATTATTAACGATTAATGCCTTACCTTCAGAGAAATCTACAACTTTTCCCATCTGCTTTTTAAAGCACTCAACGTTATGATCGATTGTCTCAACCGTCATCATCTGACGCATATCGGTTCTTCCGGTAGGATCGCCTACCATACCTGTTCCGCCGCCCATCAAAGCAATCGGTCTGTGACCGGCTTTTTGCATGTGGCTCATAACCATCATCTGAACAAAATGTCCGACATGAAGGCTGTCGGCGGTAGGGTCGAATCCGATATAGAAAGACACACCCGGCTTAGAAAGCAACTCGTAAATCTCGTCACGGTGCGTTGCCTGTGAGATGTATCCTCTTTCTTCCAATATATCGAAAACGTTTCTTTCCATTATTCTTACCTCTTCTCGAAAAACAGGGATCCTCGGTTTATTTTCTTTGGATCCCTTTTTCGTTTTTGTTAATTGCTTGCCGACATTTTAAATACCGACTGAAACTCCCGAGAATTAATCGAGAACTTCTTCCTCAGCCTCAGCCTCGAGAATCTCATCGAGATAATCGTTAGCGAAATACTCTGCATCCTCTTCGTTATCAGCGTCAAATGCATGGCCCTTGATAACTTCGCAGTTGTCCTTAATAACAGGAACTGCCGTGATGTCACGATATCTCTGAACACCTGTACCTGCAGGAATGAGGTTACCGATGATAACGTTCTCCTTAAGGCCGATGAGCGGATCTTTCTTACCCTTAACAGCAGCATCCGTAAGAACTCTTGCTGTCTCCTGGAAGGATGCAGCGGAGAGGAAGGAGTCTGTTGAGAGGGAAGCCTTTGTGATACCGAGAAGCTGTCTCTTACCTGTTGCCGGTGTAAGACCTGCTGCGTTGCACTCCTCGTTAGCTGCCTCGAAATCGAGCATATCAACCGTAGTACCGGTCATGAGCTTTGTATCTCCCGGATCTTCGATACGAACACGTCTCATCATCTGACGGGTGATAATCTCGATATGCTTATCATTGATGGTAACACCACCGCTCTTATAAACCTTGATAACTTCTTCAACAATGTATCTCTGAACAGCACGCTCATCCTTGATACGCATGATGTCGGAAGGATTGATGGCACCGTCTGTGAGAGGCTCTGCAGCTTCTACAGTCTCGCCGTCCTTAACCTTAATTGTTGCAGAAAGACCGATGTTATAAACACGCTCTGCCATTGGCTTACCGTCTTCATCGCATACGATGTTATCAGGATCTGCCGTAACAACAATCTCACGCTTACCCTTAGCACCCTCGAGGATATGAACTGTACCGTCAATCTCGGAGATAATGGACTCACCCTTTGGCTTACGAGCCTCGAAAAGCTCCTCAACTCTAGGAAGACCCTGTGTAATATCGTCGCCCGATGCAATACCACCGGTATGGAACGTTCTCATTGTAAGCTGTGTACCAGGCTCACCGATGGACTGAGCAGCCATAATACCTACAGCCTCACCGCCTGTTGTAGGAAGACCTGTAGCAAGGTTGATACCGTAACACTTGGAGCATACGCCGTGTCTTGAACGACAGTCGAATACGGATCTGATCTTAACCTTATTCTTAGGTCTGTCTTCATCAGCCAAAACAATTGCTTCAACCTTCTTGGCAAGACTGTCTGTCATAAGGTCACCCTTGGAAGCGATAACTTCACCTGTAGCCTTATCTACAATATCTTCTGCGATGTAACGGCCTACGAGACGCTCAGCAAGGGTCTTAATAACATCAACCTTATTGCTTGCCTCGTTAACGATAGGCTTAACCCATGTAAAGTCATCCGTACCGCAGTCTTCTTCGCTGATGATAACTTCCTGAGAAACATCAACGAGACGACGTGTGAGGTAACCTGAGTCGGCTGTCTTAAGAGCCGTATCGGAAAGAGCTTTACGAGCACCGTGGGAAGAAATAAAGAACTCCAAAACGTTCATACCTTCACGGAGGTTAGACTTGATAGGAATCTCGATAACCTTACCGGACGTATCGTTCATGTTACCACGCATACCTGCGAGCTGCTTGATCTGGTTCTCGTTACCACGGGCACCGGAATTGGACATCATCTTAATCGGGTTATCAAGCTTCAAGCTGTTGATAAGCTTATGAGTGATGGCATCCGTTGTCTCAGACCAAATATTAACGACTGCCTTGTAACGACCTTCTTCGTTTACAAGACCTCTCTCGTACTTTCTTGTAATGAACTCAACCTTGGCATCTGCCTCAGCAATCATCTTCTCCTTAACATCAGGAACAATCATATCCATGATACCGATGGAAATACCGGACTTCGTGGAGTACTTATAACCGAGAGATTTAACGTTATCAAGGAAGACAGCTGTCTCACCTGCACCCAAAACATTGATGCAACGTGAAATAATACCGCCGAGTTCCTTCTTACCAACCTGGAAGTCAATCTCAAGAACAAGGTCATTTTCCGGCTTTGTTCTGTCAACATAACCGAGCTTCTGAGGAACAATCTCGTTGAAGAGGAAACGGCCGTAAGTAGACTTAACAAGACCTGTCTTCATCTCACCGTTTACTTCCTTGGTTACACGGATAGTAACCTTACTGTGAAGCTCAATCTGGTGATTGTCGTAAGCCATTGTAGCTTCGTCGAGGGAAGCGAAAACCATTCCGTCACCCTTGCACTCAGTCTTATCCATTTCGGCAGTACGTTCCATTGTGATGTAGTAACAACCGAGAATCATATCCTGTGTAGGAACGGTTACCGGCTTACCATCCTGAGGCTTCAACAAGTTGTTGGAGGAAAGCATGAGGAAACGAGCCTCTGCCTGAGCCTCTGCAGAAAGCGGTACGTGAACAGCCATCTGGTCACCGTCGAAGTCGGCGTTAAAAGCTGTACATACGAGAGGATGGAGCTTAATAGCACGTCCCTCAACGAGTACAGGCTCGAATGCCTGAATACCGAGACGGTGGAGTGTAGGAGCACGGTTGAGCATTACAGGATGATCCTTGATAACATCCTCGAGGATATCCCATACAGCTGTATCTGCACGATCAACCATACGACGACCTGTCTTGATGTTAGCTGTAAGACCGTCCTCAACAAGTCTCTTGATTACAAAAGGCTTAAAGAGCTCCAAAGCCATCTCCTTAGGAAGACCGCACTGGTGAATCTTAAGTTCAGGACCAACGACGATAACGGAACGACCGGAATAGTCTACACGCTTACCGAGGAGGTTCTGACGGAAACGTCCCTGCTTACCTTTAAGCATATCTGTAAGGGACTTCAATGTTCTGTTGTTTGTAGCAGATGTGGAACCTGTAACTGCACGTCCTCTTCTGCCGTTATCGATAAGAGAGTCAACAGCTTCCTGAAGCATTCTCTTCTCGTTTCTTACGATGATATCAGGAGCACCCAAATCCAAAAGTTTCTTCAAACGATTGTTTCTGTTGATTACTCTTCTGTAAAGATCGTTAAGGTCGGATGTAGCATAACGACCGCCGTCGAGAGGTACCATAGGACGGATTTCCGGAGGAAGTACCGGGAGAACGTCCAAAATCATCCACTCAGGCTTGTTGCCGGAATTCTTGAATGCCTCAACAACCTCAAGTCTCTTAATGATTCTTGCCTTCTTCTGACCTGAAGAATTACGGCGTGCCTCATCGAGCTCTTCTGCGAGAGCGTCGATATCTACCTGTGAAAGCAAAATCTTAACAGCCTCGGCACCCATTCTTGCATCGAAAGCACGCTTACCGTACTTTGATACATACTCACGGTACTCAGCCTCATCCAATGTCTGGCACTTAACGAGATCGGTCTCGCCCGGATCCAAAACGATGTATGCTGCAAAGTAAAGAACACGCTCGAGTGTCTTCGGTGGGATATCGAGCAAGAGGCTCATTCTGCTAGGGATACCTCTGAAATACCAGATATGGGATACAGGAGCAGCAAGCTCAATATGGCCCATACGCTCACGACGTACAGTGTTCTTTGTAACCTCAACACCGCATCGATCGCAGATGATACCCTTATAACGAATCTTCTTATATTTACCGCAGTGGCATTCCCAAGACTTCATAGGTCCGAAAATCTTCTCGCAGAACAAACCGTCCGTCTCAGGCTTCTGTGTACGGTAGTTAATTGTCTCCGGCTTCTTTACCTCACCGTAGGACCACTTTTTGATGACCTCAGGTGATGCAAGAGTAATGCCGATTGACTCAAAATGACTTGTTTCAAACATATATTCGAAATCTCCTTCCTTTCGCGCATATCCTTCGAAAAGGATATATAGAAAGCTTAGTTCATAGCCTCAATTATTCTTCTGTTGATGTATCGAAATCTTCTTCGATAACGTCACCCATTTCATCCGCCTCAACGAAACCGCTGTTAAGGATGTCCTCGGCACTCGGTACCTCGGAGATGAAGGAATTTCTTGTTGCCTCATCCATCTCTGCGATTTCCGAATCGTCGTTATCCTGGATCTGATATTCCTTATCGTCGGAATAGATTCTTACATCAAGAGCAAGAGCCTGAAGTTCTCTGATAAGTACCTTGAATGACTCAGGTACGCCTGCAGCAGGAACGTTGTTACCTCTGATGATTGCATCGTAGGTTCTTGAACGACCTTCGATATCATCGGACTTAACCGTAAGAATTTCCTGGAGCGTATGAGCTGCACCGTATGCCTCAAGGGCCCAAACTTCCATCTCACCGAATCTCTGTCCGCCGAACTGAGCTTTACCGCCCAAAGGCTGCTGAGTAACGAGTGAGTATGGTCCGATTGAACGCGCATGCATCTTATCGTCAACCAAGTGATGGAGTTTCATGTAGTACATTACGCCGACTGTAATTCTGTTGTCGAACGGTTCACCGGTACGACCGTCGTAGAGAACCGTCTTACCGTCGCTGTCGATACCTGCGAGCTGGAATGCTTCAACGATATCTGACTCGTTAGCGCCATCGAATACAGGAGTTGCAATCTTCCAGTTAAGAGCACGTGCTGCACGACCCAAGTGAACTTCAAGAAGCTGACCGATGTTCATACGTGAAGGAACGCCGAGAGGGTTCAACACGATATCGAGTGTAGTACCGTCAGGAAGGAACGGCATATCCTCTTCAGGGAGTATTCTTGAAACAACACCCTTGTTACCGTGACGACCGGCCATCTTATCACCTACGGAGAGCTTTCTCTTCTGAGCTACATAAACTCTTACGAGCTTATTAACAGATGTCTTAAGGTTAGGATTGTTTTCCTTTGTGAAGATGTTAACGTCAACAACGACACCTGACTCACCGTGTGGTACGTGGAGAGATGTATCTCTTACTTCTCTTGCACGCTCACCGAAAATAGCTCTGTAAAGTCTTTCTTCGGCTGTAAGATCGGTCTCACCCTTAGGAGAAACCTTACCAACAAGGATATCGCCTGCTCTTACCTCTGCACCGATACGGATAATACCGTTCTCGTCAAGGTTTGTAAGAGCATCGTCACCTACGTTAGGAATTTCACGAGTGATTTCCTCAGGTCCGAGCTTTGTATCACGAGCTTCGCACTCGTACTCTTCAATATGGATAGATGTATAAACGTCGTCACGAACGATTCTCTCGTTAATGAGGACAGCATCCTCGTAGTTGTAACCTTCCCATGTCATGAATCCGATGAGAACGTTCTTACCGAGAGCAAGCTCACCGTTATCGGTAGCAGGACCGTCTGCGATTACATCGCCTGCCTTAATCTTCTCGCCGATAGCAACGATCGGACGCTGGTTAATGCAGTTACTCTGGTTGGATCTCTGGTATTTTGCGAGTCTGTAGGTATCGATAACACCGTCTTCGCGCTCAATCTCAATCAAGTCAGCGGATACAAACTTAACAACACCGTCGTTCTTTGCAACCTTACATACACCTGAGTCCTTAGCAGCACGATACTCCATACCTGTACCGATGATCGGTGCTTCAGGCTTGATAAGAGGTACTGCCTGACGCTGCATGTTGGAACCCATGAGAGCACGGTTAGCATCATCGTTTCCGAGGAACGGAATAAGGCTCGTGGAAACGGAAACAAGCTGCTTAGGAGATACGTCCATGTAGTCAACTTCGGAAGGAGATACTTCGATAAACTCATCCTTGTGACGACATACAATCTTCTTACCGATAAAGCATCCGTTCTCATCCAAAGGCTCGTTAGCCTGAGCGATGTTGAACAAATCCTCTCTGTCGGCTGTCATATACTCAACATCACGTGTAACAACACCGGTTTCCTTGTCGTACTTACGATAAGGTGTCTCGATGAAACCGTAACGGTTTACACGTGCATATGTAGCAAGTGAAGTGATAAGACCGATGTTAGGTCCTTCAGGTGTCTCGATAGGACACATTCTTCCGTAGTGAGAAGAGTGAACGTCTCGAACTTCGAAGGAAGCACGGTCTCTTGAAAGTCCGCCTGGACCCAAAGCAGAAAGTCTTCTCTTATGAGTAAGCTCTGCAAGAGGATTCTGCTGGTCACCGAACTGGGAAAGCTGTGATGAACCGAAGAACTCTCTGAAGGAAGCGGAAAGAGGTCTTGTGTTTACAAGGCTAGGAGCTGTAATTTTATCAGCCTCATTCTCGTCGATACTTGCCATTCTCTCACGAACGTTCTTCTCAACACGTGCCATACCCTGACGCATCTGGTTCTGCAAAAGCTCACCAACGGAACGGATACGACGGTTACCCAAGTGGTCGATGTTATCGATGTCACCAACCTTGTGGTGCAAACCGATGTAGTAGGAAACCATAGCAATGATATCGTCTACAACAAGGTTTCTAGGCATCAATTCTGCCTTCTTCTCAGCAAGCTTCATTGTGAGAACTTCGGCATACTCTGTCTTCTTTGCGTTAGCACGAACATCTTCGATGATTTCACGGAGAACACTGCATCTTACACGCTCTGTAATCTTTGTGTCTTCCATATTGAAGTTCTTGAGTTCCTTAGCTGTAAAGCTTGCACGGATGAACTTCTCGCAATCAACACGACCGTTACCGATAACCTTCAAAGGCTCGCTAGCGTAGTTGATGATATCACCGATCTTAATTCTCGGGAAAACGGTTACTGCAGAGATACCTGCATCCTCAATCTCCTGAGCTTTTTCGAGAGAGATAACTTCGTCTTTCTTGAGAAGAACCTCACCGTCAGGTGTAACGATATCTTCTGCAGCCTTCTGATCAGCGATTCTTGCTGCAAGACAAAGTTTCTTATTAATCTTATAAATACCTACTCTTGCGAGGTCGTAACGACGTGAATCGAAGAAAAGGTTATGGAGGTGTGTCTCGGCTGCCTCAACACTTACAGGCTCACCCGGACGTACCTTCTTATAAAATTCTGCAAGAGACTCAGGTCTTGTCTTGCAGGAGTCCTTCTCCATAGTAACTCGGAGGCACTCTTCCTCACCGAATACGTTGAAGATTTCCTCGTTGTCGTTCATGCCCAAAGCACGGAGGAAAATTGTAAGAGGGAACTTACGAGCACGGTCTACACGAACGCTTACTACGTTGTTCTCATCTTCCTCGAGCTCAAGCCATGCACCTCTGTTAGGAATGATCTGAGAAGTAAAGTTTGTTGCACCGAGCTTACCCGGTTCAATTCCGAAATATGCTCCCGGAGAACGAACAATCTGGCTGATGATAACACGCTCGGCACCGTTAATAACGAATGTACCGTAGTCTGTCATGATAGGGAAATCACCTACATATGCAGGAGAATCCTTGATTTCACCCGTGATTGTATTTCTCAAACGGAGATTAATTTTTAAAGGAGCAGCATAGTTGCTGTCTTTCTCTTTACACTCTTCCAAAGTATAAACAGGTTTTGTAGGATCAAACTCCCTGTCCATAAAATAGATTTCGTAGACACCCTGTGAATCGGTTATCGGGGAAATCTCTCTGAAAACCTCATAGATTCCTTCATTCATAAACCAATCGTATGAATCTTTCTGAATCTCAATGAGATTTGGTACTTCAATTACCTCGTCAATGCGAGAATAGGACATACGTTCTGTCTTGCCCTGCTTGATGGATCGAACCATTACCACATCACCTCACGATAGTTTGCTCGAAAACTTTTTGCGCACAAAAAACACGCATAAAAGAATTCGGCGGCCAAAAAACCTCTAAAAGTTTTAAATGATAAGGTGCAAATAAAGCATCAGTAAGCGTACTTTCTTGGAGTTACAAGCCTACATGCGCTTTCCGAACCAAACCTCCATCACTCGGCAAAAGCCTCGTAATTTCAGCCTTTACGGACTTGGCGCACTTCCAAAAGCACAAAAAATCATTTCCGTCAAGCCAAAAAGGGCATAGTAACCCTGCACAGTTTGACGCATTAAAAGATTATACGCAGGTGTTCAAGGTATGTCAATCATTATTTTGAGCGCCTTCTAAGGCATTTTCGATGACGGAAAAAGTGCGTAAGATTGTTTTCGAGCAAAAAAAGAGGGGGCCTCAAAACTTTGAAGACACCCTCGTTAATTCTTAATGTACAGTTATTAAAGGAATCTCTTAACTGTCTCGTAGTCGATAACGTAAGTAGGATTTGTAGCCATTACGTTCGCAGACCAAGCTGAAAGCTTCTCGTTTGTGAGCTGCTCTCTGATGGTATCCATCCAAGCAGGATTGCTTCTTACGAAGAAGTAGATTGTTACGGAAAGACCGTCATCAGCCATTACCGTGTTAACATCACCCTTTACACGAACCTCATCGTAGAGCCAAGCACCTACCGTGCTGTTCTGCTGAGAAATCCAACCGTTCTGGTTAGGCTCGAACATCTTGTGCTGAACGCCTTCGTTTATTCCGCCTGTCATAATCTCGTTAGCGTCTTCGGAATACTGCTTAACAAGATTGTTAAAAGACTTCTCATCGGTAACCTGTCCTGCAATAGAAGCAGCTTGAGCCATCATCTCTTCCGTTGTCTCGTTCTCATCACGCTGGAGAGTCAAAGATCTGTATGAAACAGTAATCTCATCATCGCAGTGGTGATCAACAAGGAGAAGTACATAAGCACCGTTATCTGTAGTAATTACCTTTGTATCGCCCGGATTTGCTTCATCAAAAAGGAACTCTGTAAAGCCTTCTGCAAAATATGTCATGGAAGAACGGGCATAATCTTCACAGTATGTAGGGTTCTTGTCGTTGGCAAATGCCTCAAGAGCAGTATCCTGACCTTCGAGTGCTTCCATAACGGCTGCACGGAAAGTAGCGGAATCTGCGGCGGTATCTGCAACAGACTGTGCCTTAGCGGTCACATCTGCCAAAGAATCCTGATCAACATTTCCTTCTGCATCAACAATTGCAGGGAAATAATAGAAGTTAAAGTTTACTTTGTCGTACTGACCCGGATCCTGATCGAAAACAGCCTGGATTTCTTCGTCAGTAGGTGCGCAGATGAACTGTCTTACATAATACTGATACTCGTCGTTAACAGTCTGCTCATTGCAGAACTGCTTATAAAGACGAAGAGTCATTCCTCTGCCGTAAAGGCCCTGAAGAAGCATATCTACCGTGGAATAACCGTAAGCTTCTGCCGTACTCTCGAGAGAAGAAATATTCATCTCGTCATAACGCTCGGAACCTGAAACAAAATCAGGATTGTTAGTTGCTTCACGATTGATGAGCCAGCAGTTTACAATACCCATAGCAGCTTGATCAAGCATCTGATCTCTGTATGTTTTTCCCGTAGTCGGGTCTGCAGGCTGATCATAATCTGTAATCTGGCTTCCGTATCCGTACATATTGTACTGCTGAACAACAGCCTGATAATGATAACGCATTTCCAGAACAGAAATGTTATCGAGGGTCTTCTGTGTGCCGTCTACAGTCTCAACGATTTTTGCTCCGGTAAGCAAACGCGGAACAAGTCCGGAAATGTAAACAAAATATCCGCCGACACAAACAAGAATAAGAGCAATGACAATTGTCATAATAAGGGTCTTCTTAGCCTTGTCGCTTAAGCCTTTGGTGAGCTTCTCAGAGTTTGCCATAGGTCAAACCTTCCTTTATATATGTATTTTTATTACTTTCGTCCAAAATTCAAAAAAAGCATTGTTTATTATAATTCGCTGAGTCAAATAATGCAAGAAAGCTCAGACATTTCTTTAATAAGGTAGTCCGGCTGCAATTTCATTATCTCGTCCATCGGCATCTCGCTCCAGGAAACCATACAGGATGCGCAGCCGGCATTTTTCGCGCACATGATATCACCCTTGGCGTCACCCACATAAAGAATCGAAGAAAGATCGTCGATTTTAAGTTTGGATGCGGCGTAGATAAGGGGCGCACCGGACGGCTTATGCTCTTTTGTGCTTTCTTTGGTAACCACAATCTCGAAAAAATCGTTTAACTCCATCGCGTCAAGCGATATCTGAAGGGATTCGGCACGCTTTGAGGTTACGATTCCCTGACGCACGCCTGCTTTCTTAAGTTTTTTAAGCTCCTCGATTACACCCGGGAAGAGTTCTATTTTGTTTCCGCGGAGAAACTTCTCGTTCTGGCGAAGATACTCGTAAAAAAGCTTGTCACGTGTCTCGTCGTCATGCATCTCGAAAGTCTGAATCAGCGGCAGACCTATATAGCTTTTCAAATCCTCGTCAGTTCTTTCGCATCTTCCGAGAACAACTTCATAAGCTGCTTTAAAGGACTCCATAATCCAAGGGACGCTGTCCGCAAGAGTTCCGTCGAAATCATAAAGAATGGCTTCGTATTTCATAGAAGATTCGTCCTTTCGAGAAAAAGATAACCGCCGTGTAAAATCAGAAAAGCGGCGAAATAAGTCTTAAGAGGTTATCGTAAAACTTGTGGTGTGACTTGGTACGGGAAGCATAAAGCTCAGTAACATCCTCGGATTCCTCAAACATTTTCGCAAGATCTGATTTGATGTCGCCTACGCTTGAAGTTCCGGCCGCAAGAACGGCATTCTCAAAATGGAAATAAAAGCTTCTGTAGTCCATATTAACCGTTCCGCACACACAAACCTTATCGTCGCTTACGCACATTTTCGCGTGATTGAAGCCCGGCTTATAAAGGTAGATTTTAACGCCCTTTTGAGCAAGACCTGCCGCATAAGATTTGGTCGCGCGATATACGAGTTTCTTATCGGGAATTCCCGGAATTACAAGTCTTACATCCACGCCTCTTTCAGCCGCCAAAATCAAAACCTTCTGCGTTTCCTCATCGATAATCAGGTAAGGAGTCGAGAACCAGACGTAATCTTTGCTGTCGCTTATGATGTTAAGATAAACATTCTCGCCCGTATTCTCGTCATCGAGAGGGGTATCGGCATACGGCTGAATAAGAACGCCATTTTTACTCGAGCCCGAAGACGGACAATTCTTAATTGTCATATCGATAAAATCTTTTACAACCGCATCGTCATCGGTTTGCTTAATGCCGTTCCACATACTTAAAAACGTTGTGGTGAGATTTGAACAGGCAGGCCCCGTGATTTTAATACCGGTATCCTTCCAATAACCGTACGGACTTACGAGATTAAAATACTCGTCCGCCAGATTAAAGCCTCCGACGAAGCCTACTTTTCCGTCGATTACGGTGATTTTACGGTGGTCTCGGTTGTTCATGAGAATGTTGAACACCGGAGAAATCGGATTAAATATACGACAGTCAATCTGGTTGTTGCGCATTTTCCCCGCAAAATCGTAATCCACAAAACCGATGCTTCCGAAATCGTCATAAATCAATCGAACCGTTACACCTTCGGCGGCCTTGGCGATAAGAGCATCGCGAAGCTCCGTAAAGGCCCCCGTTGCCTGAACGGCGTGATACTCCATAAAAATGAAATGCTCGGCTTTCTTAACCTCCTCGATTATGTCGTCAAAGCAATCTTTGGCCTCGCCGAAAAACTTCGTATCACCTTCCGAGAAAGCCGGGAATTTGCAGACCTTCTCAATATAACCCGAAAGATTGGAAACGCCCTTATCCTTCTCCTTATAGTCGTCATAAACGGACTTACTGAAAGCCATATTCATATCCGAATACGACTCCACAATTTTGTTCTGACGCTTGATGGCACGCCTGTTGATTGCGGAATGGCCCGTCATGAAGTAAATGACTATTCCGAAGAACGGTACGGCCAAAATAATTATCATCCAAGGGAACTTGAACGCAGAATTCATATTGCGCGCGAAAACAGACAGCGCCACAATAATGGCCACTATCGAAAGACCGATTGAAATCCATTCGGCGAACTGAAGAATTCTCATAAAAATAAGCGTTATCCATACAACCTGAAGGACTATCGCTATGCCGAAAACGCTGGCTCTGAAAATTCCGTTCTTAACCTTGTTTCCCTGATGCTTCTCCAAACAAACCTCTTAAACGTGAATTGTTCCGTTAAATCAAAATCAGCTGCAGATTTTTGTAACGGCAGCGTTAACATCCTTGCCGTCAGCTTTTCCCTTAAGATCGGCCATGCAAGACTTCATAAGCATGCCCTTGTTCTTGGAAGCTGCCAAATCGGCAAAGTGCTCGTTAATATATGCGGTTATTTCTTCAGGAGACATCATTTGAGGAGCGTACTTACAGAAAACGTTATATCTGAAGGTATAAAGTGTCTTCAAATCCTCTCTGGAATCCGGGCAGGTATCGAGCTGCTCTTTCATGATTTTTGTCTCTTTGGCGATAACGGAATCAACGATTTCCTCAGGAACATCGTCTCTCATACCCTTATCGATTGCTTCCTTCTTAACAGCGGCAACCAAAAGAGAAATTGCATCTTTTGTGTCCTTGTCGCGTGCTTTCATGGCTTTTACCATTTCACTTCTTAAATCTTCGAATTTCATAAATATACCTCTTTCCCGATGCATGATTCCCCAAAAATCAGAGGAATTTCACGTCGTGATTTTTACACCAGTTTCTGATACAGCAGTAAGCTCTTCTGTATAAAATCTCTCTTTCTGTAAAAGACGAATCGTTACGGGTCGTTATGTTCTGGAAATCGCCCGCGAAAAATACAACTTTCTTTCCGGGATTATCAGAAAATTCCACGATAACTTTTCTGAACAGTTCCTTGTTTGTCGCCGAATAGTCTCTTATTATCCACGGACTCATAAAAACCGAAACCAAATCGGATGACTTGTACTCTTTATCGTCAATTGTCAGACTGTCTTCTTTGACAACTATTTTCGAGACAGGATTTTTAACCGCAGATGCATTGACATAAAACTTTATGAGCAAAATGGTCAAAATTATTGACAGAACAAGAAGCGGAGCTATCGATACACAGTAAATTACTACCAAAACGTCTCTCTCGAAATCGGCAAAACTAAGTAAAATAGGTGCCGCAACAATTACAACCAATGAAGCTATGAGGCCCAATCTGATGATTTTCTTGGTGGCCTTCTGATTCTCAACGTTTTTGGACTTGTCGGATTTGAAAGTGAACTTCTCTTCGGATTCAAATTCCGTCGGATCGCCGCCAGCTCTCATATAATCGACATATCGTGCAAATTCAATATACTGCTTGCGCGAGAAGCCTTTTAAATCCAGAAAGTACTTTTTGCCTTCGCTCTCGAAAACAATCGTTATATACATTGTCTTGGAATTTTTGCTCTCGCTGTCCAAAATGTAAAGACGCTTAAGTTCGTCAAACTTATAGCTTACGAACTTCTTTCCTACCGTAATATCGAACCTGTCCTTAAACACTTCAATGCGCGTCGGGTGAATAACGATGGAAGTTACGGCCGCAACAAGACACATTATACCGAAAGACAAGCCCATTATCAGTGGACCGTTTTTAAATATTATAATGATGTTCAAGCAAAAAACTATTCCCGCAAAAACCAAAAACCTGTACAGATTAAAATGGCTTCCCTTAAATACTCTTGATTCAACATTAGTATTTTCCATACTCAGTTTAAATCCTTCCGTCAAAAAATCACTTCACGAAAGATAATAACACAACAGATACAAACAAAAAACCCTGAAGTATCAGGCTTCAGGGCTTTGGCGGAGAAAGAGAGATTCGAACTCTCGAAACCGTTTTGCGGTTTACACGATTTCCAGTCGTGCGCCCTCGACCAGGCTAGGCGATTTCTCCATAAGTGTATTATTTACTTGCCAAACGATTTTACTTGCTTTGCCGTTAAATGTCAACCGATATATGCTATAATCTCGTAGTGTTTATAGATTATCGGAGGATATTGCCATGAAAACCGTTCGCAAAACCCTAAGTTTACTGATTATTGTTTGCATTGCGGCAACTTTTTGTATCGGTTGTAAAGCAAAGATTCCGGAATATACCGAAGTTATGCAGATAATTTCGGAATATGAAGCGGTTAACACGGCCCGTGTAGAAGCTTCGGGCAACAATGACGTCATAACAAAAGAAATAACGGGCACCACCTCCGACGGTTATTCGTATGTCGGAGTACGCGGTAATACGGCAGACAACAGTTACAATGCCTTCACAATGCAAATTAATTGCGGTGACAGTATTCTCATAAATGAACACTACCTTATCAAAAAGGATTTCATCTTTATAGCCCAAACCAGAATCTATAGTGACTACACTTTCGAGCTTCCGGTTAAATTTCTTGTTTACTACGGAAATCTTTATCTTATTGATGAGGCCGCCCAGGTTCTTACTCCGATTGACGATACCAATTCCGGCGCATATATTCTTAATTTCTATACATCCTTTGACGAGATAGAGAAGCTCTATGCGTGATAACAAAACAGAAGGAACAAAGTCTTCCGAACATTTCAACGCGTTCAAAGCAGGACTTATCGACGGTATTCCGATAGCACTCGGATATCTTGCCGTTTCTTTCTCATTCGGAATTTTGGCCGTAAAAGACGGCCTTTTAATCTGGCAGTCCGTCTTAATTTCTCTTACCAACCTCACCTCCGCGGGTCAAGTTGCGGGAATCTCGATCATGACCATGTCCGGCGGACTTTTCGAGATGTTTCTTTCGCAACTGGTTATAAACATCAGATACAGTCTCATGTCCGTAGCCCTGACACAGAAAGTCGACTCATCGTTCTCGATTCCTGTAAGAATTCTCCTGTCTTTCGGAATTACGGACGAAATCTTCGGTGTTGCGTCATCTGCCCCGAAAACCTTCAGCCGCAGATATATGGCAGGATTAATCATCCTTCCGGTATTTGGTTGGACATTGGGAACTTACTTGGGTGCCTTCGCAGGTAACATATTCCCTGCCCGTCTCATCGATGCCCTGACCATCTGCATTTTTGCCATGTTCATCGCAATCGTTGTGCCGCCTGCCAAAAATAACAGGAGACTTCTTCCTGTTATTTTCCTTTCGGCCGCCGTTTCCTGTGCTTTTTTCTTTATTCCGGCACTTTCATCCGTAAGCTCGGGCTTCGTTACCATCATCGCAGCCGTTACAGCCGCAGCCGCAGGTGCATTTTTATTCCCTGTCGAAGCCGAGAAGGAGGAACAAAATGTCGAATTCTGAATTCTTCCCGCTTCTTCTGTGCATGGCCGCAACAACATACATCTTGCGTATGCTGCCGTTCGTATTCTTCCGCAAAAAAATAACGAACCGCAGACTCAAAGCGTTCTTTGATTACATTCCGTACGCGGTATTAACCGCCATGACCGTCCCTGCGATTTTCTATTGTTGCGAGAACCCTGCCTGTGCCGCAATCGGATTTCTTACGGCTCTGATTTTGGCCTTTTTCGAAAACTCTCTCATCGTGGTTGCAGGCGGAGCCGCAACAGCTGTTTTACTATCATCGTTTGTATTTTAACCATGGTCACCGTTTGGTTTCAGGCAAATATTACCTATTTGTTAACAGCCTTTAAATAACTTAAAAACAACACATTTTTGCTATTGACTATATTGCGTTCCACTTCTATTCTTATATTGAACCTAGTGTTCAGTTTTCTCATTTCATATATCTTCCTTTTGTAAAAGCCACATTTCCCTGTGGCTTTTCTTTCGCCAAAAATTATTGTGCAAATATCTTTTTGTTATGGTATACTTCACAGGTACTTAAGTTGCCTCCATAGCTCAGTAGGTAGAGCGCATCCATGGTAAGGATGAGGTCACCGGTTCAAATCCGGTTAGAGGCTCCATATTTTTAAGCAGGCAGGTTCAAATTCGACAAAAGTCGGTTTTGGACCTGTTTTTGCGTGTAAGTAAACTGTAATCTGAAAACTTATATTCTTATTCGGACTAAAACTTGTAAGAATACTTGTGCATCTTGAAGGCCGCAACAAAAGCCGCAACAAAATCGCAAAAATGTTGCTAAATCTGTTGCGATTTGCGGGCGGTTTTGCAACAGAAACGCGAAAAAGTTAAGAAGGACTGAAAATCGTTTTTCTTGGTTTTTAGCCAATCACACTCATTCATCCTCAGGGCAAGGAAATCTCAAAACTTGACTTCGGGGAATCTTTACATAATTCCATGCATAACAAAGGGTCGTCTCAAAATCGAGGCGACCCTTAGTGTTTTAAGACTCTGTGTCAACGATTAAGTAAGCTCAATGGCATAAGCACAAACAGAGATACCGTTATCGTCAGGTTCTGCATCAGGACTTGATACAGTTATAAAATATACGCCCGGCTCCAAATCATATACAACAATCCAGTATATATAAGAACCGTCGTGATCGTTCCACTCCGACATCATAACCTCGTCAATGGTGATCGGCTGTGCTTCGTTCTCAAACTCTGAAGCAGGTGCATCCGGATTAGGCATATAGTAAAGGTCGGCCGTAAGTTCGTATTCGTCGCTGTCCGTATAAACAACGAACAACATTCTGTCAAGTTCTTCGGCTACTCTGCTGTCGGTCACTTCACTGTTGCCGGAATTATCGATTCTCTCGAAATAAGCATCCTCAACACCCGGGAAGTTCGCTCCGAACAGTGCACCGTTCAACTCGCAATTAGCAGCTGCATCACCGATTGTTGCAACGTCCTCATCGGCTGTTGTTTCAACAGTTGTAGGCTCTGTCTCCGGCGCATTATAGTAAACATAGCAGGAATCACTGATAAATAAGTAACCGTCTTCGCCGTATATTTCGATGGAGTAGTCACCCGGCATTAACAAACCGTCCTCGGTTAATACCTCATCCTCATAAGGGATGTAGTCGATAACGACTTTACTATCATCATCGTCTGCCGACAGTACACAACAATCAGAGAAAACAAACTCGCCGTTATAGTAGATAGAATAATTACCCGTCCACTGGTTTCCGTACGCATCGCTGCTAAAAGAAATATAGAATGAAAGGGAGTACAAATCTTCAAGCGGCTCAACAAAGCCGTAATCTTCTACCAATATCGACCAGTCAAGCTGATACTCCGGTTCAAAATCCTTAAACTCGAAAACGTCCTCCAGAACATCTTCGTAGTTATCGATAACCCAAACCTTTTCTCCGTCCACCTTCTCATTCTTAAGTTCCAGTGTAACTTCGATTTCGGTCTTCTCATCACTTGATTCAAGTGCATTAATAAGTTGTTCCTCGCTGCTGAACATATCGTCACCGCAAACAGCCTCATAATCTACGAAAGAAAAAACTGCATCAATGCTTCCTTTTCCGCTTTTCTTGTCAGCTTTAACGGAATCTTCATCCAACTCATACTCCAAAGTATCGGCTATGGCTTCCGTGACAAACGTATTGATATCATCCGTCGGCTCAAAATATGTAGTAAAAACTTCGCTGCCGGCGTCATCGCTTACACACTTAGCGGCATTCTTTGTTTTTCTGTCGCATACTGCCTTACAAAAACTTTCCGAAACTTTCAAAACCTCGTCTTCCGAATTATCCTTGAAAGAATCGCAGCCTGCAGTTCCGAGAATTATGCCGCCCATAAGGCTTAAGCACATAACTGCAGAAAGAATTTTTCTCGTGTTCATTTCACTTAACTCCTTTATACATAAAAGATTCAACCTAAATATTAGTTTCTGAGTCCTTAAGTGTCAATTCGACAAATCGTCTGAATTTACGACAAAGAAAAGGTGCTGTCTCAAATTCCGCGAAGTCTGCTTATAATATAGATTTGACAGAATTTCATTTTCTATACTACATTTAAGAAAAGCGTATAGAAAGGCTCGAAAGTATTTCATCTATACGCCTTTTTGAAGAATCGACTCTTTGTAAATCCTTGTATTTGTCCAATAAGCGTATAGATTATTCTTCTTTTTCAAATCTATACGCTTTTGGTGTTGCATCTAGGACAGTAACCCTAATCAGAAGTACCAGAAGGCGTATAGAATCGAAAAAAGCGTGGATTCTATACGCTTTTTACATCGAGGGGCATCTTAAGGACGTCCACAAAGAAGAAAAAAGCGTATAGATTAAAACCCGATAGCCAATTCTATACGCTTTTACACAAATTCATTCAAAAACAGTGCATCTAAGTAAAGAAGGCACAGTGGATTTGCAGAAATTCAGGTTTTACAGAGCCAGAAAAGACTGTCCCAAAATGTACTTTGTTTTGAGACAGCGCCAGTTTTTTTCTTAATAATCGTCAATTCAAAGTTGCACGTATAAATCATCTGCGATTCTGTCAGCTATGAATCACAGCAGCTTATCAAGCTCAGTCAGAAGTTTATTCTTCATTTCGTTAAGTTCCGATTCTGACGGACGGTTGTCGTCAGAATACATTTTGTCCAAAGGATATACCCAAACAGGACCCACACCGTTATTGCCGTAATTATCGATATCACCTGCACGTCGCGGAGTTAAATGCCAATGAAGATGTGCATCCCCCATTCCGAGAAGCTCATAGTTCATTTTCTCGGCACCGAAAGCTTTTGCCGTTGCTTCTGCCACCAATGTCATTTCCTCCAGAAATTTTGCCTGCTCCGATTTTTCTAAATGGAATATCTCGGTTATTTCTCCGTGCTTTTTATATAGAAAAAGCGTATAGCCGTAGAAGTGCTGATGATCTCCGATTACTGCATAGCCTGTCTCAAGCTCCTTAACGAAATACGGGTTTACACCCTTTTTTATCATTTCAATTCTGTCGCAAATCAGGCACATATTAATCCTCCGAGAATATAATTCTTCTTATCGGAATTATACCAAACATCGAAAACGGTTTTCGCTCACGATATATAAACTTTACCCAAAAAGTCAATCTTTCAAGTCACCCGTTGCGGTATATTAAAATTACGATATCGATAAGGAGGAAAGGACAAGATGGAAAAACTACTGCTTATTACTGCGGCACTTGAGTATATCGAGAATAATCTTAACGACAACATCAAGACCGAAGATATAGCAAACGCTCTTTATTGCTCCAAGTCCTCCGTTGAAAAGCTTTTCAGAACAGTAACCGGAATGAGCATCAAGGATTATACCGTTCGCCGAAGAATGAGCAAAGCGGCCAAGGACATCAGAAGCAATCCGAACGAGTCTCTGATTGATTTATCCGTAAGATACGGCTACGGAAGCAACGAGGCTTTCTCGAGAGCGTTTAAAAGTGTCTGGCATGTAAACCCTTCGGAATACAGGCAAAATCCCGTGCAATTTGAATTATTCCCAAGATTAAATTTAGAATCCGAATTAATGGAGGATGTAACCATGGAAAGCACCAAAAAAGTTGACATCAGTGAGTTGTATGACTTAATCAAATCACGTGAGGGTTGTTACGTAGTGGGCGTAGATATCAGATGTCTCACTCCGATAAACGAGTTCTCGCACAAGGCAGGAGATCTCGCCATTATTACCGCCCTTAAAAGACTTGAAGCGGCGGCAGGCGAAGACGATATTGTTTTCAGAATCGGCGGTGACGAATTCATGCTTATAAGTAACAGCCAAAGTCGTGAGTACGCAGAAAAAATCGTAAACGAAGTACTGTCGCATAACGGCGAATGCATCGTTTATGAGAACAAAGAAATCTCGCTTAACCTTTACGCCACAAGTTTTAAACAGGAGTTTAAGCCGCTTCGTTATGCGGAACTTTTCGCCGCCGTGCATAAAGAAATCAATACCGTCAAGTACGATTAATTATACAAAACTTTGTGGGCTGTCTCGAAATACAGTAAATTATGTTTGGTTCACAAGTCTGCCGATAATGCCGGGTATACTCGAAAACATAATTTCTTCGATTCCCGCCTGTATTCATCTCTTTATCAGCTATAAAATCGAAATAGGCTAAAAATCCGTTTTTCTCGGATTTTAGCCTATTTTGCTTAGACAACACCCTCTTTTATCTGATATTGTCACTTTGATACCAAATCATACTGTCTATACAGAAAATTCCGGGTCTTAATTCGTTTGTTTCAAGCTTAATATCCAAACCTTCGTACATAAGGCGCACCTACCATAACGGTCTAATAGTATTCGCGAATAGGTCAAAGTTTAACCGCCTTCGGAGAAACCTACCATACCCGACTCCCTGTTACAATAAAAGCATGTCGTATATTGGTGATTCCAATCAAAATTCGATTCAAGAACATATACCTCGGCATTAGGATATTTCTCGCATATTTCTTTCGGAATGTAAAAAGACAAAGTTGGTGATGAAACATCTCCGGCGTAATCCTCCAACGAAAACGGCAGTTTCTCGTTCTCATATTCATCAAGCGTAAAAACAGGAACAACCGCGTCTTCAGAATACTGAGAATAGTACTGCTCGACATTCTCATCCGAAGTCTCGAAAAACAGACACATATGACCCGTACCCTGAAGCATGGAAGGCAAATATATATACGAGACATCATGTGCTCCCTTTGGAAGTTTATCGGGAAACTCCTCGTATCCGTGTCCGAAACGCACTCTCGCATAACGAACATTAACGCTGTAACAAACCGGAGTTAACGGATCTTTACGATCGATAGATTCAAAAAACAGCATTCCCACAAAGTTGAAGTTCGCCAAAAATATACCGACAATCGCCAGAATATTAATAAATAACCTGTAGTGTTTTCTTACCACCAAACCAATGATAACAGCGAAAACAACCGTCACAATATTCAGATACTGTCCCAACAAAACGACTCTGAAAATCAACACTGCAGCAGCAAACGAAAACCAAATGATTGATGCAACTTTAGCCGCTTGGGATTTCTTTCCTTTTTCCATGTCACTTATCCTTTATACGTAAATATGAAGAATTAACCTCTTACGCTGAAGATAATACCACATGTGTTTTGTTTTGCAATATCTTTTTATCGTAAAACGATATATTTATATCAATAAACAGATGCATTTTCAGAGTTTAATCCGGAATATCGATTTGACGCGCATAGCGTTCGATAATAGCCTGAATATGCTCCATATCTTTCACGCCGTACGTATATCCTTTATAGAATTTAATCGATTCCGAATCCACACTGTCTGTATATGTAAAAGCCCAATATGCACCGTCACACGCCGAAATTTCGATGTCATCGTATTTGTGCTTTACTGCACCGTCAAAAGCAAAGTGATAAACTTCCATATACTCTTCTTCGGTAAGCGTAAATGTATCGGTAAATTCTCCGGAAAGATTATAGTAAATACATACAGTCATTGTTCCGTCATAATTAATCACGTAATCAGTGGCGGACCAAAAATCGCGTGAATAGTCAACCATTCCCCAGTTACCGTTATGAACTTCCAACATAACACCCTCTTTTTGAATCAATTCGGAATATCTGCCGGAACTGCAAGCCGTAAAAAGGAACAAACACAAAACAAACGAATACAAAAGTTTTCTCATAACAACATCCATCCTTCCTAAGCAACACCTGTGCTTACTATTAAGACGATTAGGCCTAATGATTTGTTTCAACCTGCAAATTTTACTTATATCAATATTTAAGCATCGAAAACAATCCGGCGGAATTTACTCTAACGTTATCCAGAACCTTTTAATACCAGTTCCGTTCACATCCAAAGTGCTCTCATAAACGCCGCCGTTAGCGATAATTGTTTTCTCGCTTGCGATATTCCTGTCGTTGCAGGTTACAAGGAATTTATCTATTCCGCGTGCCTTGGCTTTCTGAAGATTCTCGTGAAGCATCAACTTGGCATAACCCTTTCCCCGTTCGGAAGGTCTTACGGTATAACCGCTGTGTCCGCCCCAAGTTCCGAGAATCGGGTGGTCGATATGATGGCGTAAATCAATGATGCCTACAATCCTGTTATCACTTTGACGAACGGCCAGATACATATCGGAAGGAACATCAGTCCCAACCGACTTACATGTCTCAGGAGATTTACGAAGCGAGCAAATCTTTATCCATTCCTCTGCGGATTCACTCGTATCAAGTGACAGGCAACCTGCAAAAATATCCTCGTTATCCTCGTCAAATTCTAATACCTCTGCTCGAAAATCCCAAATATCGTCGGCATATTCCATACCGGGTTCAACCAGCCTTATCGCAGGCGTTTTTTCCCAAACCATCTTAACGATTTCTCTTTTCTCGCCCTGATATTCACCGATTCCGCTATAGACACTTTCAAAGCCGCACTTCTCCATTACTTTGACCGAAGCAACATTCTCTGCTACGCAGATTCCATAGATTTCTCCTATGGATTTTGCTGAAGCGATAACCGGCATAAAAGCCTTCACAGCCTCCGTAGCATAGCCGTTTCCGGTGAACTTTTTTCCCACGTGATAGCCTATTTCCCAACCCTCGTCTATCGGAACCAGCTGAACATATCCGATGTTACTTCCGTCTTTGTTAAGAATTGGGTATACCAACGGTCCGTCCTCGGTACCGTATTGACTCATAAGAAATTCTATGGTTTCTTTTGCCTCATCCACCGTCTCGAAAACCTCATCCGGCAGAAACTTTCTTGTATCCTCATCCAAAGAATTCTCATGAACGGCCTGAGCCATGTCCTCTTCAAATTCAGTAATAATCAATCGTTCTGTTTCTATTAACATACTCAGCCTCCTTCACCGTCGGTTTCGTCCGATTCCATAATATTACAAATGTCAGAAAATCTGTTTTTATATAATATTTATATTTTACATACATATACTGTTGGGTATAAAATTATACCATTATGTCGTATACTATGCGGCAGATTATGAAATGAGGTAAAGATATATGTATTGCAAATTTTGCGGAAGTCAGATTCCTGACGACAGCTCAAAGTGCCCGTTTTGCGCGGCAGATTTGACTGATTCTCCGGCACCTGAGGGAAACAGTGTACCGGAAGTAAATGCGGCAACCCCGGCTCCGATTGTAGAACCGGACCCTATCGCCAAGCCGGCTGAAATTAAAACAGCTGAACAACCACAGGTTGCTCCTGCACCGACCAAGAAACCCAAGAAGAAAAAGAAAGGTTTGATTATTGCCATCGCGGCAATTTTGACTTTGGCCATCGTTGTGGGCGGCGGCGTTTTCGCTTACACACAGGTTTATGCGCCAAGTCATTCATCCCATTCCAGCAGACGCGATCGCAATCGTGACAGAGACAGAGATAGAGACAGAGAGACCGAGCCTGAGGAAACCGAGACGGAAGTAACCGTAACAGTAACCGAGACAACTCCTGCCGAGACTGTTCCTGAGACAACTCCTGCCGAGACAACTGTTTCTACCGTCAGCATGACAGCCGGTGACAGTGTTGTTGCCGAGACCTATCAGCTTCCTGAGGACGGCTCAGCTGCATGGACAATTCTCGTTTATATGTGCGGCTCAAACCTTGAGGGCGAGAACGGTATTGCTTCTTTTACTCTTGATGAAATGAATAATATGAACATCGCCGATAATGTAAACGTTATCGTAGAAACGGGCGGTTCACTTGAGTGGAATAACAATGACCATTACTTCGATAATTCCGTAAGAAATGCCGAATTTCCTACCGATGCTTTGGGAAGATATCAGATTAAGACTGACAGTATTGTCGATTTGGGCTCCGTACCGCTGGAATCCATGGGTAAGTCCACTACATTGGAAGAGTTCATTGCCTGGGGAATAGAGAATTTCCAAGCTCAGAGATATATGCTGGTCATCTGGAACCACGGTTATGTTGAGCCGTACGGTAACCTCGAGTGCGATGAAATGTTCTACACCGATGAAGAAGGTAACATCGTAAACATAGAAGATTTACCGACTTACGGAGATTACCGTAACGATTGCCTCACATTGGACGAATTGGATTCTGCACTTTCCGGAAGCGGTGCTCATTTTGAAATTATGGCATTTAATACCTGCCTCTCTTCTTCCATGGAAATTGCTTCCTGTGTAGCTCCTTATGCTAACTTTATGGTTGCTTCCGAGGAGTCGATTCCTGCCGTTATAGGAATTCCTGAAGAATATATCTCGTATATAAGCGAGAATCCTACGATGGACGGATGGACAATTTCAAAGCACATTTGCGAGCAGTACAGAACCGAACTTCAGGAAATTATTGATTCCGGCGTTGCAGGTTCCAATGAGGCAATGTTTTCGAAAAGTACCATCTCAGCAATCGATTTATCCGCAATAGGCGAGATGAAGAATTGCTACGACGAGGTAATGCAGCACCTCTACTACAGTATCTACGATATCAGCGAATATACGGGATTTCTTGATGCCGCTTCATCCTGTGAGAACTACGGTTCGGAAGGTAACGTCGAGGGTAATCTTATCGATTTGCGTTCCTTCCTTATAAAGGCCGCTCCTTATCTGACCGATACCGAAGCAGACGAGAGACTTATCGAAATTATTGACGGACATATCTATGTCGAGAACGGTCCTGCCAGAATCGAGTCTGCAGGCATCTCGTTCTTCTTCCCTAGCTATAACTACGTTTTCAATCTTAAGGCTGAACTCGAAGCAGAAATTATGGACTTGGGTTATGACTATACAGAGGACCAGTTGAACGAAATCATCACGGCTTATCTTGAATACTCGTTTAACGGCTATATCGACAACATCGATAACGACCCTGACTATTTCTGGTATTCATCCTACCTCGATTATCGTTTCCACGATTACTGGACTCAGTCCGCCGAGGCTCAGGCTTCACTTGATGCTGCTCTTGAAGGCGGCACTGAACCGAGCAATCCTGTTGTAAATCCGGAAGATCATAAGATTGACTATGAAGCAACCATTGATTCGAACGGTCTTTATACTCTTAACATCACCGAGGGTATGGACAGCGTTATCTCCGTTGAGTTGAACGCAGTTATGTGTATTGAGATGAGTGAGAGTACCGGTTGCGATGAAATGTACACTTATTTGGGCGGTACCAGACGTGACATAACAGCAGACTATGCGAACGGCATTTTCGAGTGCGATTTCGATTGCACATGGTTCTATTTCGGAGAATACCCGATGCCGTGTTACTCAATAGAGGATACCGCAAGTCACACCTTGTACGGATGCAATGCAGAAATCAACGACGAGGACTGCGTGCTGGTTTTCGAGTATGACAAGGCAACCGATAAAGCACATATTCTCTATGCATGCCACACCAACGACACCGAGGGTGTAGCATCAAACGATTTCTTCTATCTTGAAACCGGTGATGTAATTGAAGTTTTGTTCTACTCCTATACTGCAGGTGACGGTAGTTTCAGTGACTATCTTCTCATAAGAAGCTTTGGTTCCGTAACATATACGGGTAACGAGGATTGCTATATAACTCAAGCATTTAGCAGCACAGCAACAGTGCAATACCTCATAAACTATACAATCACGGATGTTTTCGGAAATGTATATTATACAGACTTTGCCTGCTACGACATAGTAAACGGCTCTGTTACATCTATCGGCTATGCAGATGACGTACCTGATGAAGTTTGTAATGAATTGTTCGCATTGATCTAATCGTTGAACGTCAATAAAGAATTTAGAAAACGGGCCTTGATAACAGTATCGAGGTCCGTTACTTTTCTGTGATATAATGCTTTCGAAAAAGCTCTCCGAAAGTTATGAGGTACCGATTATGTCATCAGCTAACAAGACATATTTTCTCAAATATGACGTAATCAGAATCGTTGCCATATTTTTGGTTTTGCTTGTACATACCGCAGCATACTGGGTAACTTATTCCGTAGGAACCTTTTCCGCCGATTTTTTCATCGGAAATCTTTTTCTGGGATTATCCCGTGCAGGAGTACCGCTTTTTATCATGCTTTCCGGAGCTTTATTGTTAAACGAGAATCGCAAATTCGATACCGTAACCTTTTATAAGAAATCCCTGCTTCCAATCGTTTATATCCTCATCGGATGGCTTTTGGTATACGCGGCTTTCTATGGATTTCTTCTTCCGTCATTAACAAATAAAGAACCTTCTTGGCAAAGATTCAGAGATTATATTCTTGCTTTCCGCGGTACAGGTTACCCGCATCTTTGGTATTTGATGATGCTTATCGGTCTTTACTTAATCACCCCGGTGCTTCGCTTATTCGTTAAGAAAGTAAATTATAAGTATATCGTCGGAATAGTAATCGCTTCACTGATTTTTCACTTTCTTCCTACGACACTTGATGCCTTTGTAAAAGACGCCGTAATAACTCCGTCCGCTTTTACGGAGAAATTCCATATGGAATCCGTGGGCGGATATATAGCCTACTATTTCTTGGGATGGCTTTTGGATAACTTTGAACTTTCCAAAACCAAAAGAACCCTCTGGTACCTTCTCGGTCTGCTCTCTATCCTTTTCGCTATCGTTATGGTGCAGTTTCACTTCGATGACAAATCTTCTATCATAGATAATATGTACGAACCTACTGCCTTGCCTCCGCTAATTTTCGGAAGTGCATTATTACTTCTGATTATTACTCTTTGCAAAGAAAAGAAAACATCCTCCTCGTTAGTTCGTCTTCTTTCGGATTGCAGTTTCGGTGTTTATCTGATTCATGTTATGGTTCTGGAACTTTATATTACATACATCTATCCGGTTTTCGGCGCCGATAACCACAACCATCCGTTACTTTTTCACACTGTTTTCTATATTGTGGTAGTTGCAGTAAGTTACTTGCTCGCAATTGTCATATCCAAGTGCAAATACGTTAACAAGATTATCAGAACAAAATAACACTGCCCGTCAAACTGCTTATGGTACAATAGATTCAGTTTATTTTTTGAAAGAGGGTATAGACTATGGATTTATTAAATTCGCTTTTGGGCAGCATGACATCAAACTCTTCAATCGATGCATTGGCAGGAAAATCCGGAGCTTCCTCCGATTCCGTTCAGAAGGCAATTTCTTCTGCACTTCCGTCCTTGCTCGGTTCCTTAACCAAAAACGCTTCAACTGCATCAGGTGCAAAATCACTTTTAGGTGCGCTTTCTCAGCACGAAGATGTCTCCGACGTAAGTTCTCAGATTAAGAACGCAGACGAGAAGGACGGCGGCAAAATCATCGGTAAGATTTTGGGCGACGGCAAAGATGATTTCATTTCATCAATCGCTAAAGAAGCAGGAATCAATGTGGGCCAGTCTTCTCAGATTTTAAGTTCTATTGCTCCTGCACTTCTTTCCGCAATCGCTTCGGCTTCCAAGTCCGATTCCGAAACTTCCAAGAAGTCTTCCAAAAAATCCGACAGCGACGATGGCTCTCTTATCGGAGGCTTATTGGGCAACATCTTTAAGGATGACAATAAGAAAGCTTCTTCCAAGAAATCAAATTCCGGCTTTGACGGTTCGGATCTTCTTGATATTCTTAAGAAAACAGTGCTCTGATATATCTTTTGGTATAAAACAAAACGGGGCTGTCTCAGAACTAAATATAGTTTTGGGACAGCCTTTGTATTTTTGTGTTCAACCCGAAATTCTGCAAATCCTCTGTACTTTCCTGTACTTATAGGCACAGTTTTGAACGAATTTGAGCAAAAGCGTATAGAATTGGCTATCGGGCTTTAATCTATACGCTTTTTTCTTCTTTGGAGACATTCTGTAGAAGCCCTCTGATGTAAAAAGCGTATAGAATCCGTGATTTCCTTGATTCTATACGCCTTCTGGTACTTCTGATTAGGGTTACTGTCCCAGATGCAACACCAAAAGCGTATAAATTTGAAAATAAAGATTAATCTATACGCTTATTGGACAAATTCAAGGATTTACAAAGAGTCGACTCTTCAAAAAAGCGTATAGATAAGATGTTTTCGTGCCTTTCTATACGCTTTTTTAAAATGCAGTATATTTTTCTGATTTTCTTCGTGTCTATACTACAATTTCTTGTGTTATGAGCCTAGTTTTCGTTTGCTTTTCTTATCAATTCATCAAGTCCAAAAGCATATTTGAATCGGATAACATCCTTCGAATCGTTTGCCCGGCCTTCAAGTTCATCTTTCAAAGAATTTTCTTCGTCAATAATGAAATATATGGTTTGGCAACCGTATGAAGCGGCCGTCGGCATGAAGTAATCGGCAACCCACTTCGTACATACTTCTTAAGCCAGAATAGCATCAAAGGCATACTTTAAAATTGCTATGAACTCTCGCAAATATCTTATCGGAACCTCAATCGGAGGCGTATCCGCACAAAGACATGCGTGATTAATCCCCAACGCATCCGCAACTTTATCCGCTCTGAAAGTATGGTATCTGTTAGTTACAATTGCGACCGAGTAATCAGAATCAAAATAGTCATCAAGAATCTGCTTAGTGTTATAGAGATTGGTATAAGTTGATGTGGATTTATCCTCTTTTATAATCGAGTTTTGAGGAATTCCGTTATTGATAAGGTATTTCTCCATAGCCTCTGCTTCACTTATTTCCTCGTCGCCGCCCTGACCTCCGGAGACAACGATTACGGCATCAGGGTTTAAACGAATATACTCGATTGCAGTATCCAAGCGTTCGCGAAGTTGAGGAACGATTTCAGCCCCGTCAAGTCCCGCCCCCAATACTATCAGGGCATCTTCATCATAATTCACTTTGTAACCCGCAGAAGATATAAGAATAGCAGCAACCATACTTACGACAGCAAGAATTGCAACTCCCAAAAGACAAAGTATCCATTTGTGTTTCAACAAAAAGTCTATGAATAAACCTAAAAGCATGAATACAATGCCGACAATATAAACCAGAATTACACCCGTATCGAACCCAATTCTTATTTGCATAAGAATACCGTAGATAATCACGCCAAGAGCCGTAAGACATAATATAAGCGAAGTTTTCCTGTGTTTAATGCTGCCTGATAAACCCATCTTTTCCCCTTAAAACAATAAGAATCAGTCTGCAACAAAAACTATACTGTCGTCTTCAAATTTCAATTTACCGATTTCTTCAACGTTCGAAGAAAGATCAAGACGACTTCTTACCACCACTAAACCGTCTTTTCCGGCTTCTATGCGATAGCTGTAGAAAAGTTCTTCATCCGCAGAAGTTACCTCATACACCTTATGGTTCACAGGATCATAAACAAAAATTTCGTCTCGAACAATTCCGCTGCCGCCTGTGGCAACAGTATACAAATCATCATAACCGTCTCCGGTAATGTCGTATCGTTCAAAATCCGAATGCGAGTAATAAAATGTCTGGTCTGCAAACACTTCCTGATTAAACTCTTCTTTAGCGGCTTCATAATCTATCTGAATATCAGGTTTCTTAGCGCACCCGAAAACCCCGATACTTAAAGCCAATACAAAAAACAAAATGCCTGCTCTTTTCATAATCTATCCCTCCTAATGAAAAGTAATCTCATATATATCTTTATATATTCCCATAGAGAAATATTATCACATGGATCGTGTGTATGTACTCAAACTCTCAAAATATTCGAACATCATTTTTTTCGGGACAGGAACCTTACATCCATCGAGTTCTTTATAAACCAAATTCGTTAGATTAATAAAACTTTGCCATAAAGACTCGGAATCTTCACCCGTAACAAATGTACTCCTTAAAGCGTCCTTTTCTTCATCAGGCAATTTGTCGATATCATGATTTCGATTGCTTTCCAAGTAATAACGGTCGCCCAATAAATCAATATATATATTTCTGATTTGTTCCATCTCACCAATTGCCCTGAAAGAACATTCTCGATTTATTGCAACTGCGGCATGCATCATTCGGGCCCAAACAGAATCACATGCCGTCTTTATATCTTTCATTTTCTTATCGCCGTAAATTTTATTGTCCATCCATTCTCTGGACTTAATCATTTTCTCTTCTACGACACCGGACGTATCAAACAGCACTTTAAATGAAGCTTTGCGTGCAGCCGCATATTCGTAGCATCCGAAGCCGATATCAATCTCCAACATATCGGACAGCACATAACACTGAAGATGAGCTGCTTCAGACTGAGAAAAATACAATGTCTCGTATTTTGAAGATATTATATTTTTCATATAGTCCATCAC
Organism: Saccharofermentans sp.; assembly: GCA_045598625.1. Taxonomy (GTDB): domain Bacteria; phylum Bacillota; class Clostridia; order Saccharofermentanales; family Saccharofermentanaceae; genus Saccharofermentans. The sequence goes on from JAZLML010000037.1 coordinate 35,786, forward strand.
TTCAAGCATTGAAGCATCGGAATCAAGTGCTATAACAAAATCCAAATCGGATTTCTCATCGGTAAAACCTTGTGCACCGGAACCTCCCAAGCACAAAGCAATAATTTTGTCGCACTCTTTGGTAACCGATATTATGAAGTCCAGAACCTCTTGTCTGTCTTTTTCATCGAAAACTCTGCTCATATACACTTTTCTCATCCTTTAATGTCAATTCAGCAATAGTATCCATCTATTCTCTCTGCTTGCCTGCCAAACCCCAGTTCTCATTATCGGGCTCATTAATCACAATGAAAACATCCGTGGCTTCTATTCCCAATCTGATATTAAGCTCGTCAACAATTGCTTTAAACATGGAGGCTTTTTGCTCCTTTGTTCTGCCGGGAAACATCGTAATTTCAATCATGGTGAAATTATCCGTCTTGCTCTCACTTTTTTCGAAGTTGTCCGGAGACAACTCATACAATCGTTGGAAACGATCCCAATCCTCAATGCCGAGTGACGTTACAAGGGCTCTATGCACGCCTTCCAAAAGTTGTTTTTTGTATTCCGAAGTCTTTCCTTCAAGAATCTCTATTCTTACCAACGGCATATGTATCGGCTCCCTTCCAAATTTTCTCCGGTCTTTAGGCTCATACGTTTTACTTACAAAGTATGCTGAACTCTCCGAATTTATATTCATAGCCCTCGCCGCCTTCGTTGGCGAAATGCTCACCTTTAATTTCACCTTCAATAATTCTTCCCAAACAGGAAACGATTTCTTCCGCATCGGATATTTTTAGCGGTTTCCATGCATAATGGCCGTTATAGATTCGTTCGATTCCGTCTTCTTTAAGAATTTCCAAAGCTCTGCTGAGGCTTTTACGGTAAGTCTCTGCCGAAAGCGATTCGTTTAAGAAAAGCCAGCAATGTTCAATAATTGAATCACCTGCAAAACAAATTTTCTCGTCTTTATCTATCAGCATAATACTTCCGCCGGTATGACCCGGTATCTCATAAACAAATAGTTTTTTACCGCCCAAATCGATTACATCGCCGTCGCTTATATCACCGGCGGACGGAAATGTTAAATGCGGCGGATTATCAGCTGCAATATACTCTCCGTAAGTTTCCTTTACCCATGGAGCTTCAAGAATTCTCGGAAATGCTTCCGTGATTTCACTATAAAGCCCACTGTCCTTGGAATTAAGATAGCATTCATCGAAAAACCTGTTTCCCAAAACATGGTCAAGATGTCCGTGAGTATTGATTACGAATACCGGAAGATTGGTAAGAGTTGCCGTTAATTCCTTAAGATTTGTAAGTCCGTAAGCAGTATCTATAAGACAAGCCCTTTCCTTACCGCAGACAAGATACATGGAAGCCATATACTTCTCATAAATCTTATAAATATCAAGTTCTCCTCCGGAAATTTTCTCGATTTCGTAAACTTCATTAATATCCATAATTAATTCTCCACCCGTTCTTCCGTGTAATACCCGGAGACATATCAAAACCTCTGATTTCAATCGATAAACAATTATACCAATAAACCCATATTAATTCCCGACATCCTTAAATTCTGTATAATCGCGATCGAAAAGTTCCTCCATAATTTACTTCGCGAACTCTACAGCAAAGGCTTTGGTATATCCCTCTATGTCATCCTTAATCGAGATCTTAGCATCATGCTGATCCAGAATTTTCTTTGTAATCGCGAGCCCGAGGCCCGTACCCTTTCCGACGCTTCTCGAGACATTTTCCGTTACAAACGGCTCGAAAACGTTCATGTCCTTTGAAATCTCGTTTCCCGAATCCGCAATTATCAATTTCGGTACATTCTTGACGCAAGTTAACTTAATCAACACACGAATACCGTCCGGATTATGCTTATAAGTATTTGCCATCAAATTTGATATGGCACGCTTAAGTTCCTTTTTGTCTGCGTTTATAAGAATTTCTTCATCCGGAATATCTATATCCAAATCGATGTTATGTTCCTCAAAATCGCAATAAAGCTCGGCTGTTAAATCTCTGACCAATATAGAAAGATCTGTCTTCTCAAAAACGAACTTATACTCACTTGTTCCGTACTTTGCGTACTCGAATAAAGTATCAACCAGTGAATCCATCGTTTTGCTTTTGTTATAGATGATACTATATATTTCTTCTTTCTCTTCTTCCTTAATCTTCCCTTCAGCCAAGGCCTTGGCATACCCCTGAACAGATGTCATCGGAGTTTTCAAATCATGCGCAATTGCCGCATACAAGAGATTTTGTTCGTTAACCTGTCTTGCACTTTCCTTTCGAATTGCGCGCTTGGTTATAAGATAGAAAACAAAGCCGCTTACGACATAAACTCCGATATTGATAAGAAGCATAAATACGGCTGCAGCAACCATCTCGTTTTCGTTACCGATAAACCACGGCGCAACCTCATCCATAACACTCGACAGTATCGAATCAACAATTGAAACCACGAATGTAATAATCAGGAAGCTTATGACAATCGTACTTCTGAGCTTATTCATACCGTTACTTTTCTTCTTACTCAAAACGATAACCCAGTCCTCTTATTGTTTTGATATGCTCCGAACCGACCTTGTCGCGAAGTCTGCTTATAATTACGCGAATTGTATTATCATCTACCGCGCCGTCGTCATACCATGCGCTTTCGTAAATCTGTTCTTTGGTAAATACCCTTCTCGGGCTTTCCATCATTAACTCCAAAACCTTAAATTCCGCCTTCGTAAGTTCAACCGTGACTCCGTTTTGCGAACAGGTGCACTCATCGAGGTTTAATACGCAATCACCGACTTCTATCGTCTTAGGCTGTTCAGTTTGGACGGCGTTACTTAAAAGTCTTCGAAGTTGTGCCTTAACCTTGGCCGCCACCTCCAGCGGTTCAAACGGTTTGGTAATATAATCATCCGCGCCCAAATCCATACCCAAAACGCGGTCCGAGAGTGTGATTTTCGCCGAGATTACCATAATCGGAACATACTTATCAATTTTCTCGCGGATGTATTTAATCAGCTGATAGCCGTCGACCTTCGGCATCATGATATCTACGATGGCAATATCTATGTTCTCGCACTTAAGAATTTCCATTGCCTTTTCTCCGTCATTGGCCTCGAAAACGCGCACGTTCTCCGATTCTAAATAGATTTTCAACAACCGAACTATTTCTTTCTCGTCATCCGCTATTAAAATATCAGCCATATTACCACCCAAAATTTTCGTGAAATAAAGTCCCCTGTATCTATCCCATCTCAACGTTTCTTTTATAAACATTATAGCAATACTTCCATCAAAGATGCGATAACGCAAAAATCGCACTCTTAATCCCTTAATCTCTTAATCTCTTAATCCCTTAATCCGTCTTATAGCTTATAATTTCCAGAAGCAGAACAGCTGCATCCAGCAAACGAAAACAGTAAACGCAACGCTTAATGCCGCCCAAGCATACTGCTTTATCTTCCTTCCGATACGTTCTTTACCTTTAATTGTGTTTCTTAAAAGAAGCACACCGATAGCAAAAGAAAGAATTCCGATAAGTGCAGCAAGAATGCACGAAACCTTAAGAAATACAGGAGTTGATGTTACGCAGATTAACATGAATAAAGCAAAAATCAGACCCGATACCGCATAGATAATCTGCTCGCTCAAAATAAGCTTGTCCGAAATTGTCGGGGACTTCCTGTTCTTCTTAAAAATTGTTATCAGAAGCTTAACAACCAACGTAACCAGGCAAAGAATTCCGAAGATAATGAACCCGAAAGTTAAAAACGTCGGAAGAATACCTGTTGAGCTCTTCTCCAAATCCATATATCCGAGTTCGAGAACGTCACCCTTCACATAAACGAACATTTCTCTTCCGTTATCAACCATAAGGAACATGTTTTCGCCGACAGGAACAAAAGATATGTCGTCAGACAGAGCAATTCCGCAAATCGAAATCGCATAAGAACCGTCGTCTTTTTTGCTTAACGGGAATATTTGGCCCATATATTCGCCGCCTCTCGCTGCGCCTTCGACGATACTTCGATTACAGTAATAGACACCGCTTAAATCAATATCGGAACCGCCACAATTCACGTATTCTTCTCTGTCCGTCAAATGTCCGAACAGCAAAGTCGGAATACCGTTACAAAATGCGGTTTCTCCCGCTTCGTTAGTCAAGATTGCAACTCCCAATCCGCTTTCCGGATCAAACTCGAGATTAGCAGTACAGCCTCCCGTATTTCCGCCGTGACCGAGTGTCTCAACCTTATGTTCTTCCGTCCAAAAACCGTGGCAGTTCTTGGCAAATTCACTGTCACCGTAGTAAGAAGTGGCACCAAACATCTCGTCTTTTGTATCGGGATTGGTAAACAAAGGACAATCATCGCTTACCAATGCCTGACCGAGCTTGGAATAATCCTCAAGCGTTCCGATTGCGGCACCTGCCGGAAACAACTGTACCGCATATCTGCACTCACCGAAGTCTTCGTTGAACGACGGATTGCCATAACGCACATAACATTTAAGCTCATGTCTTTTCTCTTCCACCCAGCTGTTGTCACGCTGCAAAGGGTCGATGCTCGTATGGTTCATCTCAAGCGGTGCGAAAACGTTCTCATTAACATAAGTTACATAGTCAAGACCGCTCGTTCTTTCCACGATATAAGCTGCCAATGATGTGCCCCAGTTGGAATACGAAGTACATTCTCCGACATGAAAAGCCTGATAGCATTCACAGGCTCTGACAGCTTCCTCAAGTGAATCGTAGATATCCTCCAAAGGTGCTTCCTGATTCTCATAGAAGCTTTCCTGGAAGCCCGCATTATGATTCATGAGATTAATCATTGTGATTTTCTCATCCGGATACTGAAGTTTCGTAAGAAATCCCTCCGGGAGATATTCACGTATATCTGCATTTAAATCGATATTTCCTCTTTCAACCTGCTGCATCACGGAAATCCAGACCAGCATCTTAGAGGAACTGCCCCATTCGTAAACAGTTTCTTCGTCTGCCTCTATGTTGTTGTCGATATCGGAATAGCCGTAATATCCGTTATAAACGATTCCGTCCCTGTCGAAAACGCTCACAACGCAAGAAGCAAGCCCCGCCTCACGTTCGCGAATAAACCCGTCGATATTCTCGCCGACGTCATCATAGTTTATTCCGGACGGGGTAAACTTCTCGGTCTCGGTTGCAAACACCTTAAGCGGCAACATCGTCATTGCCATAACTACGCTCAAAAACGCAGTACAAACACCTGTTATTTTTTTCATCACAAAAAACTCCTTATCGTTTTTTGCAATGATAATCTTCAATACTTACATCAATACTCGAAAAACATTAACCGAATATTAAATTACAGCAAACAATCGCTTCTTCACGTAACGCTTGGAAACCGGGAAATTATACTACATTTAAAAAAGCGTATAGAAAAGCGCGAAAACATCTTATCTATACGCCTTTTTGAAGAATCGACTCTTTGTAGATTCTTGAATTTGCCCAATAAGCGTATAGATTAATCTTTATTTTCAAATCTATACGCTTTTGGTGTTGCATCAAGGACAGCAACCCTAATCAGAAGTGCCAGAAGGCGTATAGAATCGAAAAAAACGTGGATTCTATATGCTTTTTATATCGTGGGGCATCTTAAGAACATCCACAAAGAAGAAAAAAGCGTATAGATTAAAACACATAAGCCAATTCTATACGCTTTCAATCAAATTCATCCCAAAACAGTGCATCCAAGCCGACAAAGAACAGCGGATTTGCATAGTTTCAGGTTTACAGAAGAACAAGAAGGTCCTAAATTACTGCATTTTCAAAAAACTCGTGCAGATTAATTTTATTCGTTCAAATATACCGACACACGGTTATTAATAATTTCGATTACTTCGTTTATGGATTTCTGCCCCTCAAAGTAAGCAGGAATTTCCTCATCAATAATCATCATTACCGTAGCGTTGGTGGAAGCGATTGTGCTGATTTCCTCGATATTACTTCTGAACAAATCTATGTCATCAGGTTCTATTTTTGCCAAACCATAATACATATAGACTTCTTCTTCGCTTAGATAATCGTCATACTTCAAAATAGATTCGATATACTCCGTGTTAGTTTCGTACATATCATTCATGAGAGTATTAAACGCATTACGATTTACCGATATATAGTCATATGTTGTTGCCGCCATTATTTCATCCGACATCAAATGCTTTACAAATTCCCAAGCCGCATCTTTGTTTTTGCAATCGCTTGAGATAGTCGCAGATGTGTGAATCTGAAATTCGGTACCTGCATTATCGCCTCCGTATTGTCTGCCCCTACGGTTGCCGGCAACACCTCTTGTAAGATGTCTTTGTAGTTAACTACTTCTGTAGTCTGACCATTATTGGAATCCGCCTCAATAATAAACCCCTTTGAAGTCTGGAAATCGTCTTCCGGAAATTTACCTGCAACGACAGCACTGACGTAAATCTTATCGTTGAGATAACAATATGCATAAGGAAAAATACCTGAAATTTCTCCCTCGACATTTATATCCAAATCGAAAGTATTGGCTGAAAACCAACTGCTCTGCTGAACATCCTCGACCTTTTTGCTGCATGCCGAAAAAGCGAAAACGCTCATCAACAAACTGACGATAAAAACAATACTTATTACTTTCTTCATAGAAATATCCGCTCCGATTTTAAGGCTCTTCACATTTTTTGTGGGATTACAATAAAGTTAGCAGGAAGTGATATGTAACGAACCAAGGTGAAAAAGTAATTGTCATCTCTGTAGCCGTAGCCAACTCTCTTAGCAACTTTAATCTTATTGTTCAGGCCTTCT
>JAZLML010000038.1:0-32734 GCA_045598625.1 Saccharofermentans sp.
GAGGCTCCTCAACAAGAACGCCTCTAACTTCTCCCCTTACGGTAAACTTACTGCCGTCAGGTCTGATAACCGCAATTGCGCATACGAATTGAGCTGTTCTTTTTTCTTCCGGAACATCTTTGAGCATCTCGAAAATTCTCGCGAACTTCTCCTCATATGTGGAATTCTCACCGCAAAAACGTGCCGAATATATTCCCGGTCTTCCGTCCAAAGCATCGATACATATACCTGAATCGTCGGCGATTACATATCCGCCCAAAACATCAAAGACGCTTTGCGCCTTAATCATGGCATTTTCTTCGAATGTCGTTCCGTCCTCAACGATATCAAGCTTTACGCCTGCTTCTTTCATCGAGATTGCTTCAAAATCGGTTCCTTTTAAAATCTCATTTATCTCACGAACCTTATCTTTATTTCCAGTTGCTATTACAATTTTCATATTTCCTCCGTTATAAAAGTCTCCATGTTTTCGGATAAAGGTTTTTAATCATAAAATCTCCTCCCGTCTTTCCGAATCCCAACGGATACTTATCGACACAAATCACTATTGTGCCCTTTGACTTTATTATATTTTTCTCATCGTCGTTTAAGCTTACGGTTTCACCCTTAAGATATCTTTGAAGTCTCGGATCATCACGCGTCAAAATAATGCGGGAATCCTCTTTAATATCATCAAACTTGAGCGAAAGGCAAAGACTGTGCGAAGGAACGAACAAACGGCCCTTATTGGTCTCTTTTATTTCACCCGGGAACGAACCGAGCTTTACGACTTTAAGCTTGTCAAACAGGTGCTCATTAACCTGAAGCAAATGAATCTTATCCTTATGAATAACAAAATCGCTCTCGATTTTCTTGGCAAATAGCTTATACGGCTCTTCCTTAAGAATCTCTTTCATAAACAAGCCGAGAGCTTCTTTGGACTTATTAAAGGAATAGTTATCGGTTCTTTTTCGAAAAGCAAATGAGAAATCATATCTTCCGAAATCTTTATTATCTTCCGTTTCTTCCTTTAAAAGATGAACACAGAAATGACCGTCGCCCGAAGAAACGTGAGGCCAAATTCGCATGGCGCCTTCAAGACCGTCTTCGGAAGTAAGATGGGTAACACCCGAAATCTCAGGATGCGAAATCACCTTATACTCGGGATGTTCCTTCATAAAGGAAATAATCTGTTGCTCGTCCTCGCCCTCACAGAAAGTACAAGTCGAATAAACAAGTTCTCCGCCCGGCTTAAGCATCATATGAGCTGATTTTAAAATGTCAGACTGAAGTTTAATACATACTTCAGGGCCGAATTTCTCCCATGATTTAACCGCGAAAGGATCTCTTCTGAACATTCCTTCTCCGGAACACGGCGCATCGACCAGAATCTTATCGAAAAATCCTTCGAATCTTTCGGCCAAATGCTCAGGAGTCTCATTTAAAATAACGGCATTGGCGATTCCCATACGCTCGATATTACGAAGCAGTGCCTTAGCACGATCCTCGTTAATTTCATTTGCCACGAGAAGTCCCGTACCGTTTAAATCTTCGCCCAATCTGCAGGCTTTTCCGCCCGGTGCGGCACATAAATCAAGAACGCTGTCACCGCTCTTTACGTTTAAAACCTGCGCAGGAAGCATTGCGGAAGGTTCCTGCGGATAAAATACTCCCGCATGATAATAAGGATCCTTACCGAGGCTTTCGTTATCTACATAAAAACCGCCGTCGCACCATTTCACTTTATTCTCAGTCTCACCGATAGACGACAAAACATCGGAATAGCCATCGGAAGATGTTTTCATTCGGTTCATTCGAAGGCCCTTAAGAGGTTCCTTGTCAAAACTTTCGAAAAATCCCTCCCCGGAAACGGAGGATTTCTCAAAAAACGCCTTCATTCTATAAATAAATTCTTCAGGAAGTCTCATAATTCAAGAAATACACAAGCTCTGTAAGCCAAACGTTTGATAACATCGACATCAAACGGAGACTCGAGACCCGCTCCCTTCAATATTTCGAGGAAGGTCTTCGTTCCGCCGCACTCGCAAAGCTGATTATACTTAATAAGCGCAGTCTTAAAGTCAGTCTGAGACTCTTCCCAAAGTTCCAGAGCACAAATATGTGCAAGACAGTAATCGATATAGTAGAACGGAGAAGTGAAAATATGATCCTTCTTCATCCAAGCACCGCCCAACTCATGGAACGGATGATTATCGTAATTAATAAACGGCTGATACTTCTGCTCCAAATTCTTCCAGACACCGTGGCGCTCCTCAGGAGTAAGCTCAGGGTGGTCGTAGATAATATGCTGGAACTCATCCACCATACAGCCGTAAGGAATAAACAAAAGTGCCTGCGTCATATGAAGATCGCGGTAGTTCTCTGCGTTATCCCCGTAAAAACCTTCCATAAAGTTATATGTAAGAAACTCCATGGCCGTAGAATGAATCTCGCAAGTTTCCAATGTCGGAGATAAAAGTTCGGCAAAAGGCGAAACCTCAGCACTTTTAATTGCAGCATACGCATGTCCGCCCTCATGAACAGCCGTAGATACGTCATCTGCCGTGCAATTGGCATTCATAAAAATAAACGGGATTGCGTAGTCTTCAAGATACATACAATATCCGCCTGTTGCCTTGGATTTACGGGTAAATAAATCGGTATATCCGTGTTCGGACAAAACATCGAAAAAGCTCGGTGAACCGCCCAAAACAGACGAGAACACTTTTCCGACCGTCTCTTTATACTCATCCAATTTAATGCTCGGCTTCGGATTACCGTTTTTAAAAAGGCACGGCAAATCATAAAACATCAGATCTTCGACCTCAAGTCTTTCCTTCTGAAGTTCTCTTATCTTAACAGTTATCGGCACGATATATTTAATTACGGCCTCTCTGAAACGTTCTACATCTTCTCTGGTGTAGTCGTATCGTTCCATTCTCTTATAACCAAGTTCCGTAAAACTCTTATATCCCAATTTATGTGCACAAGAAGTACGAACCTTAACCAAATCATCGTAAATCTTATCGAAGGTTTCCTTCTTGGACATATAGTAATCGTCAACAGCCTTATGCGTCTTTATGCGGACAGCTCTGTCTGTTGACTCAAGCAAAGGATCCAATTCGCTTAAATTATATACTTCTCCGTTAATCTCGATTTCGGCTTCGGACTGAATCTGAGAATAATCGTTTTCGAGCGAGGACTCCTGAATAAGTTCATCCACAACGGCATTAGAAACCGTATCCTTAAGATTTTGAGCTTTAAGGAAGAGCATATCGCCGAACTTTTCTTTCAAAGCCTCGGCACAAGGAGAGCTTAATAAAACCGCACTTACGGCAGACGAGAGCTCACTTGCCTTCGCCATTATTTCGTCGCAAATCTCGACCTCATCGGCATAGTACTGATCGGAAGTATCCAAATCGTGCAAAATATTAACCAAAGCATACTGAGTATCTAAATGCATCTCCATTTTCTCGAACTCGAGAAGTGCATTAGTAGCAACCTCAGGATCCCTTGCACTCATAAGCTTAAGACGGGTAGCCTGGACACACTTACGAAACTCATCCAAATTAGGACGGGTGTAAGTAATATCCTTAAAATCAATCATCTTATGGGATTCGTCACTCATAATTACATTCTTTCCACTACATCGATACCCAAAAGGTTAAGACCGGACTTAATCGTATTGCATACAGCCTCGCAAAGAGCAAGTCTTGCACACTTTAAATCGTCACTTTCGGCACCCAAGATACTTGAGTTATTGTAGAAACGGTTATATGCACGAGCAACTGCGGCAATTTGTCTTGAAATCATGAAAGGCTCGTTACTCTTGGCTGCACTTACGATGCTTGCCGGGAAATCGCTCAAAGCACGAATTACACCGTACTCATCGTCACCGTTAAGAAGCTTAAGTTTCTCATCACCTGATTTCAAAGGCAAAATACCCTGATCTGCAGCTTTTCTCAAAATTGACTTCGTTCTTGCATATGTATAAATCAAATAAGGAGCCGTATCGCCTTCAAAATCAAGCATATCCTCCCAAGAGAACATAATGTCTCTTTCTCTGCCCGACTTAACATATGTATAAATTACGGCACCGAGACCTACCTTCTCAGAAATCATATCGATTTCTTCCTCTGACATATCGCTTCCGCGCTGCTTACAGTTATTAGTAATAATTTCCTTGGTCTTGGCTACAGATTCGTTAATAAGATCTTCGAGCAAAACGATATTACCGTCACGCGTCGAAAACTTCATGTTCTTAAATTTAACAAGACCGAATCCTACATGCTCGCAGTTATCCGCATAATCAAATCCCGCTTTCTTAAGAACAGCGAAAACCTGCTTGAAATGCAAAGCCTGAGGAATACCTACTACATAAATGTTCTTATCGAACTTATACGTGTTATAACGATACATTGCCGCAGCCAAGTCTCTGGATGCATAAATGGTGGTTCCGTCACTCTTCAGGATAATGCAAGGCGGATATCCGTATTCTTCAAGATCAACAACCTGAGCACCTTCACTCTCGACAAGAAGATTCTTGTCATTAAGCATCTTTACTACATCGTCAATCATGGTGCTGTAGAAGGATTCACCGTTATAGTTATCGAATTCAACACCCATTCTGTCGTAAAGCTTCTTAAACACAACCAAAGAAACGTCTCTGAACTTCTGCCACAAAGCAACCTCATCAGGACATCCGTCCTCAAGCTTCTTGAAATTCTCACGTGCGGATTCCGTCAAGGAAGGATCGTTCTTCTCTTCCTCGTGGAACTTAACATAAATTCTCAAAAGCTCATCGATTGGACTTGCTTCAAGCTTAGCTTCATCACCCCACAAACGATATGCGGTAATAAGCTTACCGAACTGTGTACCGTAGTCACCGAGGTGATTCATTCTGATTACGTTATATCCCAATGCAGAGTAAATCTTTGAAAGAGAATTTCCCAAAATAGTCGTAAAAGCGTGACCTACGTGGAAAGGTTTTGCAATATTCGGAGAAGAATACTCGATCACAATATTCTTACCGTTACCCATATCGCAGGAACCGTATTTGTCACCTTTATCATTAATCTCGGAAACAAAATCCAAAGCATAAGTTCCTCTGTCAACAAAGAAATTAACATAAGGTCCTACAGCCTTTACTTCGGAAAGGAAATTGAGCTTAAGGTCATCGGAAGAAGCCAAATCTGAAGCTATCATCTGAGGAGCTTTGTGCATCGTTTTCGCGAGCATAAAGCAAGGGAAAGCCAAGTCACCCATTTCCTTTTGAGGAGGAGTCTCGATAAGAGAACAAACCTTATCAAAATCAAGTTCCGTCAATTTAGAAAGTTTTTCTGCGATTAATGATTTATAGTCCATATACACCTCAAAAAATTGCGTATTTTGCTTAATTTATTCATCAAATTATCATATCACAATGTTTTTGTTTTCGAAATGAATAATAGTATAATATATTGGTTATAAAAGATTTGGAGTTATTATATGTTTTTGGTTGATATGTTCAGACTCTCTGCGGGAGCCGCCTTCTCATTTTTTGCAACGTTGCTTTTGATGATTTTTAAACCATTCTCATCAAAACTCTGCGGCAGAGACCGAGGTAAAGTTTATGTTCCGGGAAGTCAGATCAATATCGGTAAATATACAGGCGTAGGATTCTATTTCACGGCAGTTTTTATTACTGCAGCTTTCGTGTTCGCATGTCGCAGTTGGGCTTGCTTTTTCCTTTTGCTTTTTACTGCTGCATCTTCCCTGTTCGGATGGTTGGATGACATATCCGAGAAACCATGGGGCGAGTATATTAAAGGTGCTTTGGATGCGCTTGTTGCAATCGGCTTCGCTTTTTCTTTCGTTCTTTTCGATAACGGAATCGGATACGACAATATGTTTGTCGCAACTCTTAAGAATGTTGATTTATCAATAAATCCTACAGTTTATTTAATTCTCGCATTTATCCTTATCATAGTTTCGATAAACGCTACAAACGCAACAGACGGTGTTGACGGTCTTTCGGGAACTCTTTCGATTTTTACGGTCATTACCTTAACCGTCGCATCTTATATCCACGGAACCTTGACATTTAGCGGTTTCCTTTTGGGACTTTTTATGTGTCTTGTCCTGATTCCTTACCTCTTCTTTAACTTTAATCCGAGCAAAGTTTTGATGGGTGACGCAGGTTCAAGAGCCATCGGATTTTTCATCGCTGCCTACGCTATGTTTTTAAGAATTCCTTTTGCTTACCTCATCGTCGGCTTACCTTTCCTCCTCGACGGCGGAATCAGTATTTTTAAAATCACTGTCGGAAGACTTACAAAGCGAAGAATCATCCCTTTCCGTAAACTTACTACGCCTCTTCACGATCACCTTAAGAGAAACAAGGGTTTTTCCGTTAAAAAGACATGGGCAATTCTTTGCGCCTTTGCTTTGGCTCTGGATATCGCCTACATTTCAGTCCTCTTAATCTTGAAACTCGTCTTTTTTATATTCTGATGCTGTTATTTGAACAACTCCGCTATTCTGTTTCCATAAATTCTGTCTTTTTGTAACGAATATCAAAAAAGCCGATATCATTGAAACATCGGCTTTCAGTTGACAAATAGTATCATTTAAACCTATTAAAGAAATTCGCTGAAACTGTCCAAAGTATCATCATCTGAGGAAATAGCGTTATCACCCAAATCAACCGGTTCTTCTTCAGGTGTGGTAAAAGCAAAAGGATTTAAATTCCTGTCCTCAATGCTGAGATTTGCATTTAATTCTTCTTCCTGCATTTTGAAGAACTCTTCATCAGACATAAGTCCATAATCGGTAGTATCTTCTTCCGCTATTTTATTAACTTCAACAGTCTCTTCTTTAATATCTTCCTTATAATCAACTACAGGATTACTGATTTCTTCCTCGAAATCGTCCTTAACTTCTTCAATAACATCCTCTTTAATCTCTTCCGAAGACAAAACAGGAGTTTCCATAATCACAGGTTCTTCGTTAACAGGCTCATTAATCGGTTCTTCGTTGACTGACTCAATAACAGGTTCATTTATAGGCTCGTTAACAGCCTCAGAAACGCTTTCAAATGTTTCAGAAACTTCCTCCTCTATAGACTCCGTTACCTTATCGTTGTTCTCAAATTCCTCGATTAAAGCATCAGCTTCATTTGCTGTGGAATTTACTGTCTTCTGCTTTAACTCCTCAACGGCACGTCTCTGCATAGAACGTCTGTCAGCTCTTGCCTGTTCAATCTCACGCTTTTTGCTTTCTTCTTCTTCGCGGACTTTCATCTCGGCTTCAATCTGCGCTTTTCTTTCAGGACTTACGCTTCTTTCGGAAGTATTCTTAAGTGCATCAATAGAAGCAGGACCGATAACGGCTCTGTTTTTGATTGAATCCATAACTCGCTGACTTTCAAGTTTAGCTTTCTCTTCTTCCTCTGCAACTTTCTCACCCAATTTCTGAAGCTCTGAAAGATTGGCAGATTCAGGTATTGCCGCACGCGAATCTTTGGACGAAGTAATCTCGGCGTTTCTGCTGTAAACATCAACGTCTGAAACACCCGGATCGCTGTAGTCGGATGAAGCCCAAAGTATCTCGTCCATATCAGGAGTAGGAATACCCGGAAGTATATTGTATTTTCTTTCCTTATTAGCCATTATAGCCTCCGAAGACCTATAGATTAATTATATACAAAATTTCAAAACGCAGAACACGATTACCGCAATCAATAACAGAATCGTGACAAATATCGAATAGATTTTGTAATTAAAGCCTTTCTGCGCTTTAGAAGTGTCATCAGTCTTCTCGTTTTCGGAAGGTTTTGAAGGTGCATTTCCCGTCAAAATCTCTCTGCTTCTCAATACATCATCCTTCATCGAAGCCTGCAAAGCTTTAAACTTATCCTCAGGTACTATCGGAAATGCTTCCTCACTCTGAGACAAGGCTTGCTTATCAGGTCCTTTGGTATTCTCGAAAAATATAACCGCGAAAGAAGCATCATCACTGACGTTACTTTTCCCGACAATATATTCTCCGATTATCTGTTTTAAAGACTCTTCGGCACTTTCTCTTCCCCTTGCCAAAGTGTCTGCCATTGCTGTCATAACAGGTTTAACCAACCCCGAATTCTCATCGTAAACAGAATCGGCTACACCGTCACTCATAAGACATACCGCATGTATATCATCCGTCGTAGTTTTAATAAAACGAAGATAATCCTCAGCCCTGGATGCCGTTACAAAATAGGTATGTCCGGCATTATCGTTTTGAGGCATCGTAACAGGAGATACACCGGAAGAAGATACTTTACAAATTAATCCGTCTCCGATATGGCCCACCATCATTCTTCTGTCCTTAACTGCACAGAAAAGCATGGTTGCCGAAAGCTGTTCCAAAGAAGTTAACTCGTTCTCCTTCATCAAATCCGCAAAAGCGATTCTGATTTTGGTCATAATGAGATTCTTAACGGCAGCTTCCCTGTTCTCCGCATATAAAGTGTCAAAATTCTCGGTGAAAAGTTCGGATAAAACTTCGGTAATCTTTGCAGATCCGAGCTTAGCATGAGTATATTGTTTCCCTCCTGCTCCGTCGGAAACGCAAACAAAAGAAACACCGTTCTTCTTTATGGCGATAGAAGAATCTTCACACACAATTCCTCGTGCCTCGTGTTTCTTACCTATGAGCGTTACCGCAGCTACTTCAGTTTCTCTGATCATTAATATCCTTACTTCTCCCCGTCATCGAAAAAACTGAAGAAGTCATCAACACCGACTGATTCTCCTTCAGGTTCGTTCTTCATATTATATAAAGCATCGTCATTCATACCCGAAGATACAACTGATGTACTGGAAGATCCCAAGAATTCAAAAAGCTTACCAAACTCTGCAGAAGCAACGGAAATAGGCTCTGCTCGTTTGATTGATAAGCGCTTAAGTAAATCAAAATCAACTGCATTTCCTACACCGATATTAAAAACTACAAGCTTATCGTTTTGCTCAAGTTCATTACAAGCTTTAACCGCTGCCTCAAAGTTTGCCATTGAATTAGGTCCCTGAGGTGCTCCGTCGGTAATTACTACCAACCAAGGCTGATAGTATTTGATACCAAGTTCCTTATAACCTTCCTTACGGGCATTTAAAAGCTCAAGTGCCGTAAGAACACCTTCTCCTATCGGAGTTAAACTTGTTGATGCATTGATTTCAGGCAAGGATTTCTCTTTACTGATTTTTCCGAAAGGCATAATAATATCTACGGAAGAACCGAAAGTGATAATTGTAATGTCCGTCGCGGAACGAGTATCGTCATTTGCTTTAATAGAAGCAACGAAGTTCGAAAGTCCCATATTAAGTTGTCTTATAGGATCTCCCTGCATAGAGCCCGATGTATCCAAACAGAAACATATCGGAAGTCTCCTTTTAGTGCTGTTGCCAAAATCGGAAGCGCTTATTCCGTCTGCCATAATGTACCTCCAAAGAATTAATCTTCGTTATTAAATATTTTCGAGAACAGGCCTTTCTTCTTTTTATCAGCCTGCGTATCAATTTTCACATTGTTTTTTGTTGCCGTATTGGCAGAGTTAACAGTATAACTGCTCTGAGTCATTTTCGGAACATAGGCCGAAGAAGCTTTCTTCTCGGTGTTGGAAGTAAAAGAAGAACTGCTGTCACTAACTCCCGCTGCCTTGACAAAAGGATTGTCCTTATTCGCATAAATAACACTGTCTCGAATAGATGCCTTCGTAAACGGCGACTTAACTGTATCTCGTTTTTCATTCTCTTTGTCAGCCGTCGGACCGTAATCCATCTTCGGAAATACTTTATACGCTTCCCAATCAATCAAAGACTTATCTACAATCTGCTTCTTATATTCCAATAAAGCGTCATACCACTCGACTGCTTCGTGACTTCTGCCAAGTGCAAAAACATCATAAAGCATTCTTCTTAAGGTGTCCGGAATATATTCCCAAATATAGTTATATCCGCCGACCGGAATATGTGTGGTATCCGAATTATCTAATGTATAAGGGAAATTACGCTCAACTATTTCTTCACGTAAAGTCTCTTTACCGAGACGTGTTGCATATGGGTGAAGTCCGCAGAAAAGGATTGAGAATACGAGCATCGCAATACAATAATCCTCGTTTGCAGGAGTTCTCATAAAAGTCGAGAAATCCTTACCCCAAAGAATCGGGGAAGTAAATTCTTCGGTACCTACCGGACATGGAAGATTATCGATTTGGCAACTGTCCATATCTATAAGATAAACTTCCTTCTCGGATTTAATAAGAGCATTCTTAAGCTGAATATCGCCTACATAGATATCATGCAAATGGAGATAAATATACTTTTCCACGATATTTATGGCAGTCTCAACTATCTCCAGTCTCGTCCAGTTCGGGAAATTGTTAAAAATTGCATCCGGGCCGTCGAAAACATTACCCAAAGTAGAACCTTTGCCGATAAGCATCGTGTATCCTACAGGAACACCGTACAAGTATATAAGATTCTGAGGCCAGCAAATTTCAGGACTTATTATTCCTTTCTTAACCATTTTGGTAAGCTTAGCCCAACGAAGCGGAGTAATTACGCCGCGATGATAAATCTTGGCAACATATTTCGGATTATCGGTAAAAAATACCATGCCTTCGGCACCGTTACTTATTCGTCTGGTAAGTTCCAACTTCTCGTTCGTATCAGTCGTAACGACATCACCGACATTACAGAAATTCTGTGAATCGAGATATTCTTTTCTTGAAGCCAGAGGACTTACCTTCTCTTCAGGAACCTTGGAATAGCATTCCCTTCCGTTCTCGAAAAACAAAAAATTATCTCCGTCAAAAAGCAGAACCGGAAAATCAAATACCAGCCTCTTCTCGCGCATACGCTTAAACAAGATACCGTTCTTCGCTGTAATAAGACAAACATCATCAAGTTTACTTACTTCATGAACGAAAGACATCACATTAGGTGTCTGCAGTTCATGCAAAGTCTTCTGAGGAAGCGTAGCAGATACAAACTTCCTCATGGCATTTGAGATAGCTACGTTATTAGTGTCAGTCTGATGAATAAAGCAATAGTGGAAAAGTTTGAAATTTCGGCTTATATAGATTTCCTTGGAACCGTCGGAAATGAGATTTATAAAGTCGTCAAAGCAAACGCTGTCAGCATATTCACATAAGAATGAATAATCAACAGCATAACCTTTAAATGAAACAACCTGCTCAAGTCCCATATAAAGCTCCTTGAAATCCCCCAAAATCAATATTATTAAATATCTTCAATATAATAATAACAAACGTCAAATAAATAAATTGAACAAATCTGTAAACTTTTCGCGTCTTCTTATTAAACGTGCTTCGCCGTCCTTCGTAATAAGAACCTCGGCAGGTCTTAATCTTGCGTTATAGTTTGATGCCATCGAGTAACCGTAAGCTCCGGCATCCATAACACAAATCAAGTCTCCGCGCTTAATTTCAGGCAAAACACGCTCTTTTGCGATAATGTCACCCGTCTCGCAAATATTACCCGTAATAGTTATTTCCTTATCGTTTTCGCTCGGGGTTACATACTTTCCGTCACGGAAAACAACAACTTCGTGATAAGAATCGTACAAAACAGGTCTCATAAGAACATTCATACCGATATCGGTTCCTGCATAAGCCTTACCGCTGTTATCCTTAACTGCATGAACTCTTCCCAAAAGAACACCGCCTTCGGCAACGCAGTAACGTCCCGGCTCGGTCTTAAACAAAGGTACTTTGCCGTATTCTTTTACAAAATCCGCAATCAGCTTCTCGAAGCCCTCCCTGAAAGCATCGAAATCAAATCTGTTCTCGCCGTCCATTTTATGATAAGGAATACCAAATCCTCCGCCGAAATCAATGAAATCCAAGTTATCAAACTTCTTAGCGATTCTTAAGAGGTTCTCGGTCGCCTTTAGGAAAGGTGCAGGATCCATAAAAAGAGATCCGACGTGCTGATTGATGCCGCAGACTCTGAGATTATACTTCTCTGAAATCTCGAAAATCCTATCGATTTCAGATTCCTGAATTGCAAATTTTGTATTCTTTCCCGCAGTTACAACCTTCTCGTGATGTCCTGCGCCTGTACCCGGATTAATTCTTACGGCACACTTGGTATTCGGGAAATATGAACCGTACAAATCAAGCTGATCCAAAGAATCCAAGCTTACGATTATGTTATTTTCTACCGCAAACTTAATCTCGTCTATCGACACATTATTAGGAACGAAGAATATTCTGTCCGAAGGAAAACCTGCATACTGCAAAATACGAATCTCATTATCGGACATTGCATCGGCATTTAAACCTTCATCCAAAACCAACTTCAAAATCTCGGGATTTGAATTGGCCTTCATGGAAAAGTTTGCTCTGTAAGGATAAGAAGTAATTATATTACTTACATCCCTCATGGATTCTCTTAAAACATTCTCGTTATATACATATAACGGCGTACCGTATTCTTTTGCTAACTCTTCGGCTGTATACTTACCGAAATAATTTTTCTCATCAATAAACATGTTTTTCCTCATTTTCTTAGTATTTACTCTATTCCTACAAGTTTCATAAGATACTTGGCATTGGATATCTGCGATACACCCGACTTAAGTTTGTAGTCGAAATTAATGCCGTAATCATCATATGTCTCGGAGAAATAGTAATAAGCAATATTATCTTTAGTGGCCTGACACTCATCACACAAAGCATAATCATGAGTTGTCATAAGCCCGATAACCGTCGGAAGAGACAAAATATTAAGTACCGTCATGGCACCTTCCGTTCTGTCGGCGGAATTGGTTCCTCTGAATATTTCATCTATGAGAAACATCATAGGCATATTCGTCTTTCCTGCTTCAACTATTCGCGAAATTCTTACAAGTTCTGCCTTAAAGGTACTCATCTCTTCCTTCATATCATCTACAATTCTCATGGAAGATACGATTCTCATTCTTCCTAGTTTAAGATAATCCGCAGGAACAAAAGCACCTATATATGCAAGAACCGAAAGAGTTCCGATTGTTCTTATGAGTGTTGTTTTACCTGACATATTCGAGCCCGTAATAAGAGCTATATTATGGTCAAGCAAAACTGAATTTGAAACCGCTTTGTCCTGTTTAAGAAGCGGATGCGTAATCATTTTTCCCTCGAAAAAAGCATTCTCGGAAGAATCATCACTGCAATCGACAAATTCAGGAAGGCAACTGTGACTTGAGATAATCTCCACAACCGAAGCTGACATCATGCACTCGATTTTGGCGAGCGAATCAACAGCCGAAGGAAGCACCTTACCGTCTTTAGAAGCCCACGAAATAAGCTTATCGGCACAAAATAAATCATAAAGGCAGATAACATTTAATACCAAAGCGACAATCGGCTGATCTCTGAACTTGCACTTGTTGCAAGCACGGGAAAGTCCGGAAAGTTTCTCTGATACTTTCTTATCCTCACCGCAGGAGATAAGCTCTCTGAAGTACTCATCTTTAATATCCGAGTCCTCAAGCTTAACGTACAAATCGTACAGAGCCTGTGTCTGCTTCGAAATACCGTCAACGGCCTTAAAATACTCGGCAAATCTGTTTCTTAATGCAAAAGATACAGTCAAATTCAAGATAACCGTAAAAACAAGAGCGATTATGTAGTACTTAATATGCAAAAAGTAAAGAACTATCGGAACTAACCAGATATACGGCAAAACACGATATACAATTCTTAAAGACTTCGGATAGTCCTTACCTTCCGTCTCGGAAAGCTTAAGAAGTGCATCAGGCTGCTTAAACATCTTGCCAAGTCTAGCTGTTACCTGATAATCCTGAAGGAAAGAAATGTCATTTCCGATTTCTTTGACGGTCTTTTGTCTTTTCTTAATGTCGCTTACGCTTCTTCCGGACGTATGAGCATTCAAAAGTTCATTTGCGAACTCTCGTCTTCCGAAAGCACTCTCGGAAATATTATAAAGAGCATAAACGGACGACTCACCGAAAATATCCAGGTCAACGGCATAATCATGGTTTTTAACCGAAAACTCCGTTCCCTTATCCTTAAGCACCGAGAAATCACCGTTTATTCTGGCGATATACTCGTTATTTACGGCGAACAATGTTCTCTTATACTTAAGTTTTGCATTTGTTTTCGAGTGAAAAACGCATAACACTATAAATCCTGCAATAAACAACACTGCAGGAATAATAAACGGAATATATAATTTGCTCGCGAATGCAGCAATGATAAAACCTACGGCAATTAAGAAAACAATCAAACGAAAAATACTGAATTTAGAGGTTTGACGTTCCAACTCTTTAACTTCGGAGTCTAATTTTTTGCTGCGCTCCGTAAAAAACGACAACTCAGTCTTCATTAAAAAAGTCTCCTTCGGATTAATCAGATTTCTTTACTGGTTTGGTCGACTTTGACTTCGCTGCTGTACTCTTTGCTGCAGTACCCTTCGCAGAAGAACTCTTTGAAGATGAACTCTTCGAAGACGTACTCTTGGAAGAAGTCTTCTTGGTACCTGTCTTGGAAGTTGAAGCAGTTCTCGGCTTACGCTTAGGAACTACGTAATCCAAAACCTCACCTATACTGTCATGAATCGTAAGCATGGCAGATAAATCCAAATGAGTAGAACTCTTATTAATAATTACAACTCGATCGTTCTTAAGGAACTGAACAAACGTCGCTGCAGGATAAACCGTAAGAGAAGTGCCGCCGATAATAAGTAAATCAGCCTTCTTAATTGCCTTTATAGCAGCATCTACCTTATCATGATCCAAATTCTCCTCGTACAATGTAACGTCCGGACGAACAATACCGCCGCATTTGTCACAATGAGGAACACCGTCGGCATTCAAAATATAATCAAGCTTAAACTTCTTTCCGCATTCAAGACAATAATTCTTATGTACTGAACCGTGAAGCTCGATGGTATTCTTACTGCCTGCCAACTGGTGGAGACAATCAATATTTTGAGTTACGATAGCGGAAAGCTTACCCTGGTGCTCAAGTCTTACCAATGCTTTATGAGCCTTGTTAGGTTTAGCGTCAGGATAACAAAGTTTGCGCTTATAAAAATCGTAGAATTCTTCTTTATGCTCTTCGAAAAAAGAGTGTGAAACAACATCAACAGCCCTGTATTTCAAACCGCTCTCCTGGTTAAAAATACCTTCACCGCTTCTGAAATCAGGTATACCGCTCTCTGTCGAGACTCCGGCGCCGCCCAAAAATACGATATTATCGGACTCTTGTATGAGTTCTTTTAAGCGTTCGAGTTTCTTCTCTCGTGCACCTTCGTATCGATCCTGTCTTGTTTCCACAAAAATACCTCTAAATCCGTATCAAGAATTAAATTCCCTGATGCGAACCTCCGTCATAAATTCCTTCATCCATTAAACCGGATGCACCATACATTTCCTTACCGAGTACACGCTTCTCATCACGTTCCTTCTCAACGATATTACTTAAAGCTTTACGTACCTTCTCAGGATTTTTAATATTCTTAAGTTCAAAGCACGGCAATGTCTGATCTGCTGAATCCAAATGAAGTGTGCCTACTTTGAAAAGCTTCTGCCACAACGTTCTCTTTACACTTATATCGAGAACTCTGTACAAAAGAACCTCGTCTTCGGACGTCGTAAACAAACCTTTCTTTACATAAAGGCGATTGCAGTCAAAACTGTAATTTGTAAAAGAAATCGGTAAGCCGAAATATCTCTTCTTGTCTTTCCAAATTATCGGTTCTTCATCCAAATAATCACTAAGTCTGTCAGGTTTTGCCATAGGCCCCTCCGCACTTTATAAAAATATATTTTATTATAAATATAAAGTGAAAAACAGTCCACACTTAAGGATAAAGATTATTACTTTTGATACAAATTCTTAACAATTTTACCTATAATCAGACAATTTACTCTTCTTCCGCAGGGCGGGCAGGATCAGGAATTCCCGTAGCATCGAAGTAAACTTCATAGTCAGAATAATCCAAAGTTGTAAAATTTAGCACTGCGCGGTCGTAGTACAGATAGTTATTTCCGTATGTGTAGTAAGGTTTGGATCCTATTCCGAAGAATATTCTGAAGCCCAGATTTTTAAGGTATTCCGCACGTTCATCGGTACCGTTAATGTATTCGCCGTTAGGATAAACCAGCATATGAACTTCACCGAGAAGCGAACCTATCTGATTTAACCATTTCTCGGTATCCTCTGTAATCTCCCCCATCTCTGCATCCGAACACTCGGCAATATCCGCATAGGTGGAGGATGCAAACTTCCAGCCGCTGTCCTTTAAAACGTCAACAATAGAAGTTACCGTCTGACGGTTAACCTCGATTTGAGTGTCCGTAATATCCTGGCTGATAAAGCCTGCAGCGTTTCTTGCAAAGTTATAATCGTCAACCTGGTCTTGATCTACTACATATCCGAAAACAGAATCAAATCCGCAAATCGATATAACACCCTTGACACCGTTATATGAAAAATCAGGATGTTCCTCTACGAAAGCATCCAATATTCCGATTGCCTCAGCAGATCTTCTTACAACACTTTGACCGTCGGAATTGATATATTCACCGCAAACCTGACCCTGATCGTTTAATACCAGACGTTCACAGGTTCCGTCCGCATAATCTGCAGGAGAATAGTCGAGGTTCTCGATAACGATGATAATAGGTTTCTTTCCTTCCGGAACAGTAAGATTTTGCTCAACAAGATATGTATCGTTATCTAAACCTGCAAGACTTTCGGCATCTACCAAGACATAATTTCTGTCATAAAGCTGCTGCAGAATGTTTTCGAATTCGCTTGTAGTAAGATTTGTCTTTTCCTTGGAACGCGCCCCGAATGCCATATCCGTATCAGCGATAAGCTGTCTTACGCAAAGGACACTGACCTGGCCGTTATAAGTAACTACAGGAGAAGTATTGCCCGTAGCGATAAGAAGATCACTGTTGATACGTGCATCATCCGGGAATACAACAGCAAGTCCTGAAAGAACCTCTTCAGCCGAATAATACTGCATGTTGTCAAGCATATGCTCACAGGTAATAAGCATCGGCTCATACATGACTTCTTTAATTTCATCTACCCTTCGCGAACAGAACGTGTGAACAAAACCTTCCGTATCTTCGGCAACTTCCATATAACTTAGTACGGCATTAACATAGTCACCGTCGTTATAATACTGCTCGGAAGCCTGAACCGAACCGCAAGACATTTCAATGGAATCGATTTCACGAAGGAGAGGAGTCGCGGTAGCAGAGATATTACTTAACGAAGTAAACTGGTTAAAAATAAAGACTACACTCGGTTTCTCGATGGTTCCGAGCAAAAACTCCTCACAAAGAGAATTAAGCCAATCAGAGATGAGAAAACCCGTAAGTTCTCCCATGCTGTCCAGAAAATATATGTCGTCGGTACCCAAAGTGTAACGTTCGTAGCGGATTTGGTTCTCGAGGTTCTCGACTCGTGAAGCAACCGCTTCCTCCATCTGATTCATCATGGAAACCTCGAAAGCGATATCCTGTGTACTGTCAGGGTTTACGCTTACAACTTTATCGTGAAGTTCTCGGTACATGGTAAGAGCATCGTCATATCTTCTCTCATCCAAAGCAAGAACAAAATCAGGCACAATCGACTGCTTTTTGGCATTGGTTCTGTTTACATATATCACCGCAAAAAGCGCGAAAAAGACCGATGCGATAACGAAAGCCACCGTAAGTTTAAAGAAGATGCTGGTCTTCTTTACTTCAGTATCACCGAATCCGTTGTTCAAATAAACCGCTTTCAAACTTTAAACTCCGTATGTGTCAAAATCAAATTCCTTCCATACCGATTTGCTTGCTTTCGATGGAATTTTCTCGAATATATAAACCGATTGCAGGAATTTTACGATAACGATAGTACTCAGCGTCCGTAAACATATCTTCAGTCAAAGGTTTAATACTTACAAGCTGTGAACCGCGTTTAGAAAGCATTACCTGAACACCCTGTGTTGTTCTTGTTGTCTTAAGCGGAATAAGAGACGTATTAAATACCGCTGCCTTCTTAAGGTCATTAAATACCGCTACATCCATATTCTCGTCGTCGTTCATGTAAATAAAAGAAACCGCAGGCGAGCCTCCGAAGAAACCGTTTAACAACTTCTTTCTGTTCTGCTTTGTCTCGTAGGCAGAAATTGGGAATATTGCTGCCTTTCCGTTTTGGAAAGCAATCAAAATCTTTCCCTTATAATCTGTCGTAACAACCATATAAAGGACTTTTTCCCCTTCTTCCATCATAAGTTCCTGCTGCAGGAAATATCCGAGTTCAGAAGGCTTCGTATCCTGGAATTCATATGTTTTAGCCTTATAGACATTGGAATGATCGGTAAAAATCAAGATATCCGATTTGTTATCGACTTCAACATCAATAAAAATCTCATCATCCTCTTTGGTCTTCAATTCACCGGCACTTCTTAAGGACGCCAAAGAATGCTTCTTAAGATAGCCGTGTCTTGTAAGCATAAGACGAAGTCTATAGTCAGGAATAACTTCCGTAGCATTATAGTGAGTAACCTCATCCTGCTTTACAACTTCACTCTTACGGTCTTTGCCGTACTTCTTTGCAACATCTTTAAGAGTATTTATGATAAGCGTATCCACTCTCTTAGGCTTACTCATAATGTCAGCAAGTTCATTAATATCATCGATAAGTTTCTGCTTATCTTCCAAACGGCGGAGAATATACTGCTTATTGATATTACGAAGTTTAATATCCGCTACGTACTCTGCCTGAACCTTATCGATTTTGAAGCCTTCCATCAAATTAGGAACTACATCCTCTTCAAGTTCAGTCTCACGGATAATCTTTATGGCCTTATCGATATCGAGAAGAATCGCAGCAAGACCTTCGAGCAAATGAAGTGATTCACTCTTCTTATCGTAGTCATACTGTAATTCTCTTAAAAGACATCCTCTTCTCCAGTCAAGCCATTCTCTAATGATGTCCTTAACGCCCAAAACCTTAGGAGTGCCGTCTATAAGGATATTAAAGTTACATGAGAAAACGTCCTCAAGCTTTGTAAGCTTAAAAAGCTTTGTCATCAAATCATCGCAATCGGTTCCCGTTTTGCACTCGATTTTGATTGCAAGACCGTTCAAACCTGTTGCATCCTGAACGTTTTTGATTTCACGAACCTTGTTCGCCGTAACCAAATCGATGATTTCTTCGCAAAGTGCCTCGGCATTTTGCGTATAAGGAATCTCATGAATGGTAATAACATTCTTCTCAACCGTGTACTTTGCTCTGATTCTTACAGGGCCTCTTCCCGTCTCATAGATTTCCTTCATGGAATTTCTATCAAAAAGCAGCTGTCCGCCGCCCGGGAAATCCGGAGCCGGCATAATCTCAAGCAAATCAACGTCCGGATCTTTCATATAAGCGATTGTTGCATCGCAAACCTCGCGAAGATTGAAAGAACAGATATTTGAAGCCATACCTACGGCAATACCCTGATTGTTGTTTACCAAAACAGAAGGGAAAGTTGCAGGTAAAAGCTTAGGTTCTTTGGTGGAGCCGTCATAGTTATCAACCATATCTACGGCATTCTTATCAAGGCCCTCGAAAAGTTCAGCACAGATTTTATCAAGCTTTACCTCGGTATATCGTGAAGCGGCAAATGCCATATCAGAATAAACCTTACCGAAGTTACCCTTGGAATCCACATAAGGATGTAAAAGCGATGAGTTACCGGTCGTAAGACGAACCATAGTCTCATAGATTGCAGAATCACCGTGAGGGTTAAGTTTCATGGTCTGGCCGACTACGTTCGCAGACTTCGTTCTGTCGCCTTTAAGAAGGCCCATCTTGTACATCGTGTAAAGGAGTTTTCGATGAGAAGGCTTAAAACCGTCGATTTCAGGGATAGCACGGGATACGATTACACTCATGGCGTAAGGCATGTAGTTAATCTCAAGCATCTCCGTAATCGGCTGATTCGTAATCGGAGCATTCTTCAACATATTCAAAGTTTCATCGTTTAATTTCTTCTTAGCCATATTTACCTGCAAAAAATAAATTTAATCAGTTAACATCCAACATATCCATATATAAATGGCCGTTCTCTTCGATATAGGTTTTACGGCCCGTAAGATTATCACCCAAAAGCAAATCGAAAAAGTCTGCCGTCTTGGAAGCCTCTTCCGGACAAATTCTTATAAGTCGTCTTGTGGAAGGATTCATGGTGGTAAGAGCCATCATTTCAGGATCGTTCTCACCAAGACCTTTGGAACGTTGGAAAGAAAGACAAGAATTATCGTATTTTGCCATTATATCCGATTTTTCTTTCTCGTTATAAGCAAACAAGGTTTCGACCTTACTGTTTTTGCCCTTAGGCTTATAAGTTATCTCATAAAGAGGAGACTCTGCTACATATACAAAACCTTCCTCAATCAATGTCGGAACAAGCCTATATATCATTGCCAAAACAAGAGTTCTTATCTGGAAACCGTCGACATCGGCATCGGTACAGATTACAATCTTACTCCAACGAAGCTGCTCCAATGAGAAAGCACTTAAATCTTTCGAGTGCTTATTCTTAATTTCAACGCCGCAACCCAAAACACGAAGCAAATCCGTAATAATTTCACTCTTAAAAATTTTGGCATAATCTACTTTAAGACAGTTCAAAATCTTTCCTCTTACAGGCATAACAGCCTGAAATTCAGGATTTCTTGCCTGCTTTACGGAACCTAAAGCAGAATCACCCTCAACTATATAGAGTTCTCTTATACTGTTATCTTTGCTTGTGCAATCAACAAATTTCTTAACACGGTTTTTAAGGTCGATTCCCTTCATCAGGTCTTTTTTTACACTGATTCTCGTCTTCTCGGCATTCTCTCTTGAGCGCTTGTTCGCAAGAAGC
This sequence comes from Saccharofermentans sp., assembly GCA_045598625.1. Lineage (GTDB taxonomy): Bacteria > Bacillota > Clostridia > Saccharofermentanales > Saccharofermentanaceae > Saccharofermentans. The sequence continues at coordinate 20,880 of JAZLML010000038.1, forward strand.
TGCTCTATTACCTTATCTGCCGCAAGCTTATTTTCTATAAACCAGATTTCGAGCTGACTTCTGATAAGTTCGGTCATAAAATCCTGAATGAACTTATTATTGATAGCTTTCTTTGTCTGGTTCTCGTAAGATGTCTGAGTCGAAAACGTGTTGGAAATAAGGATTAATGAATCCTGAATATCCACGAAGGTAATCTTTCCCTCGTTAGCCTTATACTTATCTCTCGCACGAATCTGCTTATCGATTTCGTTCGTAAAAGCACTTCTTACAGCCTTATCAGGTGAACCGCCGTGCTCCAGGAAACTTGAGTTATGGAAATACTCGATAACGTTTACATCATTATTAAAGCAGAAAACAACCTCAGCCTTAACTCTGTAGCTGCTTCTGTCTTCCTTATCTTTACCTTCACCTTCACTTACAAAATAGCAAGGATCCGTAAGACCTTTCTCACCGCTTAATTCGGAACAATAGCCCTTAATTCCGTCCGGATAAAGATATGTAAATTCTTCTCCTGAAAGCTCATCCTTCAAAACAAACTCAATACCGCTGTTAATTACGGATTGGCGCTTGATAATATCTTTAAAAGCATCGAGCGGAATAACCGTCTCCGTAAAAACTTCGCCGTCAGGCTTCCAGTGCTGAATTGTACCGGTTCTTCTAAATCTTGTTGGTTCCTTAATAAGTTCGCCAATAGGCTCGCCCTTCTTAAAATGAAGTTCGTACTTAAAGCCGTCTCTGAAAACGTTAACATCAAAAAACTCGGACGAATACTGGGTAGCGCAGGCACCGAGACCGTTTAAGCCAAGCGAAAACTCGTAGTTTCCGTCGCCGTTATTGTCATACTTACCGCCCGCATAAAGCTCACAGTAAACAAGTTCCCAGTTATAGCGCTGTTCTTTCGGGTTATAGTCAAGCGGGATTCCTCGTCCGAAATCCTCAACCGTCAAAGAACCGTCTTTTCCTCTGGTAACTATAATTTTTGTTCCGTATCCTTCTCTTGCCTCATCGATAGAGTTGGACAAAATCTCAAAAAACGAATGAATACAGCCTTCAAGGTTATCCGAACCGAATATTACGGCAGGACGCTTACGTACTCGATCCGCACCTTTAAGCATTGAAATACTGTCATTACCGTACGCAGGTTTTCTGCTCATAGTGACCCCCAAATAAACAATATGCGAATATTATACCATTACGAAAAATAATTCTACCTCAATTAATGGGCAGATTTCAGTCCATGAGACAACTTGTTTTTGAGCAAATGTATAGTTTCAACGAAAAATAAGAATAAAAGTCCCATAGTAACAAAGAATGTCATTCCCGAGTTGACGGAATAGGTTTCAAAAGTTAAAACGAATGGGAACGGATAATACATAAATTCGAAAGTCAGAATTGCAAGATATCCGTAATCGAAGCGTTCGATTTCTTCACTGTTAAACATATAAAGCAAAGAAACGAGGAAAATTACCATCGTATAGGATTGTGCAGCTCCCGGTACCAAAATCATTGCAACCGATACCGCAAGAATCTTTTTCCAATACTTGTCCGTCAAGAAAGCAAACAAAAGGACAATCAGAATCGGCAAGACAATCATAAGCGTATGAACAGCAGATGAAACGTGAACATCTTTGCCGAAATGCTTGAACACATAGAATATCGTTTCAAGAGTGGTCGAACCCTCAAGTTCAACTCCGCCGCCCTTAAATTCTGAAAAAGACCTGATGTTTCGGTACCAAAGTTTGAAGCCTTCGATGCCGCCGTAAAAAGCAAACGGAAGAACAAAAGCAAGAATACCGTAAATTACGGTTCTAATGGCTTCCTTAAACTTTTTATCGAATAGAAGCAGTATTCCGAACAAGGCGGGATAAAGTTTGATTCCGGCAGCCAAAGCCAAGGAAATATAAGAAAGTTCCCTTATTACTTTATTCTCCGAGTCTCTGTAGCCTATGAAAAAGGCAACCAAAACGAGAGCGATAAACAATATGTTACCTCTCTCAATAAGTCTCAGCATCGGAACATTGATTATGAGAAAAAGCGTTGCGATTACGCTGACAGGCTTTTCCTTTTTAAGGTTGTGAGATATAAATATGCCGAACAAAACACAACAAATAATAGTCGTAATAAGGAAAGGCATGATGTTGGCACGCACATCAAAAAAAGCAAGACGACCGTGAATGTCGGTATTACAATACGCATCCGTCATAAATCTTGAACAGAACAGGTAGTAGCAGTTCGCCAGAGGCGGATAAATTACTCTTCTTTCACCGTAGCAATCGATTCCCTGCGTAGCATCACGGACGGAATTAAAAAAGTCCATAAACATATCTTCGCCGGCTTTGTAAAACGTGAACCTGTTGTAACCGTTTCCGTAATAACAACAAAGACCGACAAAAACAAGCAATGAGACAATCATCGCTGCAAGAAAAACAGTTAAACTATTATTCTCGGTTTTCGAAAACAAAAAACTTCGTTTCTTATTTAAACCGACTTCCGTATTTGAACTCATATATGCGTCCTTATCAAAATTCTATAGGCATTATACCAAAATTAATTCTAAATAAAACCATCGAAGAACGTGTAATTATAATATAATTATAAGTAATTTCCTATTTTGAGGTCTCTTATGATAATCATCGGATATAAAAAGCTAAAGATTTCTGCCGTTTTATTTGCAGCAATCCCTATTTTGTTTTTCTTTATCGGTTGGCTTAACCTCCCGGCAGCCGCAATAACATCTGTACTGTTGATAGTTTCCGTGGTCTTCTTTTGGAGAAACTCGTCAAACGATGACGGATTTAAAAACAGTGTTTCCGTAACATACAAATCTCTGTTGCTTATAGCTTTCATCTCGTTACTTTGGTGTTTTATGGCAGGTCTCGGCGGATTTGTGAATCAAACGGCCGATCATAAAATCAGAAATATGATTATCACCGATATGACACTTAAAAGTTGGCCGGTTACCTATAACGACGGCAAGAATCTTTTATGCTATTACGTTGCTTTTTGGACCGTTCCTACAGCTGTCGGAAAAATGGTTTATTCCATTTCTTCCAATGCGACCGCAGCGTTAATGTGCAGCAATATACTTGTTTTGCTTCAAAGTACGATTGGTATTTTCATAACATTTCTTTGTGCTGTTCTTTTAACACAAAACAAAAAAGGCAGCCGAGTTTTGATGACTGTACTTATATTCATTTTCTTCAGCGGATTGGACGTAGTCGCAAGTATGGTTATATTCGATACACAAAGTGATTATGAATGCTGGGCAAGACTCTACTATTTTCAATCAAACACAACGGACCTCTATTGGATATATAATCAGACCATCCCGATATGGCCTATAACCTTGTGTCTTATCAATGAGAAACATATGAAAGATTTCATTTTCTTAGGTCTTCTTACATTGCCGCACGGCCCTTTTTCTCTTATAGGCATTGTTATTTTTTGCATCTGTAAAGGTATTGCTACTCTCATCGAAGCCCGAAAGAACAGTAAAATCGGTGAAGAAATCAAAAACATTTTCTCACTTCAGAGTATTGCTTCCATACTCTCGCTTGTTCCTGTTTTCGCTTTGTACTATACGGCCAATGTTATGCTCAGGAATAACAGAACCGAGACGAATATCTATAGCGACTCATATTCCGGATTCAGATTTCATCAATATATAGTTGATTCGGCTCAATACAAATTGTACGACGATTTGGTTGAAGCAATTGTCCTTTATGTGCTCTTTATGATATTCGAATTATTGGTTTTCGCGATTCCGCTTATAAAACTGCAGAAGGGATATCAAAAAACCGTAACCGTTTGCGTTACAGCTTTTCTCTTTGTAATACCGCTCTTTAATATGGGACACGGTTATGATTTTTGTATGAAAGTTCCCGTACCGCTTCTCACATATATCTGCATTTGCGTAAGCGAATACTTATGCAATAACTGGCCTCAGAAAATCAAGCTGAAAAGCTTTGACGATATTAAAAAGCTTATAACCAAAAACAAAGCAGCGGTCTATTTGTTTGTAGTTCTCTATTTAGGCTCGTTAACGTCGCTTTCCTGCATCGGTAATCAAGCTGTATTAACCATTCAGAAAATTGCAAATCACGAGACTTGCGACATGGGTTTCAATTACAGCGTGATTCATACATTAGAAGAAGAAAACGAGAACGGAAACTTCTTTGCAGTCAACTTCAAAGAATCAAACTACTATAAGTACTTCAGTAAAAAAGTCCCGTAAGAAAATAAGGCAACAAAAAAGGTCTCAGTATTGAGACCTTTATTATTCCACCCCTAGTAACCTAAGGTATGTGGTGAGCCATGGGGGACTCGAACCTCCGGCCCACAGCTTAGAAGGCTGTTGCTCTATCCAGCTGAGCTAATGACCCAAATAAGTGGAGCGGGTGATGGGAATCGAACCCACGTGGTCAGCTTGGAAGGCTGAAGTTCTACCATTGAACTACACCCGCGTAAAGGAAGCGTATCGAAACGCCTAAATATATTACAACACACTTCCGAAATTGTCTACAATAAATTTAAATTTTTTATTTTGCGACAAAAAGCTCCAATTATGTGGATGAAGGAAGATCCGTGAGAAAATCACCGGATACATAGAAACCATCATTTAACTTGTACCAGCCGTTATTGGTAACAGCAACAACGATAACTTCCATATCGCTTGTAAAATGAGCAACTACATCAAAATCCGTACCCGGGCCCGATCTTACATTAATGAAGCTTCCTGCAGAACAATAAACATACTTAACAGTCTCAGTAACTTCTGTTTCTGTCCAAGTAACCTCGATATTTTGAGTCTGCATAGGACCTGAATATGTAGGAATTGTCGTCGTAGCTGCGGTTGTCGTCGTCATAGCGGTTGTGGTTGTCTCGGATTCGGTAACCGTAACTTCCGGCTCTTTACTGCAACCTGCGAAAGATGCAGCCAAAGCTGATATCAAAATAAGAGAAATAGCTGTTTTGGTCGAATTGAACTTAAACACGTTAACTACCTCCGTAATAGTCTGTTTTTATTATCTCATAGTTATCGAGAATTTAAACAGATTTTTTAAATATCCTTAAGAATTGCCTGATTTAGGTGCAATTTTTGCTTTTTACTTCTCCAAAAGATAATAAACATTGTGATCGGCCCACTCCCTGTCTATATACATACAGGATTTGCGAACACCTTCAAATTCAAATCCGCATCTTTTGATAACATTCTCGGATTTTATGTTGTCAGGCTTAATCAAAGCTTCGATTCGATGAATTTTATACTGATTCATCATAAATTTCGAAGTCGCTTTGACAGCCTCGGTCATATAGCCTTTACCCAAGTGTTTCTCAGACAAACTGTAGCCGATAAGGCAGGACATCATACCGCCGCCTACTATATTAAAGTAAGAGACACGTCCGATTATCTCGTTATCGGGTGAGTCTTTAAGGGTAATAAAAAACGGAACGATTTTACCGCGATAATAAGTCTTGATTTCATCTGACAGATATTCTGCCTGAATTTTCTTGGTGTAGTAAGAATCATCCAGCTTCTGCGACCACTTTTTATGAAACTCGCGATTTGAAGCGTAATAAGTTGCAACGCGCTCTGCAGCTCTCTTATTGAGCACCGAAAGTCTCAAGCGCTCAGTCTCGAACGCTGTTTCTTCGTCACGTGCAGGTCTTAATATCTCGGTAAATTCAATCAAAGGGGAAACCTTCCGTCCTCGATACCCTTTACGATATCGTCAAATTCCATGTCGGCATAATCCTGAGCATGATAAATCTTTCCGTTTTTGCCGCGTGATGCAAATGCAGGGGCTGTCATTCCCTTAACGGCGGATTCAGGGCTATTGGGAGCATTAGGTCCGCCCAAATCGGTTCTGCACCATCCGGGATCTGTAAGGCAGATAAAAATATCTTCATCTTTTATCAATTTACAAAGGTCTTTGGTAACCTTATCCAAAGCCGCCTTACTTGCGGAATAAGGTCCCTGCTCAGGCTCGTTATCGATGCCTGACGTGGTATTGATAATTCTTCCGAAGCCCTTCTTAAGCATCTTTGGAAGGAAAGCGTAACAAATAATCACCGGAGCCGTTGTGTTGACTCTGAAACTTAAATCGTAATCTTCGGGAACAGTCGAAAAAACATCGGGTCTATATGTAACCTGAATTCCCGCGTTATTGAAAACAATATCTATATCGTAGTCGGAAATGCTTTCGCACATAGCTTTAACTTCGTCGGGATTTGCCAAATCGCAACCGATTGTAACGACTTTTGAGCCCTTGGAGGAAGCATATTCGGATATGGCTTGCAGGTGATCCGATTTGCGAGCTTGGAGAATCAGATTCGAACCCTCGTCGGCCATCTTCTGAGCAATCAATTTACCGATTCCGCGACTGGCACCGGTGATTAAGACCCATCTTCCCTTTACATCAATCATTAAAGTTCTTCCTTTCCTGTGACTTTCTGATGAAATGAATAACCGCAAGCGTACCTGCCGTGAGAAGAATGATTACGGCAATGCCTAAAATCAAATACTTCTCGGAACCGTGACCGAAAGTAGTATTCAAAGGATAATCTCTGAAAGCATCGTGAAACGGTGTCGGCGTAGGCGATCTCGGAACCTCATCGTCAAATAAAAACCAACCGCTGTTAGAGAAAGGATTAAACATCGCTGACACCTCGATAATTTATTCAAAGTGATTATATATAACTTCGATAAACAAAAAAAGGGGCACGCCGGGATTTTTGAAGAAGACAACAAAAAAGGGACCGCAAATGCAATCCCTTGTTTGGTGGCTCACTGGAGGTTCGAACTCCAGACCCCTTGATTAAAAGTCAAGTGCTCTACCGACTGAGCTAGTGAACCGTCACAATAAAAAAAATGGCTGGGGTGGCAGGATTCGGACCTACGAATGCAGCAGTCAAAGTGCTGTGTCTTACCGCTTGACGACACCCCAGTATCAAAAACGTAAGAATAAATGGGGTGGGATATGGGACTCGAACCCATGATTTCTAGTGCCACAAACTAGCGCTCTAACCAACTGAACTAATCCCACCATGCATACAATTCGTATTACGACTGATTACCCAGCACGAAAATTATAGAGATAGAACCTAATAATGTCAAGGTCGTTTTTTACTTGTTTTCGATGAAAGATTGCACAAATAATAACTATAGTGTGATAAAATACTTTGGTTTATTAATATAAAAAGAAGGAAACTATTATGACAGTAAGAACACGTTTCGCACCGAGTCCTACGGGATTTATGCATGTAGGTAACCTCAGAACGGCACTTTATGAGTATTTGATTTCGAAGCACTATGACGGTACTTTCGTATTGAGAATTGAGGACACCGACCAGGAACGCTACGTTGAAGGTGCAACAGACGTTATATATAACACACTTAAAATCGCAGGCTTAAAGCACGACGAAGGTCCTGATTTGGGCGGTGATTTCGGACCTTATGTTCAAAGCGAGCGTTTAAGTCTATATAAGCCTTATGCGGAGCAGCTCGTAAAAGAAGCCAAAGCTTACTACTGCTTCTGCACCAAGGAAAGACTTGAGGAAATTCGTTCGAAGGCTGAGGGCAACGACGTTGTAGGTTACGACAGACATTGCCGCGATCTTTCCGAGGAGGAAATCAAGGCTAATCTTGAGGCAGGAAAACCTTATGTAATCCGCCAGAAGATGCCGCTTTCCGGCGTTGCAACATATACGGACGCGGTATACGGAGAAATCTCCATTCCTTACGAGGACATGGACGATCAGATTCTTATTAAGACCGACGGCTTCCCTACCTATAACTTCGCGAACGTAATCGACGACCATCTTATGGGAATTACTCACGTAGTAAGAGGAAGCGAATATCTTACTTCTACACCTAAGTACAATGCTTTGTACGAAGCTTTCGGTTGGGAAATTCCTACATACGTTCATCTCCCTCTTATTATGGGTAAGACAATCGACGAGGAAGGAAATACCGTTGTATCCAAGCTTTCCAAACGTCACGGAAGCACAGGCTTTATGGATTTGATTAACGAAGGTTATCTTCCTGAGGCAATCATTAACTATATTGCTCTTCTCGGCTGGGCACCTAAGGATTCTCAGGAGATTTTCTCTATCGAGGAACTTATAAAGGTTTTCGAGCCGGAAGGAATTTCCAAGTCCCCGAGCGTTTTCGACTACGATAAGCTTGAGTGGGTTAACGGCGAATATATTCACAATATGGATTCCGCTTCTTTTATTTCTTACGCTAAACCTTATTTCGATAAGCTTAACTTAGATGAGAGCCTCTACCCTCTTCTCGAGGAGATTTTGAAGCCTCGTATCACAAGATTTACGCAGATTGAAGAGAAACTTTCGTTCCTTTCTTCTTACGAGGAGTTTGACTTAAGCCTTTTCGAGCACAAGAAGAGCAAGTCCACATTGGAGACATCCAAGCAGATTTTGACCGACCTCGTACCTGTTATTAAAGTTTTCGAGAATTGGGACAGAGAAGCACTTACAGAGCTTTTCACGAACTACGCTACAGCTCACGAGATGAAGAACGCTCTCGTTATGTGGCCTGCAAGAATTGCAGCAGCTGGTGTTGCAGTAACTCCGGGCGGCGTAAGCGAAGTGATGCTCATCTTGGGTAAGACTGAGACCGTAAGAAGACTTGAAATCGCACTTGAAAGATTAAATAACGCAGTAAATGCGTAAAGGAGATAAATATGGCTGAAGGTAAACACTTTATTCATGAAATAGTTGATGAAGAAATCAAGGAAGGCGGCAGATGCTACGGTAAGAAGATCCATACCCGTTTCCCGCCGGAACCTAACGGTTATCTTCATATCGGCCACGCGAAGGCTTTGGAAATCGACTTCGGTACCGCAGAGCTTTACGGCGGTATCTGTAATCTTCGTATGGATGACACAAACCCTACAAAGGAAGACGAAGAGTACGTTGAGGCTATAAAGGAAGATATTCATTGGCTCGGTCATGACTGGGAAGACAGATTCTTTTATGCCTCCGATTATTTCGAGAAAATGTATGAGTTCGCTATCGAGCTTATCGAGAAAGGCCTCGCTTATGTTTGCGAGCTCACACCTGAGCAGATGCATGAGATGCGCGGTGATACAACAACTCCAGCACAGAGCCCTTTCCGTGACAGACCTATTGAGGAAAGCCTTGATTTGTTTAAGCGTATGCGCGCAGGTGAATTCGAAGACGGTAAGATGACATTACGTGCCAAGATTGATTTGGCATCCGGTAACTTTAACATGCGTGACCCTGTTATCTATCGTATTAACCGCCTCCCGCACCACAGAACCGGAAATACTTGGTGCATCTATCCGATGTACGATTTCGCTCATCCTATCGAGGATGCTTTGGAAGGAATCACTCATTCCCTTTGCTCTTTGGAGTTTGAGGCACATCGTCCTTTGTACGACTGGGTTGTAAATAACGTATCCGTTCCTTGTAAGCCACGTCAGATTGAGTTTGCAAGACTTGGTATCACACATACCGTATTATCCAAGCGTAAGCTTCGTAACCTGGTCGAAAACGGCATGGTATCAGGCTGGGACGATCCTCGTATGCCTACACTCTGCGGACTTCGCCGCCGCGGATATACACCTGAATCAATTCGTGCATTCCACGAGCGTAACGGTGTATCCAAGGTTAATTCCGTAGTAGACTTTGCTTTCCTTGAGTATTGTCTCCGTGAGGATTTGAACCTTAACGCCAAGCGCGTAATGGGTGTTGTAAACCCTATTAAGCTCATTATCGATAACTATCCTGAGGACATGACTGAAACTTTCGAGGTTGAGAATAATCCTGAAAAGCCTGAAGACGGCAAGCGTGAGATTTCCTTCTCCCGTGAAGTTTGGATTGAAGCTGACGACTTTATGGAAGTTCCTGAGAAAAAATACTTCCGTTTGTTCCCGGGCAATGAGGTTCGTTTGAAGAGTGCATATGTTGTTAAGTGCACAGGCTGCGACAAAGACGAGAACGGTAAGGTTATTGCTGTTCACTGTGAGTACGATACGGAAAGCAGAGGCGGAAACACAGCTGACGGAAGACGTATCAAGTCCACAATCCACTGGGTTGATGCAAAGACTGCACTTGATGCCGAGATTAGACTTTACGACAGACTTTTCACAACCGAGTCACCTGATTTGGCTGACTGCAACTACTTGGATTTCATTAACCCTGACTCTCTTACAATCGTGAAGGGTGCCAAAGTTGAGGCTTCCTTAAAGAATGCCAAGAAGGAAGACCGCTTCCAGTTCCTGCGTTTGGGTTACTTCTGTGCTGATAACAAGGACTTCTCAGAAGATAACCTTGTATTTAACAGAGCAGTATCTCTTAAAGACAGCTATAAGCCTGCCAACTGATAATTTAGGACAAAAACGAAGTTTGTGCTTTGAGCACAGGCTTCGTTTTTATTTACTTAAAAACTTACGGGGTAATTTCACATGAATATTTCAAATAACGATTTAAAGAAATACTATTTCGGAGCCTTGTTCATCGAGGAAACCGAAGACGGATATCTTCAGGCTTTCCAGTTTAATAAAGATCAGATTGCTTATTTTAAGAAAACCTCAGACTTTTTCTATGAGCGCTGCACGGCTTCAACTTCCAAAACATTTGAATTTGTAACGGATGCAACCGAAGCATCCTTCGACTATAAGATTATCTGGAAGGGCTCAGAGGATTCTTTCGAGGCTTGGGTTGATAACATTGCCGTTCAGATTTCTTACGTTAAGGACATGAAGGACGAAGGAAACATTAAGTTCACTCTTCCTGAAGGCCGTAAGAACGTAATTATCTACCTCCCTGCCGACGCTACCGTATTGGTTAAGAATTTCGAGATTAATTCTTCACTTATAGAAGAACCTGAGAAAGGTCCCGAAGTTTTGTGGCTCGGCGATTCCATTACACAGGGCTTCGGTCCTCTTCGTACAGGCCAAACCTATGTAAGTGTTGCCAACCGTCTTCTTAACTACAGAATTATTAACGAAGGTATCGGCGGCTACGTTTATGACAAGAATTCCCTCATGAGGACTCCCGGATATAACCCTTCCAAACTTATTGTTGCTCTCGGAACAAACCAGTTCGGTACCGAATCAATGAAGGACATTGAAGAATACTATGAGAAATTAATGGAGCTTTACGGAAACGATATTCCGGTTCTCTGCATCTCACCTCTCTGGCGCGGCGATGTCGAAAACGGTGAGCCTACATTAATCAAGTTCAGCAAAAAAGTAATCGATATTGCTTCTTCTTATCCAAACGTTAAGGTAGTTGACGGCTTTAAGCTCGTTCCGCATCTTCCTGAATACTATTTGGATAATCTTCACCCGAACTGTCTCGGTGCGGAAATCTACGGAAGAAATCTCGTAGAAGGAATCAGAAAACTCGGTTTCTGATTCCTGGCGGAAAAATAATACGATACAAATTCTTAATCTGTTATGAATGGCAAAATAGGCTAAAAACCCGATTTTTCGAGATTTTAGCCTATATTTTTTCTTTGGACATACAAAAAACTACCGTCACGCCAGACAAAATAGGCTAGAATTGCATTTCTTAACGATTTTAGCCTACATTTTACTCAGATAAATTAAATGGTTTTTATATTAATCAAATGCAGTTGATGAATTGTAGGCTAAAAACCTTGATTTTCACGATTTTAGCCTATTTCGTCTCCACTATTGCTCAGAATCGGACAGTTACACCACAAAAAATAGGTTCTTCTAAGAATTTGTGGGAATAAGTAATTGAAAAAGGAGCATATATATCCTAAGGTTTAGTTGGAAAAATAAAAACTCGAAAGGATATAGAATATGCTCCTAGACTTCAATAATACACAGATAAAGATT
>JAZLML010000039.1:0-24435 GCA_045598625.1 Saccharofermentans sp.
CTCAAATCTGAATTCTGTACAAATATACTGTTGGCAAGTAATCTTTATCTGTGTATTATTGAAGTCTAGGAGCATATTCTATATCCTTTCGAGTTTTTATTTTTCCAACTAAACCTTAGGATATATATGCTCCTTTTTCAATTACTTATTCCCACAAATTCTTAGAAGAACCGAAAAAAAGACTGTCCCAAAATGTACTTTGTTTTGAGACAGCACCTTTTGTTTTTGCATGCGATTTTTAGATCATGAATAAAAGATGGAACTTATATGTTGTATTCTTTAGTAGCGGTTGCTTTTATATGCCTATTAATGAATCAAAATTTGAGTAGGGAAACAAATGCATCTTGAAGGTTTTCGTATGAAAAAACACCATGTCTTTACAACCGAATAGCGAGGATGAGTTGGAGATGATTGAGAGTATATGTAGTTCGGCTGAGTTTATTAACTAATTATTAACAAAATGTACTTAAATGCAAATTTTTTGTTGGCTATAATTTATATAATCTTGTAGGTTGTACGATAGAATATGCAAAGGAGTAGTGCAATGAAAAAAAGAATAATCAGCTTTTTATTAACTATTGCTATGGTGATTTCAATTCTGCCGACTATGGTATATGCAGGTGGCGGTAGCTATTCCATCACCGACGGTACGGCGCCGAGTGCAAACGGCTCAATCTCGTTTGATAAGACAAGTGCCTCAGCGGGCCAAACCGTGACCATAACGGTCAATCCGGAAACGGGTTATCAGCTCAAATCGCTGACCGTTGTCCCGGAGAAACCGACAATCAGTATTATAGCGGATGTCCTAGCAACGATTGATGGTTTTCCGGAAGATACATCCGGAGAATCAAAACCTCAAATTCCGACTAATGCATGGAGTAATGGGAACGATGACTGTGCCTTTACTTTGAGTAATTTATTAGTATTAAAAGACGGCAACACCGAAAACGATTTTGAGACGGTACAGCTAACGACCGAAGTTACATCGGGGGAGAATTGTTATACCGTACAAGTTTCTACCGGAAATCTGACATTTATAATGGAAGATGGCATTCTGGTTAGTTTCGAATACTATGCTACGAGCGAAAACGTACAGTATGACGGCACTTATGCACCGGCATCAGCACCGAGTCCTGCTCCGTCTCCGGATGTGCCAACTGTTAAGCAGGATGACGGGACATATACCTTTACTATGCCGTCAGCTAACGTTGAAGTTACAGCTGATTTTGAGGAAATACCGGTTGTCACTGTTGGAAACTTGATTGCAACGGTTGCCGGAGGTTTTCCGACCACCGCAGAAAACGGCTGGACCAGTGAGAACGGTGCCAAATCATATTCTGATGGACAGGCGATTACATTTGCTCGCGGTTCATCAATATCTGTGCCATTATCAGGCACAGTTGAAAAGTCCGGAAACAATTATGTTTATCAAAATGAATATATTCATCTTACCTTTGTTATGTCGGATAACGTTTTGGAGAAGGTTATCGTGTCTGATGTTGCGACCTGGTTTAGTGCTGCTAACGGTACTTATGCTCCTGTTCATACACACAATGATATTACTTTCACAGCATGGAATGATGCTGACAAGCTTCCTGACACGGCAGGATATTACTATCTCAATACTGATGTGACATTGAATGATACGTGGCAGGTTCCGACAGGTACGACTAACCTCTGCCTGAATGGACATGTGATTAAGCAGACTGCATCAACAAGCGTCATCAAGGTTGGTATCGGTGCTACTCTTAATCTATACGATTGCGGCACCGATGGCACCATTACCGGCGGCAACACGGATATCGGAGGCGGTGTTTATGTTAATTACGCAGGTACGTTCAATATGTACGGCGGTAACATCACCGGCAATACGGCCACTGGCGATGGTGGAGGCGGTGTGTATGTATATTCCGAAGCCAACTTTACAATGTACGACGGAACCATTTCTGCTAACACGGCAACAAGTATGTTTGGCGGAGGTGTGTACATAGATGGCTCTTTCACTATGAACGGCGGCAGCATCGACCATAACAGCGCAAAGAGCGGTGGTGGTGTATGTGTCTTCAACGGTAATTTTACCATGACCGGTGGTAGTATCGACCATAACAGCGCGTCGTCAGGCGGAGGCGTATATAACTGGAGCAAAATGACTGTCACCGGTGCGTCGAAAATCACCGACAACAGTGCAACGTCTTTGGGTGCCGGTGTGTACATGTACAACTACAATAACAGAGGCACAATAACGGTTGGTGGGTCTGCGAACATCACCGGAAATATGAAGGAGTCGGGCGGAAGCAAGACAGCGAACGATGTCTATCTGTCGGACGGCTTGTATTTCACCATCGACACGGACACCAACAATCCTGTAAACGGTATGCAAATTGGCGTGACGACAGCGACCGCACCGGATAAAGATAGCCCGGTTAAAATCACCACCAATGGCACGGCGGACGATGCGAAATGGTTCATCCCTAACAATACCGATTGCATAGTTCAAAAGAACAGCGAGAATAACTATTTGGAGCTTGTACTTAACACGAAGACAATTGCAGATATTATTGCTACGTATGAGAACTTTCCATTGACGAAGGATGAGGACTTGTATTGGACGAACGATCAAGGGACGACCTGCTACTATTACAATAATCTTCTGTTCTTCCGATATACAACCATCAAGTCTCTGTCGCAAAGTATGACGGTGAATGTGACAGCAGACGGTAAGAACTATACTTATTCAGACGGTACAGTTACATATACTTTCATTATGAATGAAGACGACGGAGTGCTTGCGGCTATTACAGTAAGCGGTTCGACCGATACGCATTATAACGGCACATACGTTGCGCCTCCGACAAAATACACCGTAACTTTTGATATGGGCGGTCACGGTGTACAGGTTGCGTCACAGACTGTTGAGAGTGGCAGCAAGGCAACCGAGCCTGCTGTTCCTACCGAAAACGGTTGGAAATTCGGCGGCTGGTACACAGATGCAACATTTGGTTCGGCATTCAATTTTGAAACCGCTATAACTACAGACACTATAATCTACGCTAAGTGGACAGAGATTGCCTACAGTTTTGAAGATGATGATACGCTGGAATGGCAACTTGAAAGTGATGAATCGTTGGATTATGTTGTTCACAGAAGTGTAGATGATAATGAGACGTTCAGCTTGTTTATCGGCATTCAGGTTGATGATGTGGATGTAAGTGCGGGAAATTATGATGCTACATCCGGCTCTTTGATATTAAATCTGAAGCCTTCTTATCTGAATACGCTTACAGTAGGTGAACATACGCTGAATGTTCTATTCACTGATGGAATGGTATCAATCAAATTTGAAATCAAGTCAGCAGAACCGGCACCGACAGGAGTAGAGGGATTTGTATACCGTTGTTATACAGTAATTCTCGGTCGTGAACCTGAAGAAGCAGGAATGCAAAACTGGATGAATGCTCTTAACAACAAAACAAACTGCGGTGCGCAGGTTGCACACGGATTTATCTTCAGCCAGGAGTATATAAATAAGAACAAGTCTGATGAAGAGTTCGTAACAGATTTGTACCTCATGTTCTTCGGCCGTGAACCTGATACTGCAGGATTAAACAACTGGCTTAACCAGCTTGATACAGGCGTTATGACGAAAGAACAGGTGTTTGCATCCTTTGCCAAGAGCACAGAGTTTAAGAATATCTGCAGCGACTATGGTATCCTTCAGGGTTGTTATATTGAGGGATATTCGACAGTTTCTCAGACACAGGTAAATCTCTTTGTTTACCGTCTCTATAACATTTGTCTTGGAAGAGATGCTGATATCGGCGGACTTGAGAACTGGAGCAGAAATATTCTTGCAGGAAATGTTTCCGGATATTCTGCAGCTTTGGGATTCTTCACAAGCCAAGAATACGAGAACTTAAATAAGTCAGACGAGGATTTTATTAAGGAATTGTATTTGGTAATGATGGACAGAAACGCTGACGCAGCAGGACTTAAGAACTGGGTAAATCAGTTGACTGTTTATACCAAAGAGGAAGTTATTAAGATGTTCTGTAAGTCAACTGAGTACAGAAATATCTGCGCAAGTTACGGAATTAACGTAGGTGTATAAGGTCTAGACTAAGTAATACTGAATCCAATAATGTAAAAGAGACAAAACCCTTGTAAATCAAGGGTTTTGTTTGTTTTTGAAATTCTTAACGATGTGTACAAATACCTTGTATGTTGTATAATACATGGCGGTTATATTAAGTGCTTATTCATGAAACGTGGTTTGAGGAGGGGAGCAAATGCGTTTTATCAGTGGTCATTCGAATACGAAAAACCTATCCATCTATCTTATCTTTACTATGCTCGTTATCCTTATAATGAGTTCGTGGTATAGAAATGTTGAAGCAACGACGAGAGTTTATCCGGAACAGTGGTCGACATACTCTTACAACGACAAGAATTTCGGATACTATATTGAGCATGAAAGTGAAGGTTCTTATCCGGTACTGATTTTTATCCACGGTGAAGGCGGTGTCGGCAGTATTCACGACAATTTGATTCCGCTCATTGAGTATTGGACAGAGCAAGGCTATATGGACAAAATGGTTGTGGTTGTTCCTGATATTCGTGCTCTTAAGGATGGAACGGGAACGAGTAACATATTTTGGGGATTCGAATCGTTTTCGAGAGATTATGGCGAAGAAGCAAGCCATCTTCTTATTGACAATATTGTAAACGGTTCCTTTAGCAGCAAAGTCGATACGAGTGCACCTCTTTATATTACCGGCTATTCTTTGGGAGGATCTTCGGCTTTGGCTTTGGGCGCATACGGTGACCAAAGCAAAGTAATTGGTTCATTCAGTCCTTCAAGCAGTTTCTATTTGGGAGAGAATAATTGGGGATGGTATAATCATGCAACGGATATAAATTATGCTTCAGATACCGATGTATGGATTTCTGCAGGCGAGTCCGAAAAGGATAGCAGTGGCACTAACATTTTCAAGAACAATATTTCGTTTTACGAATCTGCAATACTTGAGAATAATCCGGATGTTGATTTTACGACTAAGGTTTATCCTACATCATACGGCGGACATGCTTGGAGCCTTTTTAAGGCTGAATTGTTTTCTTTCCTTTATTGGGATAAATTCGGAGAGATACCTGCTGATGACTTAATTAGTGCTTCCATGACACCTAAGCCGGTAACGGATCCTGCTCCATCAACGGATCCCACTCCATCAACGGATCCTACACCTTCGCAGGACCCTGATCCCACACCTTCACCGACGGGTGTGGAGGGATTCGTGAACCGTTGTTATTCGGTAATTCTCGGTCGTGAACCTGAAGAAGCAGGTATGCAAAACTGGATGAACTCACTTAATAACGGAACAAGTTGCGGTGCACAGGTTGCTTACGGGTTTATTTTCAGCCAGGAGTACACAAATAAGAATAAGTCCAACGAAGAGTTCGTAACGGACTTGTACCTTATGTTCTTTGACAGAAATCCTGATTCAGCAGGCTTAAACAATTGGCTGAATCAGCTTAATGCTAAGGTTATGACGAAAGAACAAGTATTTGCAGCCTTTGCAAAGAGTGCTGAGTATAAAAATATCTGCAGCGACTACGGAATCCTTCAGGGCTGTTATATCCCGGGCTATTCGACGGCTTCGCAGACACAGGTAAACCTTTTTGTTTACCGTCTCTATAACACATGCCTCGGAAGAAATGCCGACATCGGCGGCCTCGAGAACTGGAGCAGAAATATTCTTGCAGGAAACACCTCGGGATATTCCACGGCTTTGGGATTCTTCACCAGTGCTGAGTATCAGAACTTACATAAGTCCGGCGAGGAATTTATCAAGGATTTGTACCTCGTAATGATGGACCGAAATGCAGATCCTGCAGGACTTCAGAATTGGGTAAATCAGTTGAATGCTTATTCCAGAGAAGAGGTAATTAAGCTGTTCTGTAAGTCGACAGAATACAGAAACATATGCGCGAGATACGGAATTAATGTTGGCGTTTAATGCTATAATTGTTTCGAAAATGAAATAAGGGGACAGAGAAGATGGGCAGTAAGTTTTACGGTGGTGCCGTTGAAGAACATTATGAGAAAGATTTAAAGAAATTCAGACCGCGTGATTGGGTTGCACTGTCGATCCTCGGAGTGCTGATAATTTCTGCATTTGTTTCCGGCATTTTGTCGCATGTGGGTATAACGGTTGTAATTATCGGAGCGATTTTTTGCTATTTGTTTATTTTGGTCAGAGTGATTTTCGATAAAAAGAGCAGTCTTCTTCTTATTTTTATAGCACTCGGCATACTTGCCGTCGGTGCGGGCATCATAGTGGAAGCTGAGCTTTGGGATGTTTTTCAATACTATGTCGTTTTTCTTTTTATGTTTGTCGCTTTCGCGGTTGGAGTTATCTGTTTGAGAATTAAGGTTAAAACCGCTCGAAAGATGAGAACATATTCGCTTGAGGTTACGGCGTCAAGCGAGATGGTCGATATCAGAAGAATTAACCTCGGCAGGTTCGATGATCTTTCGGGCACGTCTTATAATTCTCCTATCAATAGAACTGAGATATATAAACCCGGTTTTCATTATGTGGTAAACGGACAGGAGTATTTTACCCCGTCCGAGGTATACTACGGCGATTTGAACAAGGGCTTTGTAGAAGGTAATAATGTTCGTCTTAAGGTTAACCCTGATAATCCGACAGAGATATTACCTGTAGATGCAGACAGTTCTTTGGCCAATATGGCAATGGTGATGGGAATGTGCTGGCTTTTAGCAGGAATCGGCGGCATTGTTGTGCTGATTCTTATGGCAGGCGGCGTGATTTCTTTCCTTTGATGGACCGAATAGGGTGCGTGAGATTTGGTATTCTGTGCAATATAAGGAGCTTACAAAGATATGATTTACGTTATTTCCGACTTACACGGTTACCCTTTGGAAAAACTTCAGAAACTTCTCTGTGCGGCAGAATTTGGAGAGGACGATTTTCTTTACATTTTGGGCGATGTTGTCGATCGTAACGGTGACGGCGGTGTGGCAATATTAAATTGGCTTTTGTTTCAGACAAATGTTCAGCTGATTTTGGGAAATCATGAGGCGATGCTTCTGGGCTGCGAGTTTGTTTTCGATGAGATAAGCGACGATATCGCTAACGTTCTGACCGCTGAGCGTCTTGATATGCTGGAACGATATATGGCGGACGGCGGGGATGTTACTTTGAAATCGATGCAAAAACTTCCTAAAGATTTGCAGCAGGATATCTTAGAGTATCTTCACGATTGCCCGTTATATGAGAGAATCAGCGTTAACGGCAGAAAGATGGTTTTGGTTCATTCGGGTTTTGATGATTTCTCACCCGAGCGTGAGATTGAGGACTATAGTATCGATGAACTTCTATGGGCATGGCCTGAACTTACCGATACATACTACGAAGACATTCTTACGGTCCTCGGGCATACGCCGACATTGTCTTTCGGCGAGGAGTTTAAAGATAAGATAATCAAGACACCGACGTGGATAGATATTGATATGGGAGCGGGCTTCGGTCATGAGCCGGTGCTTTTGCGTTTGGACGATATGAAAGAATTCAGGCTTTAACTCGTAAAAATCCTATATAATTGTTCTATGAGCAGAGGAGATTATTATGCCTTTTCAGATTATTCGTAACGACATAACTCAAATGGCGGTAGATGCCATAGTAAATACGGCTAACCCGAATCCTGAATACGGTTCGGGAATTGATTGTGCGGTTTATGAAGGCGCGGGGAAAGATGTGCTTTTGAAAGCAAGAAAAGAAATTGGATCGGTCGATGCAGGTAACTCTGTTATTACATCGGGCTTTAATCTTCCGTGCAAGTTCATAATTCACACGGTCGGCTGTGCTTGGCAGGACGGAAACAATGGCGAGGAAGATATCGTAAGAGAATGCTACAAAAGCGCCTTTAAGCTCGCTCTCGAAAACAATCTGGAAAGCATTGCATTTCCGCTTATATCTTCAGGCAGATACGGCTTCCCGAAGGGAATCGCCTTAAGAATCGCACTTTCCGAGATTTCAACCTTCTTGAGCGAAAACGATATGGATGTTTACCTCGTCGTTTTCGATGAGAAATCCTTTGAACTTTCGGGCGAATTGTTCGGAGGTATTGATTCTTATATTTCACAAAACTATGTGGAAGAGAAGAAGGCTCAGGAGTATGAAGCATATTTCATGCTGCCCGAGAGCCTCGATGAAGTAACCGATTCGGATTCGGGTCCGGTAAAAAATCACAAAAGAAGAAAATCTCCGCTTTTCGGAGCGCGGGCAGGAGAAGCCGGCGACGGCTGTATGCCGAGGAGCTGTGAAAACTTATTTGCCAAGCCCGCAAGGAGTCTCGACGATTGCATAAAAAATCTCGATAAAACTTTTATGGAACTCGTTTTCTCGTTCGCCGATGCAAAAGGTTTTACGGACGTTCAGGTTCAGCGCCAATCGAATCTCGATAAGAAAACTTTCTCCAAACTTAAGTGCGGCAACAGCAAAAATCCCAGTAAATCCACGGCGCTTGCGTTGGCAGTCGGACTTGAACTGAATATCGACGACACCAAAGACCTTCTTTCCAGGGCAGGCTTTGCTCTCTCTCCGTGCAGCAGACGCGACTTGATCGTTCAGTATTTTATTGAAGCCGGGGTGTATAGTATCGATGAGATTAACGTGGCACTTTTCGAGCATGACGAACCTCTTTTGGGCTCAATCGTAAAAGAGTAAAAAAGTCGATTCCCGGTAGACCTATCCCGAACAAAGAAACGCTAAGATTACCTCAAGTAAAGCAAATAAATCTTACGGAGGTAATTTACTATGAACGAGAATTTAACTGAATTGGTATTCATCATTGACGAAAGCGGCTCCATGAGCGGTCTCGAGAAAGACACCATCGGAGGTTTTAACTCCCTTATCGAGAAGCAGAAGCGCGAAAACGGCAAAGCTTTGGTATCGACCGTTATGTTCAGTAACGATAGCAAGGTCGTTCACGATCGTTTGGACATTACCCGCATAGAACCTATGACCGACAAAGAATACCGTCCGTGCGGAAGTACGGCTCTTCTTGATGCGGTAGGCGACGCAATTCACCACATCGGCAATGTCCATAAATATGCCAGGGAAGAGGATAGACCCGGTAAAACGCTTTTTATCATCACAACCGACGGCATGGAAAACTCCAGCAGACGCTACACTTATTCCGAGATAAAGAGCAAGATAGATCGTCAAAAATCCAAATACGGATGGGAGTTTTTATTCCTTGGTGCCAACATCGATGCGATTGATGTTGCAAGCCGTATGGGAATAAGACGCGATAACGCGGTAAACTACGAATGTGATTCGGATGGCACGGTGCTTAACTACCAAGTCCTTGAACAGGCTGTAACAAGAGCTCGTAAGATTTCCGTCTCCGAATTTAAAGAAGGAGCTGCCTTCGGGGGCGGCGCTTGGAAGCAAGACATCGAGAAGGACTATAAGAAGCGCCACCAAAGACGATGACATCGCACATCGTAAGAACGCACAAACCGGGGGGAAACCATAATTTTCCGTGAAAACGTGAAAAATATGGTTTTCGAGCCGATTAAACCGACAGGAGCGATTAGACGGTCAGCTATATTTTGAAGCATCACCGTTTCAGTGCACCAAAGTGAGAAATTGCGAAAACAAGACTATTGTGTCGCAAACTTGATTTATTAAATGCATAAATTAATAGATTCTACTAGAATTCTACCTGAATGAAACATTCTTTTAACATTGGGTTAATATTATATGTTGTTTTTAACGCTAAAATTATACTGAGAATAATTATGGAGTGATATGCATTTCAGAGGAGATTTAGTATGAATAGACGTAGATTATTAGCCGGTATTTTGACTCTTGCCGTAACATTGAATTTATTTTTTGTAAATCCGCAGAGTCTGGTTTCCGCTGACAGCGGAGATACGCTGAACGTTTCTAAAACAGTAACCTGGGATTATCAGAATCCGGGCACTGCCACAATTGAGATTACCAGTGACGTTCCAAGACTTGACGATACCAATGTTATGTTCCTTGGTTCCCGTTGTACTGCGCATGGTATGAAGGTGGGCACGCTCGAAGATTCTATTAATGCTATCGCTAAAAATGCGGACGTATCGTACTGGATTTTCGGCAAAGACACTATTGTAGGAGGAGATCTCAATAACAGAGCGGGAGATATTCTTACCAGTGGCACAGTAAGTCGTGGAGAACCGTTTACCGGAACCTTTGATTATCAGGAAGGTGATGCACACTCTGTAATAAACGGTTTTGCAGAGACAATTATTAAAGAACTGACAATGGAAGGGCATACATACGATTACATCGTTATGGAGTTTGATGCTTCGAGAGTTTGTTGCGATGATAAGTTATCAGCGCAAGAAATGTACGACGTAGCTACTGCGCTTAAACCTTATTACGAAGAGAATAAAATAATTTGGATTACCGATGGTGCGGGTTATGACGATAGGAACTTGCCTAAAGACGACAGATATGGAAAGACCCCTTACGTTCCTACTAATTTCTACTACAGATCCAGCGATGATATGTGGTATGCATTGCTTGCAGACGGTTATAAATCACTTTGTGCTGTGATGGCTCCGGAATATTATTTGGCTAATGCTAATGCCGGTTCTGATGTGTGGGGCTTTTCATCGAATCCTAAGGCTGATGGCAGAGTTATGGAATGGGATGATATTTGTCTCTACAGCAGTGGTACAAAACCTACTGATGATGAGTTAAATTCATATGTAAAATTTCTTCCTGATTCGTATAGTCTGAAAGAAGGTGTGAGATCAAAGTACGATCCTATTAACGGTGATGCCGCTAATAGTTTTATGGTTTACTCCGGTGATTCCCGTCAGCTCTACTATAACAAGGCATCCGAACTTGCCGACTTCCTCTATATGGCTATTCAGGGCACTACTATGGTGTTCGATGATCAAATTAACGTAACCGATGATGATTCTATTACGGTAACTGATGTAACGGTCTATGTTTCAAAATCTCCAAGCATGACGAATGCAGACTGGTTGCAGAAAGCAAAATTGACCGTTTCCGGCGCTACAGTTCTTACAGATGCTAATGGTATTAAGTATGTAACTGAGACCAATTCGTCTGACGTTATAGGCGATATTAAAGTTACGACAGGTAACAGCAATTCTGCTGATAATAATAACGTTATACTTAATGTTCAGGATTTGAAGAACCAGATTAATTATGTAAAGGTTATTATTAACGTTGCCGATACAGCCGGATTTGAATCATGTCTTTATGTGAAGAAGGATGCCAGCGGAAATCGTGTCGACGCTGACGGTAAAATTTTGAATCCGGGCGATCCGCCGTATTATGAAATGAATCCTAATGACGGCCCTGTTGATGTAAAGGCATATAAGAACGGTAGAACTGCATCAGGTACTGCCGATGCTACGGGTAAGGGAAAAGCAAAAGCACCTGCTATACCTGGTTTTCATGTAACCGGTACTGTAGAAAACGGCAGTGTAAGCTATACTCCTTCACAAGGCGGTGTAATAGAATCTAATGATCCGCTTGTTATATCGACACCTGCAACAACCGATCCTGAACTTTTGTTCACACCGAATTCGGGCTACGGTCTTGAAGAGGTTCAGATTGATGGAGTTAAGATTGATTTAAGTGCTACAGGAACAGATTATACTGTTACCCAAGATCCGACGACCGGTGCTGTAACAGTAAAGTTCCCTAATATATCCGAAGACAGAACCGTCTTTGTTAAATTTAAATTGTTGGAGCCTGATCTTTCTATCGTTAAGTCCATTGTGTCTCCGACCTCAGGTCCTGCAGTAGCAGGAAGTACTATTAAATATAAGATTACAGTAACAAACAACGGTACGTTGGAAGCGAAGAACTTCACAATTACCGATGCTATTGATACAACTAAAGTTTCTTATAAGAGTTCCACACCTACAGGTTCTTATGATAGTAATACAGGTGTGGTTACTTGGAGCATCTCGAGCCTTGCTATTAATGGTACGGTTGACCTTTATTTGGAAGTTACCGTACTTGATACAATAGAAGGCACAACATCTGTATTTAACACTGCAGGCGGTTTGGATCCTAATTCTACTCCGATTCCTACAGCACCACCTGTTGAGCAGCCTTTGACAGGTCGTGACATAATCGTCACCTATAACTATGTAGGTTCATATACACCTGTTTCAAAGCCTTCTGATGTTAGAACACACATCTATGGTGAAACTTTAACGACTGACGAAATAACCGCTCAGACTATGCCGACTATTGAAGGCTTCACATTTGACGGTTGGTATTTGGACAGTGGTTTAACAACGGCTTTTGATTCTTCACTTAAGTTGAACGGAACCAATTTCTCTGCTCTTCAGACGGCAGATACACTTCCTCTTTACGGCAAGTGGATTCCTACGTTGGATTTCACGCTTGATAAGAAAGTATATTTTGAGGGTGAAGAAGTAGGCGATAAGGTTTTGGCTCCGGGCGATACGGTTACTTATACAATTATTGTTACCAATAATAATAAGAATGCTGCAATTACCGGTGTTGAAATCTGTGATACGCTTCCTGAGGGCTTGACGATTGTTGCCACCAGTATCAGTAACAGCGGTACTTATTCCGCGACAGACGGTAAGATTAATTGGACCGTTACAATACCGGCAAACGATAGTATTGAATTAACTTTCAATGCAACTGTTCCTTCAGATTTAACTACTGAAAAAGATTACTTGAATTTAGCTGCAGTAGTCGGCGCTGACGGAAGAGAAGTAAAAGACGTAGATGACGATGTAACATTCAAGGCTAAGCCAAAGCAGATTACTTTGAGTGTTGTAAAGGATTGGTCAGACGGCTGGGGTAATCATCAGGATGATACTGTTTATGTTCAGTTGTACAGAAGAACTTCATCAACAGAGTCTTGGGAGAAGGTAGAAAATGCAGAATTTGCAATTTCCTATTCAACTACGAATCACTCTGCATCTGTTACTACGGATCCTTACTCAGCAGCCGGTGTGCAGTATGAATTTACTTTCTTCGAACTTACTGCAAGCGGTGGCTCTATTATCGACGGAGGATCGTTGTGGGATGATACATATGAGCCAAGTTACTCGGTAAATTCTGCCAATGCAAGACAGACAGACATCATGAATAGTTATGTCATTACAAAAGATGATATTGAGTTTACTAAGACTGCTAATGAATTGGCTGCTCCGGGTGAACAGATTGACTATACTTTGACTGTAAAGAATACTCGTGAGTTCGAGACTGCTACTGATATCATCGTTACAGACTCACTTCCGGATGGTGTAACACTTGTAACTCCTGACGGACTTATTTGTTCTTCGACTAACGATACTGCTGAAACAACTAACAATAAGGATATTACTTGGACTGTTAAGGAATTGAAGCCGGGTGCAAGTGCAACACTTACGATTAAGGTAGTTGTTTCTTCAACGCTCACAAATGAGGAAATCTTAAACACAGCTAATATTACGAATATCGGAAAGACTACTTATACCGGAGCGGATATGCCACTTGCAAAGGCTCCTACTGATGTAAGAACGTTTGAAGTAAGCAAGATTTGGGATGATAACGGTTTAAGTCATAGCAGCGACAGCGTTACGGTTCAGCTTTATCAGAACGATGTAGCATACGGTAATCCTGTTACTCTTAATGCTTCTAACAGTTGGACATATATGTGGACCAAACTTCCGATGTTTGATAATCTCACCAACAGATACGTTTATACTGTAGATGAGGTTGCTGTTCCTGGTTATACGAAGAAGATTGACTATTATGGTGACGTTAACGGCAGCGGCAATACTTCTGCTAAGATTACCAATACTTTGAAAGAGGTTGTGATTTCTTACGAGTTCGTAGGTACCGATACACCAAACGGTATCAGTGTTCCAACTTCGGATACGGTTGATTGGGGAACAACTTACGACTCTGCAACGAAGCCAAGCCATAACGATTATGTTTTCGAAGGTTGGTTTACTGATGAAGCATGTACAACACCTTATGTTGACGGTACCGTAATGAACGATACGACTGCTCCTAACGGAAGCAAGGTATTGTACGGTAAGTGGACTAAGAAGGTTGAGGTAAGTTACGAGTTTGTAGGTGATACGCCTGCAAGTGCTACGCTTCCTGACAGCGAACTTCTTGTTCCGGAAACACCTTATACCGCAGATTCTAAGACCGGTTCCATCACGGATTATACTTTCGAGGGTTGGTTTACGGATAAGGCTTGTACAACTAAATATGTGGACGGCACTAAGATTAGTAAGGACACTGTTCTTTACGGTAAGTGGACACATAATCCTGAAGTAAGCTATCAGTTTGTAGGCGATGTACCTGATGCCGAGAAACTTCCTGACAGCGAGAGAGTTGTGCCGGGAACAGCTTATGACGCTGATAAGAATACCACCTCTCATGACGATTATATTTTCGACGGATGGTATACGGATCCGAGTTGTACGACTAAGTACACTGACGGCACGAAGATTAATAATGACACTACCCTTTACGGTAAGTGGACAAAGAAACTTGAAGTAAGCTATCAGTTTGTAGGCGATGTACCTAATTCCGAGAAGGTTCCTGACAGCGAGAGAGTTGTTCCGGGAACAGCTTATGACGCTGATAAGAATACCGGCTCAAATGACGATTATATTTTCGACGGATGGTATACGGATCCGGGTTGTACGACTAAGTACACTGACGGCACTAAGATTAACAGCGACACTACACTTTATGGTAAGTGGACTAAGAAGGTTGAAGTAAGTTACGAGTTTAAGGGCGATGTTCCATACGGTAAAGAGCCGCCGGCAAGCGAGAAAATCGTTCCGGGAACAAATTACGACCCTGAGTCGATTGACCCGCCTGCAACACATACGATTGACAGCTGGTACTTGGATCCTGATTGTACAGTGCCGTTTGTACCCGGTACGCCAATCAGTTCCAATACGGTTCTTTACGGTAAGTGGACCAAAAAGAAGGGCGCTGCCGAGAATATCCCCGGTGCAGGTCCGAGCCCTAAGACTACCGATGTAACATATCCTGACGGTAAGGTCTATGACGCAGGTGATATAGTTCCTGTCCCTGACGATCCTGTTTATAACGGCGATGAGTATAAGTTTGGCGGATGGTTCGCAGATCCTGACTGCACAATTCCTTATACACCTACTGCCATGACGGACAGCGGACTTAAGATTTATGCTAAGTGGACTCAGAAGCCGCTTGTAAGTTATACATTCTTGGGTAAGGTTCCGGATGGATTCTCTGTTCCGAAGAGTCAGTATCTTGATCCGGGCACGGCATACACGAGTGTTAATCCTCAGGGTACGACGGATGCTTACATCTTTGACGGTTGGTATCTTGATCCGGCTTGTACGCAGAAGTATGTTGACGGTACGGTAATTAACTCCGGCATTACTCTCTACGGTAAGTGGTTACCGATTCTTCCAAAGACAGGTGAAGAAGTTTCTGCTTTGTATCCTATCGGCGGAGTGCTTATAGCAGGTGCCGTAGCACTTATGGTAATCTCCTATAAGAAGAGAAAAGAGGAGAAGTAATTCTTCGACCATTAATGAATTCAGATTAAAGTGATTCCGCAGAGCGATTCGTCGTTCTGCGGTTTTTCTTTGGTATAATTACTCTTAAGAAACGGGAGTCTGATATGAAGGATTTTATTGCTTTAGAATACGAGAATATGCTTAATACCCTGAGGGAGCTTTGCGGGATTCCTGCGCCGAGTTTTTGTGAGGACAGAAGGGCCGAGTATATTAAAAACGCTCTTGAGTCGTTTGGTGCCGAAGGTGTATATATCGACGAAGTTAAGAATGTAATTTACGAAGTTAATTGTTCCGACGATGAAGAATTTGCAGTTATCGCGGCGCATACTGATACGGTTTTTCCTGATATGGAACCGATGCCGGTAGTTGAAGATGATATTAATATAAGTAACCCGGGAGTCGGTGACGATACTGCTTCTTGTGCGGTGCTTTTATATGCCGTTAAATATCTTCTGGCTGAGGGATTTTTGAAAGATAAGCATGTAATGTTTGTATTTAATTCGTGCGAAGAAGGGTTGGGTAATCTTAGGGGAATAAAGAATGTTGTTGAGAAGTTCGGGAACAGGATAAAGAAGTTTGTTTCTTTTGATTCCTCTGTCGGAGTCGCAGTCGACCGCGCTGTCGGAAGCGTCAGATATAAGGTTAAGGTTGAAACTTCAGGCGGCCATTCTTTCGGAAAATTCGGAAACGAGAATGCGATTAACGTGCTTTCCAAAATAGTAAACTCAATTTATTCGATAGAAGTGCCTTCGAAAACGGGCACCAAAACCACCTACAACGTCGGTACGATTGCGGGCGGCACAAGCGTCAATACCATCGCTCAAAACGCCGAGATGCTGTGCGAATACCGTTCGAGCGACAGCGAATGCATGAAGATAATGGACAGACGTTTTATGGAGATTTTTGAATCTTACATAAGTGATAAGGCAAAAATCGAAGTGGAGTCGGTCGGAAACCGCCCTTGCATGGGTGATGTATCAGAGATTGAGATGACTTGTTTGCGCAAATTGATTTCGGATATAAATTCTAAGTATGGCGGTGTTAAGGAAACTGTTTTTAACGAAGGTTCCACGGACTGTAACGTTCCGCTTGCGATGGGTATTCCGTCAATATGCATAGGTGTCTATAACGGGCACGGTTCGCATACGAGAGAAGAGACGGTAGAGAAAGAATCGCTTAAGATAGGTCTTGAAATTGCGGTGCATTTTATTGAGGGCCTCATGGCGTGAGGTTGTTTTTGCTTAGTTTAGCAGGTTACGGAGGGGAATTTTGATTAAGGCAGTTGTTTTCGATATGTTTGAGACATTGGTTACGATGTTTGATTGTCCTTCTTATAAGGGGGCAAACATAGCGAAGGATATCGGTATCGACGAAGCAAAATTCAGGGAAATCTGGAATCCGAGCGAAACCCCGAGAACCTTGGGCGATATGTCGTTCGAGGACGTAATCCGACTTTCTTTGAATGCCAACAACCGTTACTCCGATGAGCTCCTTCAAAAAATAGTAAGTAAGAGAATTTCTGCGAGTTCCGAGTACTTTAGGCACCTTCATCCGGAGGTTGTTCCCATGCTTCAAAACCTTCGCGCGAGCTGTATCAAGATTGCGCTTATTTCAAATTGTTATTTCGAGGAGCGCGATGCGATAAAAGAAAACTGCCTTTGGGAGTTTTTTGATGTGGCCTTACTTTCGTGCGAAGAAAAACTTATGAAACCCAATAAAGAGATTTACTACCGCTGCCTCAATCGTTTGGGCTTTTCTTCGGAGGAGTGCATGTATGTGGGTGACGGCGGAAGTTTTGAACTCGAAACTGCACGAGAAGTCGGTATGAAGCCGGTTCAGGCGTGCTGGTACTTAAAGGAAGGAACGGATCAGGTAGGACGCCTTGAAGATTTTCCTTGCGCGCTAAGTCCTATGGATATAGTTGAACAGTTGAGTATCGGTGCAGGTCCGAAGGAATAAGACGATTAACGAATCTGCGAAGTGTATGCATCCGAAGAGCCTTATCTTACGGACTAATCTGATATTGACAATCTGTTACTAACAGATTATAATTAACACGAAGAGCACTTACAATGTGAATAAAGAAAGGGTGATTTTAGTGACGGGCAAACTTAAAGATGCTGTTTACGGATTGGCGATAGGCGATGCACTCGGTGTTCCTGTAGAGTTTATGGACAGAAACACATTCCATATTACCGATATGACGGGTTACGGAACTTATAATCAGCCGAAAGGTACATGGTCTGATGATACAAGCATGACGATTGCTACCTGTGATTCTATTAGAGAACTCGGGAAAATTGATTGCAAAGATATTTACGACAAGTTCTGCCGATGGGCCTTCTCGGGAGAATACACGCCGGACAAAGTTGCTTTCGACAGAGGAAATACCACGGTAACGGCATTGAAAACGGGAAAAGGACAGGACGATTATTATAGTAACGGTAACGGTTCATTGATGAGAATTATTCCGTTAGCTTTTATCGATTGCGAAGCTTCTGATGTTCGTGCAGTATCTACTATTACTCATGCACATAAGCTTTCGAACGATATTTGTGTTAAGTATATCGATATTGCAAAGGATATTCTTAACGGGAAAACGGTTAATGAAATCATCCGTGATTATGATCTCACGAAAATCGTTGAGCGTGAGGTAGACGATGTTAAATCCACGGGTTTCGTGGTTGATTCCTTTGAGGCGGCTATATGGTGTCTTGCAAATACGGATAACTACAAAGACGCTGTTTTGACAGCTGTTAACCTGGGAAAAGATACCGATACCGTAGCGGCAATAACCGGAGCACTTGCAGGAATTACATACGGATATGATGCTATCCCGAAAGAGTGGATTGAAGCGTTGAGAGGCAAGGATATCATCGATGCCTGTTTGTTCTGACGAGGCTGTTTGATTGTTATTTTTTTATTTACAATTTTATTCAATTTATTAACCGAAATATCTTTTATAATGTAAAAGGGTTTCCTAACTAATATTTCGGTTTGAGGGAGGATGCATATGACACTTGAAACATTATACGAGGGACGTAACCCTCAGGATTTCTATATCGGAAAAGTGACGCAGGTTTACAGAAGCTGCAGTATCGCACAGATTGATAACTTTGATGTAATGGCTGACAGAGACCGTTACAGCAGTTCGTTCTTGCCGAATACCATCAACTATTTTGTTGTAATTGATTCGACGGAAGGTATCTTCCTCGGAGAGGTTTTTGAGAACAAGGCATCCCGAAAGAACGTTTTCGAGATGGGCGGAGAGAAGCGTAACGACTATCAGGAAATAAGTATTGATACTATTGCTGTTATGGTTCATGAATCCAATAAGTTTGAACTTGCAGGTTTCAGAACTTTGGGCATTACCGATAAGGTATATATCGCTACAGAAGAAGTGTATTCGCTGTTTATGAAGTCTTTGGAATTTACGGCAGGGGACGAGGAGCCGCTTGCACCGTTTGCTACATATATGAATCAGTCCAATGCGGAAGTAAGACTCAAGGCAAGTACCCTTTTTAACCGTCACCTTATGTGCATCGGCGCAACGAACAGCGGTAAGTCCACGACAGCGCTTTCTATTTTGGATAAGGTTGTTTCTTCCGGAAGAAAGGCACTTATAGTAGATCCTACGGGTGAGTACAAGTATGCTTTCTCTGATTCCGAGATAAGTAAGCTTACGCTTGGTGTTGATACAACAATTTCTCCGGGTAAGATTACCATGGAGCAGTGGGAGAAACTATTTGATACGGCTAACAGCAGCCAGGGTGCCGTTTTGGCAGAGGCCATTACTTCCCTTCGTTACATGAAGAAGAAGGGTTGGCCTACATGTTACGATAAGGTCGGCGAGAATATAGACGAGGTTCAGGGAAATCTTTCGACCGTTACCGGCGAAGACAAAGAATTCAATCTTGAATTGCTTCCGGAGCAGATTCAGGCTGAGTCCGTTTGCGAGCCGGACAGAGAAATCGATTATAACTTTAAGTACCGTTATGATTCACTTAAGGCTAACTCCAATGCTTCTCTCATTCAGAAGATTCAGTATCAGATGACTAATACCAGATTCTTGTCATTCTTCTCTGATGACCCGAATATGCGTAATCTCCTCGAGGCTGTTGACGAGTTCCTGCATACTCCGAATATGAGTCTTTATATCGATACTTCACAACTCGGTGCTTCTGAAGGTATCGGTGGTATGGTAATAGATCTCGTAAGTAATTACGTTATTGCTCAAGAGGATATCTATCCGTTCGTATTCTTCATCGATGAGGTACATAGATATGCAAAGTCCAGATATTCCGACTCTGAATTTCACGGCGGTCTCACACTTCTTGCTCGTGAGGGCCGTAAGAACGGTATCTTCCTTTACCTTACAACTCAGAACCCTAAGGATGTTTCGCCTGTTTTGTTCGGACAGATTGGTACACTTCTTATTCACAGACTTATGCTTAACGATGAGATTCGTGCCGTTGAGAGCCATCTTGACGATTATTCGATTAAACATGTTCGTAAACTTCGACAGGGCGAAGTTATCCTTTCCAGTGTAAACTTGCTCCACAATATGTTTATTCATATTAGTAAGAGCCAGAGATCACAGGATAACGAGACACCGGTTCTTTGATTATTCTTGTTTTCGCGTTGCAGTTTGTACTGTTTTTCGAATTAATTTAGGGAGTGCGTATGAATACAAAGAAACGAATTTTGTCTGTTTTAGTATTGGTTCTTTTGTTGTCTGTATTAAGCGCATGCGGAAGTGGGATACCCGACGGCTTTTTTGCCGTGTTTCACGGCGGTGTCGGTGAAGTCTGCTATATGACATACGTTTATGATAACGGAGACGGATCTTTTGACTATGTTAACGTTAAGTCTGTTACAAAGTCTTACGGTTCTGCTGAATGGCGCGACACTGTTTCTGCAAAGAAAACGGCTGATTCGGTCCAGGAATTGTTTGATGTCGCGGAAAAGCAAGGTGCTTATCAGTATGTAACCGTAGGTGATGAGCCTGATTTATACACTGTCGAAGAATTCAGACGTATGTATTTCGGTTAGAATTCACGACTGATCCGTAAGAAAAAGTATGAGTTTTTCGACAAGCAAGACAATTCGCTTATTTATCGAGTTTTTTAAGATAGGAGCCTTCACTTTCGGTGGAGGCTATGCTATGATTCCGCTCATTCAGGAGGCTGCGGTAAATAAGAATAAGTGGATTACGTCACAGGAACTTCTTGATGTTATAGCGATTGCGGAATCTACGCCGGGACCGATTGCCATTAATGCAGCAACGTTCGTCGGTTATAAAACTGCAGGCGTAAAGGGGGCAATAGCAGCGACCTTGGGAGTGGTTATTCCGTCGTTTGTGATTATTTCACTTATTGCGCTTCTGTTTACCAACATCAGCGATAACAGATATGTTCAAAACGCTTTCTGGGGAATTCGAATAGCGGTATTGGCTTTGATTTTAAAGGCCGCACTTTCGCTTTTTAAAAAGTGTCCCAAGAGCATAATCGGCTATATCATTATAGCCCTTTGTTTTTTGGCAGTTACGTTTTTTAAGATAAACGTTCTGTGGGCAATTATCGGTTCTGCTCTGATCGGGTGGATTTCACAGGAAATCCGCGGGAGGTCGAAAAAGACATGATTTATCTTGAGTTGTTTTTGACGTTCCTTAAAATCGGTGCATTTACGTTCGGAGGCGGTTATGCGATGCTTGCCTTTATTCAGCAGGAGGTTATATCCCACGGCTGGATGACACAGCAGGAGGTTATAGATTTTGTAGCCATAAGCGAAAGTACTCCGGGACCTTTCGCCGTTAATGCTTCAACATATGTAGGCTTTCAGACGGGAGGTGTGCTTGGTGCATTTTGTGCCACTTTGGGAGTAGTATTACCGTCTTTTATTATTATCCTTATAGTTGCCAAAACGTATGAGAAATTTAAGAAAAGCAGACTTATCAACGGTTTCATGAGCGGACTTAAGCCTGCTGTTATAGGTTTAATCGGTTCTGCTTTTGTAACAACCGGCATATCGACATTCTCACTTTCTTTTGACTTTAACTTTGTTACACCGAAGTTT
The DNA here is from genome assembly GCA_045598625.1 of Saccharofermentans sp. Taxonomy (GTDB): domain Bacteria; phylum Bacillota; class Clostridia; order Saccharofermentanales; family Saccharofermentanaceae; genus Saccharofermentans. Next base: position 21,695 of record JAZLML010000039.1, read on the forward strand.
TTTATAGGGGTAGCTCTTTTTGTTTTGTTTTTGGTGCTCCTTTATAAGAAAGTCAATCCGATTATAGTGATCGGAAGTGCTGCCTGTGCAGGTATCCTTGTGGGCTTTACCGGCATTGGTTAGTATCCGGGAAATAGGCTTTAAGTTGCTTTATTTTCCGTAAAAATATATTATGTTTCTATTCGTATTTACAGTGTTTTTGTTTTCGGAGGGTTCTTATGAATGCTATGGGATTTAAAACAAAATTGAGCGAGGCTAAAAAGCCTTCCAATGCGCTTCTTATCGCTTTTGTTCTTCTCCTTTATTTCCCGCTTTTGGCACTTCCGGATATCAGCGCATTTGTACAAGATACTGCGGTTCAGATCAAAATCGGTCTGGATATGATTAAAAGTCACGGTTTAATTCTCGATGATATCTACAGTTGGCATGAAGGACTCAAGTGGATTCCTCACGAGGTCGGCTGGTATTTTATTATTGGTTTGTTTTATAAACTTTTCGGACTTGCGGGCGTATTGATTTTATGTGCGATTCTTGTATATTCTACGACTGCGGTTGCCGTAAAGCAAAGTGCGGGGAAAGTTAACCCTCTCATCATTATTGTTACCGGAGCTTTTGCGATGGTTTTCTCTTTCCCGAATTACAATGCGAGACCGTCACTTTTCTCTGAATTGGAAACCGTAATTCTTATAAGCATATTGTTGAGCGACAGAAGCACAAAGTTTAAATCTGTTTCCTTCATTATTATGGCCTTTGTTACGGCATGGGTTCACGGCGGTGCCGTACCGTTGTTCTTTCTTTATTACTTTGTTTTCGCGGTATTGGAATTAGTATATAAGAACTTCAAAACTTTCCTTATTAATCTTGGAACAATAGCGGCTGCTTTTGTTCTGACATTGGCAAATCCGGTCGGCATGAATGTTTGGACCTACGGATTGGTTCAGTCTACTTCGGCAAGAGATTTATGGAGTTCATTAACCGAGTGGAGTCCGATGCCTATGAACATTCTTCATGTGTTCGGTTTCCTTCTGATTCTTGTTGGTTTTATGGTGGATGAACGCGTAGTTAAGTTTGAGAAAAAGACCATCACCAAGCTTTGCCTTTTGTGTATGCTTTATATTATGACCACGCAGTATTTCAGATTTGCCAACATGCTTGCCATTTGCATATTGATGTTTGCTCCTGAAGAAATTCAGATTTTGCTTACATGGCTTGCCGAGAAAATTTTTAACAAGAAGAATGTTAAGATTATCAAGAATGAGAATATATATTATATTTTGGCGGCAGTGTTCCTTATAGGAACTATATTCGTGGGCGTTGCCTTCGGTACTACGTATTTCCCGAACAACTCTATGGACGATGTAAGTAATATGGCTGCTTACGATCTTGAAGTTCCGAATTTTATCAAGGATAAGGGCTACTCGAAAATATACAACTCCTTCAGCATCGGCACATGGCTTGCATTTTACGATGTTCCGGTTCATATCGATAACCGTTGTGATTTGTACTTGGCAGAATATTCCGGAGAGGAGTACTTGCGCGGAACTATGTGGCTTACGTCTATTGACGGCGTAAACGTTTTCAGAAACAAGTATCAGCCGGATGCTTTCGTTTTGGAATTTTATCCGAGCAACGCGGATTATTTGAGAATGATAAATGAAATCACTAACGAGTACTCGGATTACTATACGATAGTTTACGATAACACCGTGACTTCAACTTATAACGGTGCGCAGATGCGTTGGATTATCGTAGAGTGTGAATACTGATTATAGTTTATAATTTATATATCTGAGCTAAGGCATTCGGCCGGAGAGGAGTTTTAGTATGAAGTTTTCGAAAGAACAAATTATGGAAGTTAAAAACCTTAAATCCCCGGAGGAAATTGTTAGTTACGCAAAATCCAACGCGACAGATATGAGTATCGAAGAGGCAGGAGCGTTATTTTCCAAACTTCATACCGAAGGTGAAATTGCCGATGATGAACTCGACAATGTAGCAGGCGGTTGCGACGAAGAAGAGAATTGTAAGACACTTATGGGCTGTGCCTATTGCGGATATAGAGTGGAGTGGCACGGTAATTATGTGGGAAAGGTATGCGAGTGTTCCAAGTGCGGTAAGACTGCCTTTTTGGGAATCGAGATAGTAGGCTGATTATTGCCGGCTTTTTTGAAGGAAGTATTTAAGTTTGAATATTGTACTATTATCCGAAAGTCAGATTAAGGATATCTACAAAACAAGATTGGTAAAAGATTTTCCGCGGGATGAGGTCAAGCCTTTGTCCCGCATTTTAGATTCTCTTTCAAAAGGCGAATATGTGGCTTTCGGGCTTAATAAGAATGAAGAAATTTTGGGTTATGCTTTTTGCGTAAAACTCGGGGAACGATATCTCTTAGACTATTTTGCCATAAGGGACGATGTAAGAGACTCGGGTTACGGAAGTGAATTTTTGAGGCTTATTAAAGAGACATTGGATGATGCAGAGTGTTTCATATGCGAAGTCGAATCACCTGAAGATACAAACGATCAGCTCGACAAAAAAGTTCGCGAGAAACGATATGATTTCTATATCAGAAACGGTTTTACAGATACGAAGGCGGTATTTAGGATAGCAAGCGGGAATCCTCGGTTCTTCAAGTGCCGAGATGAAAGTGCCTGAACGCAAGAAAAATCGCGGGTTTGTTGGGCATAAAATCAGAACATATTTTCGATTTTTCTTGTGTTTTTCTATATCTTATGGTATA
>JAZLML010000040.1:0-52702 GCA_045598625.1 Saccharofermentans sp.
ATGTAAGTTCAAGATTTGTTCTTGTCGTAAGGTCAAGTTCCATCTTATCCTGAATTCTGAAAAACGAGATATCCGTAAGATGATTTACTTTTCCTGCCTGAGTTTCATCGGCATAGTTTAACAAGCCGCCGCAGGCACAAAGAAAAAGCTCGGGATCGTTAAATTCTTTCTTAAGACCGTCAACAAATTTCTTTGGCTGATTATCCAAAACTCTGTTAACATCAAAAAATCTGTTATCTTTAACCGTAAATGCCGTCTGAAAATTCTGCTTAATCAGAGTAAATAACTCATTCTCGGCAAAGGACGAATTATGAATAATCTCAGAAGGCCTATATTTACCGTAAAGGTTCAACATATGGTCTTTATTATCAAGCATAGTTAGCTGAGTTGCTTCAAAATCGCCGGTAGTAATATCCGCTACGGCAACACCGTACTGATTTCCGACAGAAAAAACGCTCATAAGATAGTTATTGGTCTTTTCTTCAAGTCCTTCTATTTCGGTCACTGTACCGGGGGTTAAAACCTTAATAATTCCTCGTTTAACCAAACCCTTACACAAAGCGGGGTCTTCAAGCTGCTCACAAATGGCAACTTTATTTCCCAGACTTAAAAGCTTATTGGCATATGTCTGGTATGCATGGAACGGAACTCCGCACATAGGAGCTCTTAAGTTATTACCACAGTCTCTTCCCGTTAATGCAAGTTCCAATGTTTTCGATGCATACAAAGCATCATCGAAAAACATCTCATAAAAGTCACCTAAACGATAAAACAAAATAGTATCGCCGAGAGTTTTTCGAAGCTCGGCATACTGTTTCATCATAGGAGACAGTAATTCAGGATCAAATTCGCATAATCTTTGAGGTGAAACGTCACTCATTTAATAGACACTCCATTTCTCCCTCAACAGAGTATGGTCTTGCGTTGGTAATCTTAACCATGCAAAGTCTTCCCTCCAACAAATTACCATCAGGATAAGAAGTCTTTACATCTGAAGTCATTGTAAAGTTAACCAAGTGATTAGTCATAGTACGTCCGCTTAATATATCAGGAGCAGTTGAACTTACACCCTCGATTAATACCTCAAAAGACTTACCTACCAAAGCTTTATTGGAATCAAACACAAGTTTATTCTGTAGTTCCAAAAGTCTGTTAAATCTTTGGGTAACTACATCGGAAGGAACCTGATCTTCATATTCGGAAGCCTTGGTACCAGGTCTTTTCGAATATTGGAATGTAAAAGCTGAATCAAACTTACAAATATCAACAAGAGACAAAGTATCTTCAAAATCCTGCTCAGTTTCGCCGGGGAAACCTACAATAATATCAGTGGAAATTGAACCTTCAGGAATTTTTTCTCTGAATAACTTTGCAATTCTGAGATACTGATCTCTGGTATAGTGACGATTCATACGCTTCAAAACGGCATCGGAACCAGACTGTACCGGCAAATGAAGATGCTTCTCGATGTTATCGTAAGAAGCCATAATATCAATAACCTCATCGGACAAATCACGCGGATGAGAAGTCATAAATCTGATTCTGTTAAATCCTTTTATTTCCGCAGCAGCACGAAGCAAATCGGAAAAACCTTTGGATTCACCGTTATCCTTACCGTATGAGTTAACATTCTGACCCAAAAGCATTACTTCTTTATAGCCTTGTGATGCCAAATCTTTGAGCTGATTTACTATTTCATCGAAATCACGAGAACGTTCACGACCTCTCGCATAAGGAACAATGCAATATGTGCAGAAATTATTACATCCGTACATAATAGGAACCAATGCTCTGAATTTGCGCTGTCTTGCTATAGGAACATACAAATCATCGCAGATATAATCAACGTCGTTAACAGATATCTTCTGTTTGCGACTCTTAAGACTTTCTGAAAGAAGAATCGGAAATCTGTGAAGTTGTTGAGGATCGAAAACCAAATCCACATAAGGATAGCTTCTGTTGATCTTCTCGACATTTTTGGGAACTTTCATCATACAGCCGCAGACAGCTACGGTCATATCACGATTGGATCTTTTCTGAGCCTTAATTAATCCCAAGTTTCCGAAAAGCCTGTCCTCGGCATTTTCTCTGATAGCACAAGTATTATAGATATTCACATCGGCAAATTCATCTTGGGTAGATTCTAACCCAATATTCTCAAGCATTCCGGCAAGTTTCTCAGAATCGGATTCGTTTAACTGGCAACCGTATGTGTGGATTCTGTATGTATATTTACGACCGTTCTTTTCCGAAAGGTCTTCATAGTATTTTTTAAGTTCCGAAGAAACCTTGGAAATGAGTTCAATTTCTTCTTTTTCTACTCTGACTACAGACATATAAATCTCCGTTTAAATTACTTCAAATAATATAGCAAAAAACATTAATTTTGTGAACAAATCAATAAGTGATAATATAATATAGATTACGGAGGATTATATGAAAATCTATCGAAATATCAGAATTATATTTTGTGCAATATTGATTGCTTCTGTTTTATTAATTCCGTTTACTAATGTTTTGGCTGAAGATGGTGACGAACCTTCTGCTTCAATAAATACAGATACTTCAAATGATGAATTATCTGACGAATCTGCTGTCACAGATTCGCAATATGAATTAATTAATGAGCATTTGGAAGATGCTCCTGCCGTTAACGGAAACGGATACGTTTTATATGATGCTTTGTCAGACACAGTTTTACTCGGTGAAAATATAGATGTACCAATGGAACCTGCTTCAACCACAAAAGTTATGACGGTACTTCTTGCCATCGAGACTCTTAATTTTGAAGATATCATTACCATAACTCCTGCAATGTATGAAAGCGTTCCCGCCGGATATGTTGTATTGGGAATGACCGAGGGTGAAGAATTTACCGTAGAAGATTTAATCAACGCTGCTCTTCTCGAGTCTTGTAATGATGCTGCACTTGCTTTGGGAGTTTATATGGGCGGTTCGGAAGTTCAGTTTTGTCAACAGATGAACGAAAGAGCCCTTGAACTTGGGTGTACCAATACTCATTTTACTTCCGCATACGGCTTTGCAGACCCGAATAATAAGATTTCCCCGCACGATATGGCTTTGATTCTTGAACAGGCAGTTACTTATGAGAAGTTCTGCAATATTTCAACAGCTTCTTCTTACACCATATCCGCTACAAATAAATACGGAGATTCCAGAGTTCTTACCAATACCAATAAGTTCATCTGTACTCAGAACTATTCATACGATTACTACGTTGCCGGAAAAACAGGTTATACAGATTCTGCAGGAAATACAATCGTAGCAGCCGCAAACAAGAACGGAAGAACTCTGATAGGTGTTATTTTCGGAGCAACTGATGCAAATATAAGATATCAGAACTTAATTGACTTGTTTAACTACGGCTATACAAAATTTACCACTATGGCAATAGATGACAGTGATTTCTCGCCAACGTTTAACAATACAAAAGAACAAATTGAACAGCTTTTGGTAAATACTAATCTACATATTTCAAACTTTGAAATGCATCTTGAGGATTATCACACAACGACCACGGAAAGGGCCTCATCAGGTTACTCCGCAGTCGTTGAACTTGTCGATGTTATTATTGATACGTCAGCCGAATTCCAATCTTTTGATATTCCTCTATATCGAAGATACTCTGACGGCAAATCCTATAATGTAGGAAATATCCACCTCGAAATATCCGTAAAAGATAAAGTTGTCCCTATAACTCCGGAAAAGCATTCAATTTGGAACGGTGTAAAGAAAATTCTCATAACCGGAATTGTAATTATAGGGCTTTTGCTCGTTTTGATAGTTGCAGTTTTAATCTTCAGAAACAGAAATATCAAACGCAAGGAAAAAGAATTCAGAAACAAATCGAAAATGCTCTAAATTACTTAATCATTCTGTTTACGGCACTTATAACCGCGCGAACAGATGATTTCGTTACGGAAGACGATACGCCGGCTCCGAGATGAATCTCACCGGTACTCTCATTCTTTATCTCAATATAAGTAATAGCTGCAGAATCTGTACCGCTCTTCATAGAATGCTCGTTATACATATTGACTGAGAACGAAATTCCGATTAATTCTGAGAAAGCGTTTACGAATGCATCAATTAAACCGCTACCTGTACCGTTTATCATAACGGATTCACCCTTATAAATAATCTCGGCTTCAACCGATGAATGCTTACTGTCGTGAGCTTTCTCGGAAAAAGACTTAAGACGATACGGCGTAAACACATTAATGTAAGTATCATCAAACAAATCGAAAACCTGTTGAGGAACCAATTCCATACTGTTATGATCTGTTTCCGCCTTAACAATCTTAAGAAAATCCTTCAGAAAGCTCTTAGGAAGCATAAGACCGTAGTATGTCTCGAGGATATAAGAAACTCCACCCTTACCTGACTGACTGTTAATACGAATAATCGGCTCATATGTACGTCCGACATCCATCGGATCGATAGGAAGATAAGGAACAGCCCAATAAACACCGTCACCCTGATTAAACTTATTGATTCCCTTTTTAATCGCATTCTGATGAGAACCGGAGAATGCCGTATAAACGAGTTTTCCTGCCCATGGGTGTCTATCGGAAACGGTCATACCTGTGGTCTCTTCATAGATTTTAATAACCTCGTCGATGTTTGAAAAATCCAATTCAGGATTAATTCCGAGCATCATAAGATTAACGGCAAGAACCATAATATCTGCATTTCCGGTACGCTCACCGTTACCGAACAATGTTCCTTCAACTCTTTGAGCACCGGCAAGCATTCCGAGCTCAGAAGATGCAATAGCCGTTCCTCTGTCGTTATGAGTATGAATTGAAACGGTCATGGAATCTCTCCATTTGGTATGCTTACAAAAATACTCAATCTGATCGGCGAAAACATTCGGCGAAGAAAGTTCCACAGTTTCAGGAAGATTAATAATAGCCTTATGGTCAGGATCCGGCTTCCAAACATCGAGAACACTGTCACAAATCTCAACTGCAAAATCGGGCTCGGTTTCCGAGAAATTCTCGGGAGAATATTCCAAAGTAAACTTCGTATCCGTATCAGAATTATCGATATACTCTTTAATCATTTTTGCACCGGAAACAGCAAGGTCTATGCAGCTGCTCTTATCAAAGTTAAAAACAACGTCACGCTGCAATGTACTTGTTGAATTATAAAGATGTACAACAGCTTTTTTGCAACCGTAAAGAGACTGCATAGTCTTATCTATAATATGCTGTCTGGATTGAGTAAGAACCTGAATTGCAACATCATCCGGTATCAAATTGTTATCGATAAGATAACGAGTAAAGTTGTAATCGGTATCAGAAGCAGCCGGAAAACCGATTTCAATTGTTTTGAAACCGCATTTAACAAGGTACTTAAACATTATGACTTTCTGTTCCAAAGTCATTGGTATTTCCAAAGCTTGGTTTCCGTCTCTTAAGTCAACCGAACACCATTCAGGTGCACATGTAAACTTTCGTGAAGGCCATTCACGATTTTCAAGATCTACCAAAGGTGAATACTTGTACTTTTCGTAATTCATAATGTTCTCCCATAAAAACAAAAATCGCCTCTGAAAATCAGAGACGATTAATAACCGCGGTACCACTCTGTTTCAATTCAAAATAGAATTGCAACTTAAATCCCGTAACGAGGGAAACGTTCAAGCTTAATTGCCAAAACAGCTTTCAGCCGACTGCTCCGAGGTGAGTTATGTCATATATATACACCGTCTTTCAGCAACCGACGGCTCTCTGAGGTAAAATATATGATTTTTTCCTCTTCAATGCATTTGATTTATATGTTCAAAATACCAAAACATCGTGTAAAAATCAATAAAATCAATATTACAGTGCTTTTACCAAATCTTTAAAGAGATTTCCTCTCTCCTCAAAGTGTCTGAATTTATCGTAGGAAGTTCCCACAGGTGAAAGAATCACTATATCACCCGATACTGCAATTTCTTTAGCTTTATTAACGGCATCCTCATAGTTATCAAACTCAAAAACCTGATAATTTCTTCCGTCTGCTTCTTTCTCAAGAATGTCTTTAATTAAAGCAGCGTTAGAACCGCAAAGAACTATTCTGTCGCAAACTTCGAGAATTGCATTACCGAGTCCTTCATAGATACACTTCTTATCAGCACCGCCCGCTATTAAAACGCCGTGCTGGTTACGATCCTTCAAAGCATGCATCGTGTTAATTGTTCTGTTCGGAGATGTATCAATAGATGAGTTATAGTACTTAACCCCGTCAAGTTCTCTTATAAACTCAATTCTGTGTTCAACGCCCGGAAAGTTCTTGGCAACTTCAACAATTGTATCAACGCTTACATAATCATAAACGGCACTGATGGCAGCCAAATAATTCTCTACATTATGTTTACCCGGAATAAGAATTTCTTTCTCGTCAATAATCTCAGTTACCTTACCGTTTAACTCATAGCAAAGAATACCGTCCTTAAGATAAGCTTTCGAGATAAGTGCATCGCCTTCAGGAACAACGGATGTGGAACGATCCGGCGAGAAAAATCCTAACTTTCCTCTTGCCTCATCCTTCATATTATAGGTAATTTCGCAGGCAGAATTTAAAATGAGCTTTGAGAAGCAATTCTGGTTCTTAAAGATATGGGTTTTCGATTCGATATACTCATCGTAATCTTTATGGAAATCAAGATGATTAGGCGTTACGTTGGTAACGATCGCAACATCACAGGCATCAGCCATATGAAGAAGCTGGAAAGACGAAAGTTCCAAAACAACCATATCGTCCTCACTGATTTCTTCGATTCTGTCCAAAAGCGGAGTTCCGATATTGCCACCGCAATAAACGGTATAACCTTCCTTTTTAAGCATCTCGGAAACCAAAGTAGTTGTCGTCGTTTTACCGTCGGAACCGGTAATTCCGAAAATCTTACAAGGACAAAGTGAAATAAACATTTCCATTTCAGAAGTAAGAACAGAACCTCTGGCCTTTGCTTTGGCAAGATATTCATTCTCTACTCGCATTTTCGGGGTTTTAAAAATATAATCGAAGCTTTCGGTAAGAAGGCTGTCCAAGTAACCTTCGCCGACGGACCAATTGATACTGACGCCCTCAATTTCAAAGTTTTCGATTGTTCTCGAAAGCACAGGATCATCTGAAGGAAGAGCATCAAATGCTGTTATATCAGCGCCTAAGCCATATAAAAATTTAATTAACGGTCTGTTAGAAATACCGACACCAATTACGGCAACTTTTTTACCCTCAATATTTTTCTTAAAATTCTCGAATTTTTCTTTCATAGTATGTATCACCTCTTAGAGAAATCAAATTATATCACAATCCGTATAAGACGAATAAAGGTCACTGTAAAATCCGTTCATGGAAAGAAGCTCATCATGAGTTCCCTGCTCCAATATCTTACCTTCTTTCATTACAACAATTAAATCGGAATTAACAATTGTAGAAAGCTTATGAGCAATAATGAGAGAAGTTCTGCCTTCACAAAGAAGATTTACGGCATTTTGAACCTTTTTCTCGGTCGCAACGTCAATTCCCGAAGTAGCTTCATCAAGAATCAGTATCTGTGGGTCGGACGCAAAAGCTCGAACGATTGTAAGAAGCTGCTTTTGACCTTCCGAAACCGTATTATCACCTTTACGAAGAACCGTATTATAGGAATTCGGGAAACGTTCGATGTATGAATCAGAACCGAGTTTGCGAGAAATATTCATAATCTCATCGTCAGACTTATCTTCAGAAGCATATTTAAGATTATCGATAATTGACTCGGATTTAAGCCACGGCTCCTGGGTTACCATACCGATATTGCTTCTTAAGGACTTAACGGAGCATTCTTCTATCGGCACTCCGGAAATCTTAATAGTTCCCTCGTCAGCATCGTAAAATCTCATAAGAAGATTAACAAGTGTCGTTTTACCGCAACCCGTAGGGCCTACCAAAGCAACCTTCTTTCCTGCAGGAATAACAAGATTTACCCCCTTAATTACAGGCTTATCCTTATATGAGAAATATACATTTTCGAAAACAATATCACCATCAACAGATACTTCCGACTTACTGTCGGATGACATTTCAGGTCCTTCAAGGTATGCATTAACACGGTCAATACAAGCCTTGGTTTCATTTAATTCAGCCAAAATATTCGTAATCTCGTTAAAAGGCTTCATAAATACCGTACTGTATGCCAAAAGTGACGAGAACATACCTACGGTAATCTCGTTACGTAAGCAAAGGAAAGCACAGAAAAGTAAAATAACTGCGTAAATAGAGTTGTTAAAAAGTCTTGCAGAAGGATTAACGATGGATGAGAAGAACGTTGCCTTACAGGTGGTCTCGACATAGTTATCGCTTAAAGCCTCGAAATCCGTTACCGCTTTACCGTTATAGGAATTCAAAACAGAATCCGTATGGTTATCAATCATTTCAGTTATGAAACCGGTCTGAACGGCCTTTAACTCATTCTGCTTCTTATAGTACTTATGAATGCGAGAAGTAATAAACTTCGCAATCAAAAGAGAAAGCGGTGTCAGGAAAAGAACTATTAAAGCGGCCTTTACATTAATAATCGCAATTATAACAATGGTAATAACTATCGTAAAAATATCAGAGAAAAATGAATTGAAAAACAAAATCAAACCGTCTGATATTGATTCGCAATCATTAATAATAACGCTCTTAAAAAATCCGGATTTCTGCTCTGAAATATCTTTCATTGAAGTCTTGTTATACTTCGCATAACACTTTTTTCGAAGATCGTTCGTAAGTTTATACGTAAAATTATTGGAAAGCTTTGATATAAGCAAATAGCAAACCGATGAAAGCAAAGCAAATCCAAGTATGACAAGCACGTAGCAAAATACCTTGGACATATCGGTATTTACGAAATCCATGGCATCAACACATAATCCAACCACATAAGGAACCGCAAGCGTAAGAATTGTATAGATAAGACTTAAGAAAACGTTACAAACAAGATTCTTGTTCATATCGCCTTTCATCTTAAAGAGTGAGGAAAGAGATTTTATGGTTTTATTTCTCATAAACTACCCTCCTGCTCACTTACAAATTCTCTGTAAAGCTTTGATTTCAGTGACAATTCATCGTGAGAACCTGATGCTACAAGCTTTCCGTCATCCATAACAAAAATCCTGTCACATTTCTTTATGAGGTTAACTCTTTGTGTGGCAATAAAAACGGTAGCTTTAAGAGATGAATCCGTAAGATGATTAATAATCTTCTCTGCAGTAATCGCATCAAGACTTGAAGTCGGATTATCAAGATACATTACTTTGGGATCACCTGCAAAAACTCTTGCCAAAAGAAGTCTTTGTCTTTGACCGCCGGAAATATTCTTACCGTTTCCGATAATCATCTCACCTAAATCCTGCTTATGCATCAATTCGATTGCGCAAGCCTCTTCCAATGCCTGCTTAGCACGTTCTTCGGCTATTTCACGGGACAAAATGATGTTCTCGAAAACAGTTTTCGAGAATAATCTGCACTTTGGCGAATAAAACCCTGTTACAGATGCACAGTCGTTCGGAGAAATGCATTTAAGTTCGGTGCCGTTAACAAGAATATTGCCCTCATAGATATCATTTTGTTTAGATAAAACCTTAAGAAGTGTAGATTTTCCTGAACCTGTTTTACCGATAATGCCTATTTTCTCGCCGGGATTTACTTTAAAAGAAATACCGTTTAAAGATGGCTTAGAGGCGTCGGAATATGAGAATGTCAGATTAGTACTCTCAATTACCGGCGTATCCGTAATATCAAACTTCGCATAAACCTTACTGTCCTGATTCTCTTCACAGAACTTAAAAACATCCCTACATCTGTTCCATCCGTTTTTAGCTTTGGAAACGGAATGAATCATATTGGCAAACTTTAATAGCTCGGTAAGAATCTGAAGAATAAGGTTATATAAGCTTACTACCGCACCTTTGGTTAAAGCACCGTTATATACGTTAAAACCGCCGAAATAGATTACAAGGCAAATACCGATATTTACGACCAGCAACGTAATAGGATTAAGCCATAAACTGATATTGGAAGCGCTTATTGAAAGTTTTTCGGCCTCATTACTTAATGCGTTAAACTTATCTTCCTCTTTGCCCTCTTTATTAAAACCACGAATAACCTTAACGCCTTCTAAAGTCTCATCAACGTCAGACGAAAGCTCATCGGTCTTTTTACGGGCTTTTCTTAATGCAGGGATTGAATATTTCATCGAAAAATAAACTGCAACAGCCAAAACAAGAATTACGGAAAGGAAAATAAGCGAAATTCTCTTGGAAATACAAAAAGCAGCTATAAATGCACCGAAAACAATAAACGGAGACCTTAAAAGAAGTCGCAAGGTAAGATTAATACCGCTTTGAATACTGTTAACATCACCAATTACAACATTAGAAAGTCTGTCAGGACGAAGTCTTGTAAAAGCATCGGGAGAAAGATTTTGAGTAGATTTAAACAAATCCTTACGGATTTCGCCTGCAACTGAGCATGCCGTTTTCGCTGAAAAATACTGTGCAGTAATAGCAAAAAGAAAACCTACCACAGAAAACAGAATTAAATACAGAAATCCGGTCCTCACATATGCCATATCGCCTTTATCAATTCCGTTATCAATAACTTTTTGTACGATAAAAGGAACCAAAAGCTCAAACGTTGCTTCAGCAAACTTAAATAACGGTCCTAAAACTGCTCTGACCCTATACTTCTTAAAATATCCGAAAAACTTACTCAAAACATGCCTCTCTTACGGTCTTATTTCGTCCATATAAGAATTACATTTGTCGTAAATCTCAGACAAATCGAGCGATAGATACTTACCGTCTTCGTAAAGAATCGAACCGTTACACATAGTCATCTTAATCATTCGAGGGTTTGCACTATAGACAATATTATCGATTATATTATTGACAGGCTGCATAGAAGGATCGGTAATATCAAGCATAATCATATCTGCCTTCTTTCCTGCTTCCAAATAATCAACATCCTTAAGGCACATGGCATTGGAACCGCCTACTGTAGCTGCAAACAATGAATTATAAGGTTCAACTTTCTCTGGAGCCTTAGATACGATATTCTGAAGAACAGTTGTAAGATAAACCTCTCTGAACATATCCAAAGCATTGTTACTTCCTGCGCCGTCAGTACCTATTGCGATATTTACACCGCTTTCCAAAAGCTTTTGCACATTGGCAATACCGCTTGCAAGCTTAAGATTCGAACAAGAATTAATAACAGCGTAAATATTATGCTTCTTATAAATTTCGATATCCTCATCATTAAGATATACAGAATGGAAGCCTGCTCCTCCGTACTCGAAAAGTCCCAAATCATCGAAAAGCTTAACCGGCGACTTGCCGTGTCTTTCGTAACATCCTTTAACTTCATCCTCGGTCTCGGCAATATGTGAGAAAAACGGAGATTGATACTTATCAACCATAGTCTTAATACGCTTCATGAGATCAATATCAGTAGTATATTCGGCATGCATACCGATTAAACTTCCGACAAGTTCATTATTTAAACCGTTAATGTTTAAGTAAACCTGCTCCATCGTATCAATTCCGCCGAAATTATTGGTTCCTGAACAAAACTGCATACGAATTCCTGAATCAATTGCAGCCTGTGCAACAGTTTCCGGGAAAAAGTACATATCAAAACCTGCGGTAATACCGTTAGCTATATATTCGGCTGCAGCAAGCTTGGTAAACCAATAGCAATGCTCAGGCTTAAGTTTTGCTTCAGCCGGAAAAATTTTATCAAAAAGCCACGTATTAAGCGGCAAATTATCAGCCATCGATCTGCAAAATGTCATAGCAGAATGTGTGTGGGCATTTTTGAATGAAGGCATTAAGATATTACCTTTGCAATCGATAACTCTGTCAAATTTCTCGTCAACAGCTTCTCTTTGAGCACCAACATATGTGAACCTGTTACCGCTGACCGTAACTTCACCGTCAATAACGGTTTTATCTCTCATGGTAATTATCTTAGCGTTAATAAATCTGATATTCATAAAACACCCCTAATTTTTAGTACACTTAATTTTAGCATTAATTTATTTAAATAATAGTAAAGCCGCCAAATTATTCATTTGACGGCAAAATATATTAAAAATCTAACCAAAGATTATTTTAAGGCATCAATTACACCCGAAATTATCTCAGGATTCGGATATCCGTTATTATCCTTACCTTCAATACCGTAAGTCAAAGCGAAACTGAAGTTATCAGCCATACATTCCTCAGGATCGATTACATAAGAAGTATTGGTGCCGAAAACATCATCGAAATTGCTTGCCTGGTCTGAAGTATAGTATGTGTCGCTTCCGTCTACGGGAACAAGTGCAGCAATATCATCGATGGCTTCGCCTTCCGTAAAATGTCCGGTACTGACATATGCCATAAAGCAATCAACATTCTGACCGTCTATAACAAACGTTGCATATGAATCATGATGTTCTACGTCAGGATTACAAAGCATATATTCGCTGACACTCGAAGGCAAAACATAATCCGAATCAGTTACGGAGAAGTTAATCAAAGAATACATCTGACTTCTGAATTCAGGATTAAATCTCGTAATCACATGAAATATCTCATGCCATAGAAGTTCTTCCATCAAATTATCGGTTTGCGGATCAATACTCATAAGTGTATATCCGAAAATCAAAGACGAATTTAAATAGATTTCGTTCCCGTGTGTATAACCGCTGCAACCGAACTCCACCGACATATCTCTTTTTACAAAAGTTATAGTATCAATTTCCGGAATGGAGTAACCATTTCTATCCAGACTTCTAGCCATATTGGCAAGTCTGCTGTCTATGTAAAACTTCTCGAAAATGTTAAAACTCTTAACACTCTCGGAAGAGTTATCGAGAAATTCATCAAGTGTCGCATCAGTTTTCGCAAGTCTGATATTGAGATCGTTTTGCGAATAGTTATTGTAGAACTCATTGGAAAGAATAAGTTCCCTGCCTTCTTTGGCAGATGCAAAATGATGAGGTATCTTACTTGCATATACTTCGGTAACGATAATATTTACTGCAATAAATACTACAATTGCAATTAATATACCAAAAATAACTTTTTTAACGATTCTCTTCTTACTTTTCATATAGTCTCCCCTGACTTTGTTTCTTTAACAGCAATTCTTTCCTGTTCGTCTTAAATACTAATCAAAAATAATCAAAATATAGTAAATCACTGTTTAAGAAATTTTCAAGAATCCCAAAGATACTATGAAACTTAAAATATTACATCCAAAGTTTCTCAAGAATTATAAAGGCCACATTAATCAAAGCAAAGAGAATCGCGAACACATTATAGATATTGCGGATAACGGATGTTTTTCGAGCGCTTTTAATAAACTTAATCAGCATAGTAATTGTAAGTATTGCAAGGACTAAAGTCATCACACCGATAACAGGAAAAATCCATAGATATGTTGTGTGATGAAACCAACCTGTAACAAGCACGATTAAAACCAATCCCGCAAGACCAATCAACAACTCGTTAATCGAAGCTAAACCTGTAAGACTACCGAGAGATATCTTCTTATCACTCTTTCTTACCTTTCTGACAACCGCTCTGATGCCTTTTACGACCAGGCTTACAAATGCAAACACAATCGATAATATCCAACCGTAAAATAGAATTATATGAGGCATTGCTTCCGTCGCAGATACATAGTAGTAATCGCCATAAGGATACTCAATCTTTGGAATACCGTCCTTCTCGTTATATGTCCAAAACCATTCACTCAATTCATCTTCCGTCAAATAACTTTCGCCCGTTATTCGGAAATGGCCATCCAAAACAGTTCTGGCAGCATGATATAGTCCGTGTTTTACATCTTTAGTAACAGAATTCCATATCGAAGGTCCGTAAATTGATTCAAAAAACTCTCCGTTATAGTACGACTCCCCTCCCTGATTTGTCATTACAACGCAGCCTATCTGTTGCTCGGGATCGAATGTAACGTAAGAAGAACAACACTGTGTATTTCCACCGTGACCATATGTATTCGCACCATAAGGAAGCGCCCAGAAACCGTGTGCATTCTTTACGACATTCGTGTCACCATAATAAGAAGTAGCAGAAAGCATAAAATCATATGTTTCCCGGTTATCAAACAACGGACATTCATCCTTAACAAAACATGAAGCAAAAGTTATGTAGTCCTTCAATGTCGAGACACAAGCACCTGCAGGATATAGCTGAATGTAGTAAAACTCTGTTCCGGCAGGAATCGTTCCGTTATAGCAAACAAGCTTATCACGTCTCTCCCTGACACTCGGATTATCCATAAGGTCCGGTGCCAAAGCTGAATCTTTCATTCCGAGCGGCTCGAAAATATTCTCGTGAACATAGTCCACAAAACTCTCGCCCGAAATTCTTTCGACAATGAAGCCGGCCAAAGCAACGCCCCAGTTAGAATATGCTGTTACCGTGTCCGGCTCGAAAACCTGTTCAGGCTGGTCGTATCTCAAAGATTCTTCAAGTGATACGAACGGCTGGTCTACCCGCAGCATCATATCAGTATAGTATTCTTGGAATCCCGCACGATGATTCATAAGATCAATCATTCTAATAGGCTTATCGTAATTAAGATTCGTAAGAAATCCCTCTGGAAGATATTCCCTCACATCTTTCTCAAGATCAATCTTTCCCTGTTCCCACAACTGCATAACGCTGACCCAGACCATTAACTTAGTGGTCGACCCCCAGTCAATTACAGTATTCTCATCAACCTTTATTTCATTTGCCAAATCCGAATAACCGTAATAACCTTCAAAGATTGTTCCTTCATTATCAAAGATACCAACCATGGCTCCGGCCGTAGTTTCCTTGTGGTCCTCGTAAAAACTATTTACAATCTCTTCGTAGGAACCCTCATATATCTTCTTTTCCGCTTCAGAAATAGGCTGAGCATTACATGCAGTAAGTAAACCCAATAACATGACAGCAGACATCAAAACCGCTGCCATTTTAATTAACTTCTTCATAAATATCCTCATTCTAAATAATTTAATGGAAGGTTGTCGATGAAACTGTCAATTCCTTCGATAATAAAACCTCACAATAAGGCAGCCGCAAAAAGACCACGTAAAAATCTGCCGACAAATCTAAATACTCTTCCCATTATCCATATCTCCCAAAATCTATCAGTAGGATTACTTCGTCTCGATATTGATGTCACCGCAGGAATTATCGATTGTAATCATATTGTCCCCGGAAGAAGAATACTCGTCGTCTGTTTTCGAGTCATCAACCTTAATATCGCCTAAAGAACAGTCAAGATTAAATCCGTAGCTGTTGCCGCCAATCAAAGAAATATCAGCATTACCACAACTTAAATCGCCCGAAAGGCTGCCCGTAACTTCGCAATCATTTAAAACGAGGTCACCGCAGGATAAGTCAGCTACCATATCACCTACTACGGATACACCTGTCAATTCAACATTACCGCAGGAATCATCAAAGATGGAACGCACATTAAGAGTTGAGTCTTTAATAACGAGATTTCCGGAACTTCCTGTAGATTCGAAGTATGAATTACAAGTAAGATTTGTAAACTCAATATCACCGCATGAGTTATCAGAAATAATGCTGTCAGCAATCATGTTATCGGAGAAATAATCACCGCATGAAAGATCGATTTCAACATCGGCAGCAGTAAAGTTATTAACAGTTACATTTCCGCATGAATTATCGAAAACAGTCTTTCCGCTAACATTCATTCCGTCAATGTTAAGATTTCCGCAAGACAAATCTACAGTAAGATTACTAAACTTTGTACCTTCCGGATAGTATATCTTCATAAAACTTCTATTACCTGTATTAAAATCGAATGAAACAGAAAAATATAGATCCTGCGTTTTAACTGTGAACTTTCCGTTTTCAACTTTGTACTCAGGCTCAACATCGTAATATTCATATTCGATGGCAAACTTATCGGATTTAATAAATATCAAATCTCCTATACTTAAATCAGCTTCAATTTCTTTGAATTCATCAAGTTCAGTCAACTCCAAAACATACTTCTCATTATTTGAAACAAATTCGCCGCTCTTGAAATCGTATTTAAAATCAACAACGCCGCCGCACAACTTAAACCCTATACCGAAAAGAATCGCACCTGCAAGAATGCATGAACCGATTACTATTAATGATACTTTGATAAACTTACTCATTTAATTTCTTCTCCTTCTTCGAATGAACAATCTTACCGCCTAATTTAAGGCATCCCTTAGACAACATCTTAATAAGCCATACAAACAAAATACAAAAACCGTAGCCCAAAGCGGCAACTATAAGGCCTGTGCCTATCATTACCATAGCTTCGCCCGGATTTTTAATGATTGAAAAGGCACCTGCTAATAAAGATATTAAGCCTGCAAAAACAAGAGCAGCGAAAACAACAATCATTGCTGCCAAAACCACAAAGACAACGAATATCAAAACAAACAAAACAATGATAAGTGCCAAAATTACAGGTGACATCGGAACCGCAAATATTGCCAAAAGAACCAATAACGGAGTACTTACAGTAGTTTTACCCTTTTTTTTCTTCTCTGCTTTTTTTTCTTCTTTAGTCTTAGATTCATTATTTACATAGTTCTTATCAACTATATCAACAATGATTTTCTTAGCTAAATCCTTCGGAGTACCGAACTCATTAACCAACTGCTCACCTTCAGTAAATCCTGCATCCTCGGAATACTCTTCGTAATATCTTACGGCATCATCAATATCTTCCGGTGAAACTCTTTTAAGCTCTTTACGAAGCTTTAAGAAATATTCGTTCTTATCCATTTACGTTATCCTCCAACAAACCGCTTACGGTAGATTTAAATGTTATCCACTCACTCTGATACATCATGAACTTTTCTCTACCTGTATCCGTTATTCTGTAATATCTACGATTTCTTCCCTGATAAGGTTCATCATAGGTTTCCAAACAATTATCCTTTTGCAACCTTCGAAGAACCGGATATAAGGTTGATTCCGAGACATCCAAAACATTTTTTACCTGCTGAGTTAACGTATATCCGTATTGATCGCCTTTGACCAGAACAGCCAACACACATGCATCAAGCAAGGTTGAACCAATTTGAAATACCATATCCTTCTCCTTTCTTTCATCTGTACAATATTATATGCCATATAATATTGTACGTCAACAAAACATTGCACAAAATAATGACATCCGAATAATCGAATGTCATCATGATTCACTAAACATTGGCCTTACGTCTTAATTACGGATATACCTAACATCAAAATGCAGGTATTCTATCTATGTGAAATATGTTTTCGAATATACTTAAGAATTATTCTTATCTCACTTTCGGTCATCCATTCATTTAATCTAGCAGCCGCAATCGGTAGCAGCCACCTTATAACCTGCTTCTTTCTTATATCATTCAATCGACAATACTCACGAAGATATATATTGCTTCCGAAAAACATTGAAATCCTTATAAGCAAAAGCAATGAGCGACTCACGTTAATTGGTTCTCCGTAGCGAAGCAACATATATGTTCTTACGACATCTTTCTATTGTCGTCAATAACTGCGTACATCATTAAGATTTCACTTCCCTATTTCTTCCGGTAAGTCTTGACATTATGAACGATACTACAAATGAGAGAATAATCGATACAGAAACAGTTAAAACAATGCATAAACCGTACGATAAGCGACCGGTATCAGAAAAATAGGCGAAAACGATAGTCTGAACTTTTTCGTGAATTAAATACAATTCCAATGTAATCGTACCAAAGAATCCAAATAACTTTCTGATTAATCCAACTTTCAAAATACCGAACAGTGACGAGACCAAAACCAACAATGATAAAGACATCGGTAATAATAAAATTCTGATTACCCACCACATATTTCTGGTATTAAATCGAATATTTACAATACATAACACGACGGAAACCAAAAATACAAAGAAAGTAACCACGCCGTTTACACGAATAACCTTCTTCTCTTTAATCTGTTTCTTACCAAAATAGACTCCGCAAAGAAAAACCGGAACACGAACAAAAAAGAGTTCATTAATTACTTTTACATCACCGGATATACTTTTTAAAAGAGAAATGACTAAAGAAAGAACAATAATCGCAGGTATCAGAATTTTTACAGCTCTATCATTCTCAATAAGACTATATATCAGCGGAAATAAAAGATATAAGAGCAATATTGATGCAAGAAACCATTCAGCAGTACGGGCGGAAGTAAAAAAAGTAATCAGCGAATAGTCATACAGTAATTCCGTAAAGGTATCAAAAGAAGTTATCAGGCAAAAGACAGAATATACAATTACTACAAATAAATACGACGGCAAAATCCTTTTTAAGCGCTTCTTATAGAAAGCGATTTCAGAAGGATTATGAAAATAAGACGAATACAATCCAAGGCCGGATAAGAAGAAAAATATATCAACTCCAACTTGGGTTATTCTCTGAAAAGATAAAAAAAACTCAGTCTCAGGATACAATGTATGACATAAAACAATTAATATAATGGCAAAGCCCATACATTCTTTTCTATATTTTAAAATCAAATTTGTATCCAAACAGATAACACCACCTTATGAAAGCAACAGAAATAATGAATCGTATCCAACTACGGAAAAAGCATCAATACAAAAGTTCAAAGTAAAAACATATGGTGCGGATGACGGGACTTGAACCCGTACGATGTTGCCATCACCAGCACCTGAAGCTGGCGTGTCTGCCATTCCACCACATCCGCTTTTAACAGAGGTATTCTACATTAGTTTAATACTAAAATCAAACCATATTAAGATATAATATCCATATGGAAACGAAAGAAATCAGCATCTCAGTAACAGAACTTGCTTTATACGTATGCCGAAGCGGAAATCTCTCTTCGGGGAGTTTCGGCAGTATAAAAGGAACCGAAGGTACAAGACTTCATCGTAAGGTTTTCGATGATTTAAAGAAGATTTATAACGACAATATCGAAACCGAAGTTTCCTTAAAAACAATATATGAGGGAGATTTTTTAACTCTTAATATAAACGGCCGCGCAGATGTCAAAACCGTAAGCGAAGATAATGTTCCTCTCATTATTGAAATCAAGTCTTTTAACTCCAACATTTCTTCCTACGACAAACTTAAGCGTGACGAACACGAGGCGCAGCTAAAGCTTTACGGAAGCCTGTTTCTGATTGACCATCCTGATTTAGAGCTTATTAAGCTACAGCTTAGATATGTATCCATTAATACCTTGGAGACAATTTCTAAAGAATTCGATTATACACGCGACGACGCGATGCTGTTTTTCGAGAAGATTTGCGGCGAATATATGGAGTTCGCCGAGAAGCTGATTAACTATCAGGTCAATTCACGTGAGTCTATTTCTCATATGACATTCCCGTACGATAAAGTCAGAGCCGGTCAAAAAGAGTTCATGAAGAATGTTCTTACGGCTGATTTATGTATGGAGGCTCTTTTTGTTGAAGCACCTACCGGAATCGGAAAAACTATTTCAACACTTTACCCTTCCGTCAAAGGTCTTCTTAAGAATCAATACGATAAGATTTTCTATCTGACATCGAAAACAGCCACCAGACGTGTTGCAGTTAAAGCAATTAACGATATGCGTCAAAGCGGTCTTCTTATTAGGTCTATTCTGCTTTCATCAAAAGAAAGCATGTGTCCTTACGGAGGAAAATGCGACAGTAAGTATTGCGAACTTGCAATCGGTTACTATTCGAGACTTAAGCCCGCTTTGGAAGAAGTCTTAAACTACGATGACATTAATCCTGAAATAGTAAGCAAAGTTGCCATGAAACACAGGATTTGTCCTCATGAACTTTCTTTAGATGCATTAAATTACTGTGATATCGTCATTGGTGACTATAATCACGCATTTGATCCGCGTGTTACATTAATCAGATGTTTTAAAGACCAGGACGAACAAAATCATGTGCTTTTGGTTGATGAGGCTCATAATCTCATAGACAGAAGTCGTAATATGTTCAGCGCTGAATTTAACTATGCACTCCTTAAAGACTTGATAGTTGCCATGAACGGTAAAAATCCGAAGATTGAAGGATATCTTTTAAGAATGGACCAGTATTTTAAGGTAGCTCTTCATCTGACCGACAACTGTCAGTCGGCATTTTCAGCCTTGGAAGAAGTACCCGAGAAAGAATGCCTTGTTATAAACGGTTTTCAAAGTACCAGAACTGTCCCTCGCAAGCTCTATGAACTTATGTGGAAGACGCTTCATTTCTTATCTCCTTATATGGATACACTTTCAAAGGGAGATTTAAGATCCAAGGTTATGGAGTTCTTTTTTGAGTGCAGATTTTTCCTTTCAATAATCGAGCATTACTATAACGATTCATATATAACCTGTCTTCAGAAGTTTGAGAATTCACTTATCGTTAAGTTAATGTGTCTCGACGCATCTGATAAGCTTCGGGAACAAATAGAGAACAAGCACTCGGCTGTTTTTTTCTCAGCTACCTTATCACCTTACGAATACTATAAGAACTGCCTTATAGGTAAAAACGATGATATCTGCAGAGAACTTAAGCTTCCTTCGCCTTTCCCGCCGGAAAATCTTGAAGTAATCATAGAAGATACAATCAGTACAACATATAAAGACAGAGCTTTTACGGCGCGAAGGATTGCCGAAAGAGTATGTGAGGAACTTAAATACAGAACCGGAAACTTTATGATATTCTTCCCTTCTTTCGAATATATGGAATCTGTTTGCAAGCTGATTTCCGAATTTTTCGAGAAAGAAACTGATGAAGACAATATTAAACGTGAATTAGTAATTCAGACTCGAAATATGAATGCTGTTCAAAAAGATGAGTTTTTGGATAACTTCAATTCGAAAAGTGACCACATTTTACTCGGCGCATGTGTATTGGGCGGTCATTTCGGTGAAGGAATCGATTTGGTCGGAGACAGATTATCGGGGGTTATTACCGTCGGAGTGGGTATTCCGCAAATATCACCTGAAAGAGAGATTCTGTCTAACTACTACTCTGAGAAATTCGGTGACGGATTTGCTTTTGCATATAGATTTCCGGGATGGGAGAAAGTCTTACAAGCTGTCGGCCGTGTAATAAGAACCGAAGATGATACAGGCTTTGCACTTCTTATTGACGAAAGACTTTCTAAACCGGAATATATTATGCTTTTCCCGGATCACTGGGAATACTGAACTTAAGTAGATTTTCTTCATAATGCTTCAGCGAAAACAAATCAGCTTCCAAAGCAGCAGAAATACAGCATTCAGTATACTCTACAAGGAATTGTCGCATTTCTTCACTAACATTAATTGCGAAAATCTTCTTAGGTTCTCCCTTTTTCACCTCATTTAAAAAGCTTAACACTCTACCGCTTACTACTACGGTATCCTTAAGATTTTGCTTCAATGTACAAGCAGAACATAAAAGCTTACCCGAACTAATTCCTAAGTGGTAGTTCTTGTCTTCCGAAATCGGATCTGAACATAACGAACAATTGGTATAAACAATCGAAAGACCTAATATATCAAGCAATTTCCAGTTAAATAGCGAACATACAGTTTTAAAATCCTTACCGATATTGAGACTATATAAGGCATAAACGCACAATTCATAGAGTTTATCCGAACCGACCGAATCAGAAGAACATACTTTAACGCATTCATATATATGTGATGCAGCCGTTATTAAGTCCAAAGACTTCTGTATGGAAGCATTAGACTCGTTAATAACATAGTCCTTAACATAGAAAAAGCCGTTAGATTCCGTGAAAGTAATATCACAGATTGAGAAAGGAACCGTCAAAGCTGCAAATTTACTTGCTCGTCCCGAAGCACCTTTGGCGCATAGCTTAATAAGACCCATATCTCGAGTAAGATAAGGGATAAGTTTATCTTTCTCTTTGAAATCATAACAAGGAAACACTATGCCCTTTAAGGTTACAGCATCAGCCATTACTTATCCTCTTCTACCTCATAACCGAAGGATTTAAGGAATGACGAATCATTCTTCCAATCTGTTCTGACCTTAACATATAAATCAAGATAAACCTTACATCCGCAAAGTCTCTCGATTGAAACTCTGGCCTTAGAACCGATTCGTTTAATCATCTGACCGTCTTTACCTAGAATAATTCCCTTATGCGAATCACGCTCACAAATAATGGACGCATGAATAACTACCATCTCACGATCATATTCATCAACCGCATTATCTTTAAGTTTTTCCTTAAACTCGTCGATTACTACAGCCGTACCGTGTGGAATCTCCTGATTTGTATAATGCAAAATCTGTTCTCTTATAAGCTCAGCCGATATTTCTCTTTCAGTTTGATCGGTCATGGTAAATGTATCGAAAAGACGAGGCCCTTCAGGAAGTCTCTCGGATATCTTCGAAATAAGTATATCTACATTGTCACCGGTTCTTGCACTTATAGGAATAATCTCATCAAAATCAAAAAGCTCGGAATAATTCTTAATAATAGGAAGAATACTCTCTTTTGAAACATCATCGGATTTATTAACGGCAAGAATAACCTTTTTACCGTTAGCTTTGCAAAGCTCCATAAGTTTCTTCTCAACGGAAGCAGGTTTCTCAAATCTTCCGTCGGCAATCATAAGAACAACGTCGGCATTTTTCGCGCTGTTAAATGAGTTTTCTACCATAATTCTCGAAAGCTCGGAATGTGGATTATGAACACCGGGCGTATCAACGAAAATAATCTGTGTATCATCACTGTTATAAATTGATCTGATATTCGTTCTCGTAGTCTGAGGCTTATGAGATACAATGGCAAGTTTCATCCCCATAATGTAATTCATCAAAGTAGATTTACCTACATTCGGTCTTCCGAGCAAAGCACAGTAGCCAACATGCTTACAAACAGATCCTGCCTCATAAACAATCTCTTCATCTAAAGAAGCATAATCGGAGAACCCTGAAACAGATTCTTCTTCATCCTCAAAACCCAAACCGATATCAACCATGAGTTTTTTCTGAAGAGGAATCATTTTCTTCTCATCCTCAGGCTTAATATGGTCATATCCCAACAAATGAAGCATTGAATGTGCAAAAAGAAATGCAGACTCGCGTCTTAAACTGTGGCCGTACTTAAGAGCATTATCTGCACAAACTTCAAGACAGATAACTACATCTCCCAAACACAGTACTTTATTACCATCTTCATCATACTCAAAATACTCGGAACCGATAGAAGAATTGGATTTACCCTCAATCAAATCAAGCATCGGGAATGACAAAACATCCGTAGCCTTGTCTATATTTCTGTACTCGAGATTGATTTCTCTTATTCTGGCCTTACTTGCAAAAGTAACATTAACATATGAGTTATCGTAAAATTTCTCGAACAAATCGGTAATTTTCTTATCGGATTTTAAAGCAACACAAACATTCTCGGCGTCTTTCAAAAACTCTTGCTTAAAATCCTCACCGTATTTTTTCTGATTATCAGTAATATAAATTTTCATTCAGGGTACTTTATCCTTTCATGGTACATACCGGAATATACATTTAAGAAAGCTCGAATAATTTTCTCAATATCTTCCAAAGAAAGACCGGATTCAATAAGTTGATCACTGTCAATCTTTCCTTTAACCAATTGGCGAATCTTGCTTTCAGTCAATTCGATATCTTTAGTATTCAAAGATTTAATTGCCGCTTCACAAGTATCTGCAAGCATAATGATTGCAGACTCACGTGTCTGAGGTATTCTGCCGCGATATCTGAAAGAATCTACAGACGGATGCTCTCTGCCCTCTTTATCTGCCATATCGCAAGCCTTCTTATAGAAATAATAAGGATACATATTACCGTGATGTTCGCCGATAATATCAATAATACTCTGTGGTAAACGATACTTCTTTGCAAGCTTAATACCATCATCGGTATGTGCAGTAATAATTGCTGTACTTTCTTCAGGTGTCAATTCCGAATGAGGGTTTACGTCAACCTGATTCTCTGTAAAATAAAGTGGATTTTGAAGTTTACCGATATCGTGATAATAGGAAGCAACCCTGCACAAAAGCGCATCGCAACCGATTGCCTCAGCAGCAGCATCCGAAAGATTAGCAACATTGTAACAATGTTGAGTAGTACCGGATGCTTCTAATGAAAGCTGCTTTAAAAGCGGATGACCGAGCTGTGAAAGTTCAATAAGCCTTACAGGAGATACCGCATTTGAAATGAGTTCAAAAACAGGCATCAATCCGATAGCAGATACTACAGAAATCAATGAAGAAACCGAACTCCAAATCAATGAATCGGAATAATCAGCCGAAGAACCGTTCGTAAGGAAATTAAAAGCAAGAGCAGACAAGAATACGGAAAGAGTTGAGAAAATAATGATATATGCCGAATTATTCTTAACCTTGCTTCTTGCTGCCAAAGAAGAACAAACAATAACTCCGACAAATGTGATAAACAAAGATTCAACATCAAATGAATAAGACGGCCACATAAAGAACAACTCGAAAACGGAAAGAACAACACCGTCAAACGCTCCGAAATATGTAGAACAAATAGTAGTAAAGAACAAAACAAACACAGCAGATACAGAAAACTCTGATGCATAAATCGAAATAAATATCGGAATCAGAAACAACACCAACATAGACCAGAACATTCTGACACTGCTGAAAATAACATTCTTCAGATTCGAACAGAAAATAACAAATGCTACCATCAAAACAAGCGTATAAACCGCTATTCTAAGGTAAATTACAACCGAAGAAAAACTGTCCGACAAGAGTTCAAGATCTTCCAACAACTGATATGAATGTTCCGAAACAACTTCACCTGCAGCTACAATTTTGGTTCCTCTTTCAACGATAACCGGTTCACTTTTTGCATTGTTATAAGCAATCTCGCCGGCCTCGGCAGTAGCTACGGAATCAAATGTGAGGTTTGGTTCAATAATTCTATTAAGATAAGAACACAACTCATCCTTATAAACAGCGAAAGAAGCTGTAGAATCAACATATTCTTCAATAGTTTCATTTAACGAAGTTTCCAAAGACTCAGCATCAACGCCCTTCATCATAAGAACTTCGGTAACTGAAACAGCTCTGTCTTCAAAAATATTAAAAGTAGAAAGAGAAAGATTGAAGAAAAATCTTGAATCTTCAGCATCAAAATCAATTCCGAAAGTAGTTCTGACAGTCGAAGCAAGTTCCTCTTCAACTTCCGACAAATTCTCAACCGGCGTACCCATCGGAGTAACGAGCTGATTTCTGCTTTGACGAATAATATTAAAAAACGAAGTCACATCGTCAATGTTTTCCTCAGAAATTTCGTCTGAAATAATGAAAACCTGATTTACGGAGTTTTTTGCAACTACCGCATTATATTCAGTCTGATATATATCGACTACATTTCTCGAAGCATAAATATCGTCCTCAGCTACCGAACCGACAATGTAATTATATGTTGTAGGAACATAACCGAAAAACATCATTACGGAAATAACCGCAAATAAGAATAACGCAATAAGAAAATTAATGAATTTATTGCTGCTGTGCTGTTTCATACATTAGTTTCCTCTCGTTTGCTGTAAGCATTTACTATTCGCGTGACAAGCGGATTTCTGACAATATCCGCATTCGAAAGACTTACTACGGAAATTCCCTGTACATCTTTCAATACTTCAATTGAATCAAGAAGACCTGATTTAACGCCGCGCGGTAAATCAACCTGAGTGAAATCTCCGCAAACGCAAGCTCTGCTGTTTAAACCAAGTCTGGTAAGAAACATCTTCATCTGCTCGCACGTTGTATTCTGAGCTTCATCCAAAAGGACAAAACTGTCATCCAAGTTCCTTCCTCTCATAAACGCAAGAGGCGTTACTTCTATAAGCCCTTTCTCATAATACTTGTCGAAAAGTTCCTGTCCCAGCAAAGCTTCCAAAGCATCATAAATCGGTCTCATATAAGGATTTACCTTCTCTTCGATGTCACCCGGCAAAAAACCCAACTTCTCACCCGCTTCTACCGCAGGTCTTGCAAGAATAATACGAGATACTTCACGATTCTTAAAGGCCTTAACAGCCATTGCAACGCCCAAAAAAGTCTTTCCTGAACCTGCTGGACCGCTGCAAATTACAACTTCGCTTCTTTTCAAAGCGTCAATATAATGGCTTTGACCCAAAGTTTTTGGCCTTATCGGACGACCTGCAAAAGAAGTAAAAAATACTTCATCACGCATATTAACAAAATCATCCAAAGAACCTTCATCACATAGCATAAGACAATAGTCGATAAGACCGCTGTCTATATCTCCTTTTTGTGAAAGTATTGAAAGAGCGTTTAATGTCTTCTCGGCACGATGAACATATAATGAATTCTCACCTTCGATAACCGCTGTTTGACCGTCAATTTCAATATTTACGGCATAATAATCGGATACCTTCTTAACGAGGTTTTCAAACAAGGCTTCGGATTTACATTCATCAAGTCGTATTACCATAATTTATATTATAACTCAAATAACTTCGAGAGTAACTCTTTATAGTAGTCCGGCAAATCAATTTCATAACTTACTAATTCACCTGTTATCGGGTGTGTAAATGAAATCTCTTTACTATGAAGGCACTGACCTTCAAGACCGTATGTCTTCCTTCTGCCGGAATATACAGGATCTCCAATCAAAGGATGTCCTATATATGTCATATGAGCTCTGATTTGATGTGTTCTTCCGGTTTCCAAAAGCAGTTCAACATCCGTTGCATCCTTATATCGTTTAACAACAGTAAAATGTGTAACCGAAGGCTTACCGTCAGGAACAACTGCCATTTTACGTCTGTCGGTTGAAGATCTTCCGATTGGTGCATCAATAGTACCCTTATCAGCGGAAATAACCCCGTGAACAACACATCTGTATTTACGTTTAACTTCATGGCGACTCATCATATCGGCCATTATCTGATGAGTCTCGTTATTTTTACATGCAACCATAAGACCGGATGTATCTTTATCAATTCTGTGAACGATACCGGGCCTAATTACACCGTTAATATCCGAAAGATTACCTTCACAATGATGAAGCAGTGCATTAACCAAAGTATCCTCATGATGACCGCATGCAGGATGAACTACCATACCTTGAGGTTTATTAATGATAATCAAATCATTATCTTCATAAACAATATCCAATGGAATATCCTGCGGTTTTGTCTCAGTCATAACAGGGTCAGGAATATCAATCTCTATTATGTCACCCGCACAGACCTTATAACTAGCTTTAAGTTTACTGATGCCGGAAACTTTAACACGACCGTCATCCAATAATTGGCCGCTGTATGACCTGGAAATATCGGGTACATTGGCAGCAATATAAGCATCAATTCTGCTTCCTGACTCAGTTACTTTAAGTGTTTGAATCATAATAACCTCAAGCCTGCTTCTTATCGAAAAAGTTCACAATCTTAGAAGACTTAAAAATAAGAACAATGATTAAAAATATGGTTCCGAACACTGCACATATATCAGCAACATTAAATATCGGAAATGTGTAAGTGCCGAAATCAAATCTGATAAAGTCAATTACATAATGAAATCTGACTCTGTCTATAAGGTTACCGAATGCACCTGCAATCAATAAAACTAGTGAAACCGTAAAAAGCATATAGTTGCATCTTAACGATCTTTTAACAGCCCATATAAGTGCTATGCCCATAATAAATGAAACAACAGAGAAAAAGTAGATACCCCAATTTGTATCAGCCAAGAAACTGAAAGCACTTCCAGTGTTTCTGACATAGTACAAAGATAAAAAACCGTTAATTACGTTTACTTGTCCGCCGAGGCTCATGTTATGAGAAACTACATACTTGGTAAACCAATCAACAAAAATCAAAAGAAAACTTACGAAATAACATAAAGTCAGCACCAAAAGAGTACCGGCCTCATTCTTCTTATCTGAATCATTCATATTCACAAAACCTCTTTATTTCACGGCACAAACCGTTATCATCAATATCTGCTATAACACCGCACATAAAAGCAGGACCTTCCGCAGGCTCATACTTAATAGGAAATTTAGTCAAAAATCTCTTTAACGATGTATCGGTATCCATACCGAGTATAGAATCTACTACACCTGTCATACCTACATCTGTTATATAGCCGGTACCATTTCTGAGTACCTGATTATCAGCAGTCTGAACATGGGTATGAGTACCAATAACCGCAGACACTTTTCCGTCTAAGTAAAATCCCATAGCGCGTTTTTCGCTTGTAGCTTCGGCATGAAAATCCAAAATAATGTTTCTGATTCCTTGAGACTTAAGTTCATTGATAACAGAATCAGCCTTTACAAAAGGAGAATCTGAATAAATACCCATATCAACCTGCCCCATCAAATTAAAAACGGCAAGCTTGAGGTTATTCTTTGAAACTACGGTATATGTGTTTCCTTCCCAAGAATCCGAAACATTTGAAGGAATTACAACAAAAGAACGTGACTTAGCCTGTCTTATGAAATCGTAATTAGAGAAAGTATGATTTCCCATCGTAACAACATCGCATCCCAAGTCATGAAGTTCATCGACAATTTTAATGGAAGCACCCAACCCATGCGCTGAATTTTCGGCATTAACAATGCAAAAATCAATGCTGTGAGTTCTCAAGAAATCAGGCAAAACAGACTTAATAATCCTCCTGCCCGGCTGAGCTACCAAATCACCGATAAAACAAACTTTCATCACTTTCCTCCATTAACCCGAATATTTTATCATAGAAACCCTAAAAATAAAAAAGAGACGTGCATTAACACGTCTCTTTATAAATGAAATCAGTAACTTCATCATTTTGCAACATCAGTTGCACGAGTCTCACGAATAATATTAACTTTAATCTGACCGGGATAATCCAACTCATCCTCAATCTTTTTACAGATTTGTCTTGCTTTAAGTATCATATCATCATCTCCTACTTTATCAGGAGAAACTATTACACGAATTTCACGACCGGCCTGAATTGCATAACTCTTCTCGACTCCTTCGAAGCTTGTTGCAATTTCCTCAAGTTTCTGGATTCTCTTGATATATGTTTCAAGATTCTCTCTGCGTGCACCCGGTCTTGCAGCTGAAATAGCATCTGCAGCTGCTACCAAAACGGCTATAGGTGTCTCAGGATCCACATCACCGTGATGAGACATAATAGCGTTAATTACTTCAGGCGATTCTTTATATTTTCTTGCGATATCGGCACCGAGTTCAATATGTGAACCGTCAAGCTCAAAATCAGCAGCCTTACCAATATCGTGTAACAAACCGGCTCTTCTTGCCAGTTGTTCATCCAAACCTAACTCAGAAGCCATCATTCCAGCTAACCAACAAACTTCAATAGAATGCTGCAATACATTCTGACCGAAACTTGTTCGATAACGGAGACGACCGAGGTATTTAATAATTTCAGGATGCAAATTCATTACACCTGTATCATAAGCAGCTCTCTCGCCTTCCTGCTTAATGGTTTGGTTAACCTCTTTTTTGGCTTTGTTTGCCATTTCCTCAATTCTTGCCGGATGAATTCTACCGTCAACAACCAATTTCTCAATCGTGATTCTTGCGATCTCACGTCTGATCGGATCAAAAGATGAAAGAATAACAGCTTCCGGTGTATCATCAATTATCAAATCTACACCTGTAATTGTCTCAATGGCTCTGATATTACGACCTTCACGACCGATAATACGACCCTTCATCTCATCACTTGGCAAGGAAATAACCGAAACAGTAACCTCAGACACATAATCCGAAGCATAGCGTTGAATGGAATTAACAATAATATCCTTTGCGATTCTGTCTGCTTCTGCCTTGGTCTTGTCTTCCATCTGCTTAAGCATTGTAGCCATATCATGACTATACTCACGCTCGGCAGCTTCCATAACCAATGTTCTGGCATCTGCTACAGAAAGACCGGATATCTTCTCGAGTTCTTGTGATTTCTGAACTTCCAAAGCACGAACACGCTGTTCAACTTCAGCAATCTCTGCTTTCTTAGTTTCAATGTCTGCCTCTTTGGCTTCGGCATTGGAAATCTTACGGTCGAGAACCTCTTCTTTCTGATCAAGTCTGTTTCTCTCTTTTGCAAGCTCCTGTTTTCTTTCACGAACATCTCTTTCCAATTCCAAACGAGCGTTTGTGATTTCTTCCTTAGCCTGCAACAGTAATTCGCGCTTGCGGCTTTCAGCATTCTTTTGTGCATCGGCAGTAATTTTTTCTGCGTCTGCTTCAGCCTTTTGTGTGTCCTCCTGCAACTTAACCTGTGCAGCTGACAAACCTCTTTTATAATACAGATATACAAAAAGAGCTCCTAAAAGAATACCGACAACCAATAAAGCAGCGAATATAAGCCAAATCCACCACTCCATGTTGGTACTCACCTCCAAATATTAAATTGTCAAAGTACATGCAATTTTATTAATTATTTTGATAAACAAAATTTACCACGTTTAATTGTAGAAATAAAAACGAGAAATGTCAATAAAAATGGCTTTTCTTATAACCGATAGCGCGTTTTTTAAGTAATAAAATGTCCCGAACAAGTTTCCTTGCTCGGGACAGAATTAAATCTTAAATTCAAAAAGATTATTTCTCAAGAACAGAATCAGGGTAAACCTCACGCTTTACATAAGTTGTATGCAACAACTCATGAGCTTTGTGGCTGTTAGGCTCGCCAAGGAATTCCTTATAGAGCTTATCAACCTGAGAGTTCTTATGAGACTTACGCTCAGGCATAATCTTATCTTCCTCGTAGAGAGCCTTAGCACGCTCAGCACGGAGATCGATATCCATGAGTGTCTGTGCATCAACGATAGGCTGACCACCACCGCAAACACATCCGCCGGAACAACCCATAACTTCAATGAATGCGTAGTCATTAGCTTCACCGTTCTTAATCTTTGTAAGGAGTTCACGAGCAGCAGCTGTGCTATGAGCAACAGCAACCTTGATATCCTTACCTGCAAGAGTAACAGTAGCTTCCTTGATGTCAGATTCAACACCACGAACCTGAGTATACTCAAAATCAGGAAGATCCTTACCCTCCATGATATCAGCAACTGTACGGAGAGCAGCCTCCATAACACCACCGGTAGCACCGAAGATAACACCTGCACCTGTGTACTCACCCATAAGATCCTCATCCGGACCTTCATCAGGAAGAGCATTAAAGTTCAAGCCTGCCTGCTTAATCATTCTAGCGAGCTCACGTGTTGTGATAACGATATCAACATCCTTAAGACCGTCTTTGTTAACAAGCTGTTCACGAGCAGCCTCTGTCTTCTTGGAAGTACAAGGCATTACGGAAACAACTACGATATCCTTAGGATCGATGCCGTTCTTCTCAGCATAGTAAGTCTTAATAAGAGCGCCTTCCATCTCATGTGGAGACTTGCAGGAAGAAAGATTAGGAATGAACTCAGGGAAATAGAATTCGCAGAAACGAATCCATCCTGGAGAACAAGAAGTAATCATAGGGAGAACTCCGCCGTTCTTAATACGGTTAAGAAGCTCAGCACCCTCTTCCATAATTGTAAGGTCAGCAGCGAAGTTGGTATCAAATACCTTATCTGCACCGAGACGCTTCATAGCAGCAAACATCTTGCCTGTTGCACGAGTACCGATTGGGAGACCGAACTCCTCGCCGATACCTGCACGAACAGCAGGAGCAACCTGCATAACAACATGCTTTGTAGGATCGTTGATTGCATCCCAAACCTTCTCTGTCTCTTCTTTCTCATAAAGAGCACCAACAGGACAGGAAACAATACACTGACCACAGTAAATACATGGTGCTTCAGCCATAGAGATATCGTAAGCAGGACCTACGGATGTCTCGAAACCTCTGTTGAGGAAGCTTAATACACCAACGCTCTGCTTCTTACAAGCAGCAACGCAACGACCGCACTTAACACACTTAGAACCGTCTCTTACGATAGAGAAGGACTTGTCATCGAGAACGGAAGCGGACTTAACGCCCTTAAATGTAACCTTACGGATACCATACTCTTCAGCAAGAGACTGAAGCTCACAGTTACCGTTTCTGATACATGAAAGACAGTCAACGTTATGATCGGAAAGGATCATCTCGAGAGTATTCTTTCTTGTAGCACGTACCTTAGGACTGTTTGTATGAACAACCATGCCCTCGGATACAGGCTGTACACATGCAGCTGCAAGTGCACGAGCTTTTTCAATTTCAACAAGACAAACACGGCAAGCACCGATTTGGTTTGTATCTTTCAAATAGCAAAGTGTAGGAATCTTAATTCCGGCTGCTCTTGCAGCCTCAAGAACTGTATAAGTAGAAGGAACAGAAACTGCTACACCGTCAATGGTAAGATTGACCATTTTAATATCATCAGCCATTTTCTTAAATCTCCTTTCTTATCACTTCTTAACGATAGCCTTAAACTTACATGTATCGATACAAGCACCGCACTTAACGCACTTAGATGCATCAATCTGCATTGCAGGAAGCTTCTTTCCAGGTGCTGTGTAATCAGTCTTGTAGATAGCCTCTGCAGGACATCCCTTAGCACACATACCGCAACCGAAGCACTTATCCTGCTCGATAGAATATGTGATGAGCTTCTTACAAACGCCGCAACGACACTTCTTATCAACTACATGCTCAACATACTCATTACGGAAATGCTTCAATGTAGAGAGAATTGGGTTAGCAGCTGTCTGGCCCAAAGCACAGAGAGAACCGTTCTTAAGAGCTGTAGCAACATCCTCAAGAGCCTGAATATCATCAAGTGTACCTGTACCATCAGTAATTCTTGTAAGGATCTCGAACATTCTCTTTGTACCGATACGGCATGGAGAACACTTACCGCAAGACTCGTCTACCGTAAACTCGAGGAAGAACTTAGCGATATCTACCATACAAGTATCTTCATCCATTACGATCATTCCGCCTGAACCCATCATAGAGCCAACAGCAACGAGGTTATCGTAATCGATCGGAGTATCAATCAAAGACTCAGGGATACATCCGCCGGAAGGACCACCTGTCTGAACAGCCTTGAATGCCTTACCGTTAGGAATACCGCCACCGATATCGAAAACAATCTCACGGATAGTTGTACCCATAGGTACCTCAACAAGACCAACGTTATTAACTTTACCACCGAGAGCAAATACCTTAGTACCTGTTGACTTCTCAGTTCCTCTGGAAGCGAACCACTTAGCACCCTTGTTAATGATTACAGGGATATTAGCGTATGTCTCAACGTTGTTAAGAACTGTAGGTTTACCGAAAAGACCCTTAACAGCCGGGAATGGAGGACGAGGTGTAGGATTACCTCTCTTGCCTTCGATAGAACGCATAAGAGCTGTCTCTTCACCACAAACGAATGCACCAGCACCAAGTCTGATATCAAGATTGAAATCAAAACCGGAACCAAGGATGTTATCACCGAGATAACCGTTAGCCTTAGCCTGCTCGATAGCGATGGAAAGTCTTTCAACAGCGATTGGATACTCAGCACGTACATATACATAACCCTGATGAGCACCGATTGCATAAGCAGCAATTGTCATAGCCTCGATAACACTGTGTGGGTCACCCTCGAGGATGGAACGGTCCATAAATGCACCCGGGTCTCCCTCATCGGCGTTACAACAAACGTATCTGATTTCCTGTGACTTATCAACAAAAGACCACTTTCTTCCGGTTGGGAATCCGGCACCACCACGTCCGCGAAGACCGGAATCCAAAACTTCCTGAATAACTGCTTCAGGAGTAATCTTCTCGTTAAGAATCTTAGCGATAGCCTTATATCCGTCATTATCAATGTAATCATTGATATCTTCAGGATTAATCTTACCGCAGTTACGGAGTGCGATACGCTCCTGCTTTCCATAGAAATCATGTGGGTTAGATGCAGGATTACCTGTAGAAAGAAGTCTCTCAACTTCTTTACCGTTAATGATATGCTCATTAACAATCTCTTCAGCATCTGCCTCAACACAACGATAATACATAGTTTCAGAGAACTCACCGTCGTCCTGCTTGTTCTTTACAACAACAATAGGACCGGCAGCGCAAAGACCGAAACAACCTGTCTTTGAAACCTTAACCTCATTTGACAAACCCTTTGCTGAGATGATCTCATTTAACTTCTCCAAAATCTTTTGAGAACCAGAAGAAGTACAACCGGTACCACAACAAACAAGGATATAAGAACGATAATCAGCCATTATGCTTCCTCCTTATACTTAGCAATGATACCCGGAACATCGTCAGGTGTTAATCTGCCGTAAACATCATCGTTTACGAGGAATACCGGTGCAAGACCGCAAGCACCTACGCAACGGCAGGCAGATATAGAAAACTTAGCATCGTCTGTAACATCACCGCACTTGATACCGATACAATTCTCGATCTTATCAAGTATAGCCTGTGAACCTTTAACGTAACATGCTGTACCGAGACATACATTAAATGCAATTTCTCCCTTTGGCTTCAAAGAGAAGAAAGAATAGAATGAGACAACGCCATAAACTTCAGCAACTGAAACTTCAAGTGCATCGGCAACTTTACGCTGAACAAACAAAGGAAGATATCCATATATCTCCTGTGCCTGCTTCAAAGTACCCATCAAAGCTTTCTGGCCCTGACCTCTGTTTTCAGAAAGAAGGGCTTCAAATTTGGTAGCCTGTTCTTCCGGAGTCAATTTTTTAATAGACACTGTGACTCACCTCCCGTCGATTAGATTAACATAATATATATAATGAAACAACAAAAAAAATGCTTTTTTTATTACTTTTTTTATGAGACAATCGACGGGAAAATCAAAGTATAATAGCCTTAACTTTTAAATGTTTACGGGATATATATGCAAATCACTTTTAGGGTCAAAAAAGAATACGACGGAAAAGAAATTAGAGACATTCTTAAAGCTGAACTCAATATGAGTAATAACATGATTAAGAAGGTCAAATTATACGGCACAATGGACGTAAACGGTGTTCACAGAAGAGTTATTGACACCGTAAACGCAGGTGACGAGATTTATTGTGCTTACGAAGATGACTCCGGAAGATTAAAAACGGACAGCGGAATCATAATTTATTATGAGGATGATTGGTTTGCGGTATGCGAGAAACCTGCAGGTATGGTTACTCACCCAACCCACGGTCATCTTGATGACTCGCTCCTTACTGCACTTTCCGATAATTCACTTCATCCTGTAACGAGACTTGACAGAGAAACATCAGGTCTTATTTCAATTGCCAAAAACGGTTACGCACATAATCAAATTTGCGAAGGACAAATGCAGAAAAAGTACTTGGCTGTTCAATACGGAAGATTTGATGATGACTTCGGTACAATAGATTTACCGATCAAAAGAAGACCGGATACCATAATGATAAGAGATGTTGATCCGAATGGATATCCGTCAATAACTCATTATAAAGTTTTGTTCTATGACGATGTTAATAATATTTCACTTACGGAATTCGTATTGGAGACCGGAAGATGTCATCAAATCAGAGTTCATTCCACTTATCTTAAGCATCCGCTTGTCGGTGACGGACTTTACGGACCAAATTCCAAAGATAATCCGAGCGATTTATATCCAAATTCGAAAACAATCGACGAGAAAATAGGCCGACAGGCACTTCATGCTTATTACTTAGAGTTATGTCACCCTATTTCGGGAGAAAAAATGCTTTTTAGATCGGATCTTCCTAATGATATGATGGAACTTTTTGATGAAAAGTACAAATCAGATGTCAGAAAAGCTCTCGATGAGGTTCTTGGCAAGGTTGATTGACTCCTCACTTGATGTTCCAGACAAAAGTCTTGATACTTCCGTGATTTTTGAATTCTCATCAAGCCTGTTAATGTATGCATAAGAAGAAACCAAATCAGATTCCTTCTTAAGAAACCAGCTGCAATCGGAGCACGCCGCAATCTGCGCAGTATGAGATACGCACAAAACCTGGTGTTTTTTTGAGATGGATTTAAGTTTGGTTGCTACTGCAATAGATGCTGCACCTGATATACCGGTATCTATCTCATCGAAAATCAAAGTTGCAGTCTCATCGGCACCCGAAAGGATTTTCTTAACCGCAAGCATAATTCTCGAAGCTTCACCGCCCGATACTATTTTGCTCAAAGGTTTTAAACTTTCGCCCGGATTTGCACTAAATACAAACTTTATATCTTCTGTACCGTAGGAAGAAAAATATCTTTCTTTACTTCTTTCAGTAAACTCAACATCAAAACGTGCAGAAGGAATCTCAAGTTCGGAAAGTTCTTTTATGATAAGATTACCGAGTTTTGAAGCATTGGCTCTTCTGATTTCGGACAGTTTTCGTGAAGACTCAAGCAAACGCTTCTCAATTTTTACTCTCTCGGCACGAAGTTCATCCAAAACTTTGCCGTTATTGTCAATTTCAGATATTTCCTTCTCGGCAGACTTCATAAAATCATTGATTTCCTCAATGGAATCTCCGTACTTACTCTTCAAATCGTAGAGAAGACTCAAACGGTTATCAACCTCATTAAGTTCCTGTTCGGAAAAATCTGTTTTATTAAGTTCACTCGATATTTCATCAGTAACTGATTCCAATTCGTAATAACATGAATTAAGTCGATCGGATAAATCCTTGAAGGACTCATCAATTTTAACAAGCCTGTTTATAGCCGAAAGTGCAGCAAAAAGCTTCTCTTTAACCGAATCAGCATCAGAACTTAACAACTGCTCGGCTGAAGAAAGACACTCATTTACGGAAGAAGCCTGCATTATGTTCTTTTTTCTGAGATGAAGTTCCTCCTCTTCACCGGTCTTAAAACCGGCATCTGAAATACGTTCGTATGCAAACTCAAGATATTCTCTTCTTTTTTGAAGTTTTTCCGGGGAAGCCCCCAAATCTCTGATTTTAAGCACAGTACTCTTATATTCATTTAAAATTTTTGTATATTCGTTTAAAGCATCGGCAACTTCACTGCCGCCGAACTTATCCAAAAGAAAAACATGTGTTTTCTCATCGAAAATCCTCTGATTATCATGCTGACCGTGAATATCAATGAGTCCGTTAATCAAGGAAGACAAAACAGAAAGATTTACGCCTCTGCCGTTAATTCTGGCGGAACTTCTGCCATCCTGAAAAATCTCTCGAAGAACGATTAACTGGTTATCCTCGACATTTATTCCGTTCTCATTAAGCGTTTCAGATACAGAATCACTCTCGCGATCGGTTAAAGTAAAAACAGCTTCTACCGAAGCCTTGTTACAATCGTGCCTAATAAGGTTTTTGGAAGCTTTGTTTCCCATAATGAGGCCGATCGCATCTATGAGAAGTGATTTTCCTGCACCTGTTTCACCCGAAATGACATTAAGACCGTTTTCGGGCTCGAAAACAATATGTGAAATAATAGCAAAATCCGTGATTTCAAGTCTGACAAGCATATTAAGCCTCGGACGCGTTACTTATCATATCGTTAATTGTATAAACAAGTGCCTGAGCTGCTTCAATGCTGTCAGTTGCAACAAATACAGTATCGTCACCCGCTATCGTGCCTACAACATCCTGAAGATGAAGCGAATCCAATGCTGATGCCGCAGCTGCCGCCATACCCGGAAGAGTTTTTACAACTACAAGATTCATAGCACTTTTGCAGGAAATCAGAGAATTCGCAAAAACGCTCAAAAGACGACCCGGAGCGATATCTCCGGTTCTTTCAAGTACTGCATACTTAAAATTCTGATTAGGAAGAGTTACTTTAATAATCCCCAGTTCTTTTATATCTCTGGAACAGGTAGCCTGTGTTACCTGGTATCCCTTTTCTTTCATGAGAGCGGTAAGTTCTTCCTGAGTAGAAATCACGTTATCCTTTATAAGTTTAAGGATCATTTCCTGTCGATCATTTTTTGCGTTCTTCATAGAAACTTCCTCTCTGAGTAATCTTCTTCCTTACGTTCTGGAAGAAGTTGTTGTATCCCATCATAATAGTCTTAACTTTTTGCTCTGCAGCGAAAATAACAATTTTGTCTTCCGGTTCCAAAACTACGGAATCTCTTCCGTCAGGACAAATAATCGGTGCAGTCTCAAAGTTATTAACAACAACTTCGATTCTGTTTGTATTACCTATGCAATAGCTTGAATGTTGCAAAGTATGTGAACATATAGGCGTTACAAGAATATTCGTCATATCAGGAAGCAATATAGGACCGCCTGCAGCAAGCGAATATGCAGTTGAACCGGTTGCCGTAGATACAATTATACCGTCACCGTAAAATTTCTCGACATATTGACCGTCTATGTAAACGTCAAGTTTAACAACATGAAGTTTGGCACCTCTCGAAACAACACAGTCATTTAAGCTGAATTCAGTTGCCTTAAGAACACCGTTCTTATCGTAAACTTCCGAACAAAGCTGAGTTCTTTCAACGATTTCGTAGTTACCTAAGATAAGTCTGTCAATCGAATCTTCAATTCTTTCCATATCGATTTCGGTAAGAAAACCGATACTTCCCTTATTGATTCCGACAAAAGGAATCAAAAGGTCTCTGTAATGAGAAACAACATAAAGAAGCGTTCCGTCTCCGCCAACAGAAATAATCAAATCACAGTTCGAAAACCCTTCGAAAACAACTCCGTTAATAACGTTTAAATTCTCGTTATCAAAAAGAAAAGACTCAAAAGAAACCTCCCCACCCTTGGAGATGATTAATTGAGCCGCATATTTGGCAGTCTCATAATTAATATCTCGATTACTGTTAGAATAAATACCGAAACGCATACTGCCTCCACAAATGATATGTTTTATATTTTAAAACATTTTCGTGATTAAGAAAACAATTAAGACTTGTTCTTTAAGGTATCAATGAAAGATTGGGAAAGTTTTGAAACGGAAAGTCCGAAATCGTCCCACTGTTCATCAACGGTTCCGGCTCTGACCATCGAATCGGTAAACCCATAAGACTTAATTACTCCGCCGTAACCACGCGCATAAAGTTCTCTCATTAAAGAATCTCCGATGCCGCCTTCAACAATACCTTCTTCTACAACAAATACCGTTTTGACATTTTTAAGTATGTCAAACAAATTGTCGGAAGGAAGCGGCTTTACACATGTAAGATTAACTAATTTACCGCTGAAACCTTCGGCTTTGAGGTTTTCGAAAGCCAAATCGCAATTCTTCTGAATCTGACCGAAGGATATTACCGCAAAATCATCACCGTCATCTTCCGCAACATGCGGCTTAAGCAGATCATTAATATCCGAATAAAGACAGTCGTCATATTTAGAACTTCCTCTCGGATATCTTATGCAGACAGGACCCTTCATTTTATTAATCGCATAATCGAGACAATAGTCCAAATCGGTATAATCACGAGGTGAAAGAATTGTCATCTGCGGCATCATATTCATATAAGATAAATCGAAAAGTCCGTTATGAGTATGACCGTCGTTTCCTACGCATCCTGCTCTGTCAAGG
Source organism: Saccharofermentans sp. (assembly GCA_045598625.1). Lineage (GTDB taxonomy): Bacteria > Bacillota > Clostridia > Saccharofermentanales > Saccharofermentanaceae > Saccharofermentans. Next base: position 39,531 of record JAZLML010000040.1, read on the forward strand.
CAGAATACAACATGATTATTCATATAGCAACAATCCTGAAGTATCTGATCAAAAGCACGCTGCATAAAAGTGGAATATACGGCTACTACAGGAATACATCCGTTAACGGCAAGACCTCCTGCCATTGTCACGGCATGTTCTTCGGCAATTCCGCAATCGAAGAAACGGTTAGGATAAAGCTTGGCAAATTCGTCCAAACCTGTACCCGAAGTCATTGCGGCACAAACAGCTACTACTTTTCTGTTTGTTTTCGCGATGGAAACAATACTTCTCGAAAATGCGGAAGTAAAGCTTGTAACGCCCGTTTTCGAGACAACACCTTTCTCCAAATCGAAAGGACCTACTCCATGATAATTAGAAGGATTTTCCTCGGCAAACTTATAACCTCTTCCCTTTTGAGTGCAAACATGAAGGATAACAGGATCATTTATCTGTTTAACCGCCTTAAAAGCCTTTATCAAAGCCTTCATATCGTGACCGTCGACAGGACCGTAATAAATAAGTCCCAAGTCCTCAAAGAACGTAGGTTTTTTACGGTAAATCAAAAATCTGAAGAAGTCTTTAACTGCAAGTATCAACTTTACCAAAGGCTTAGACAATACAGGGAAATTCTCTTTCAAAACCTGATCTACGGATTTCTTAACGGAAATATATCCGGAAGACATACGAAGATTTCTTAAATATTTGGAAAGGCCGCCAACGTTCTTATCGATACTCATTTCGTTATCATTCAAAATTACAAGCATCTTCTCTTTGGCGTGACCCAAATCATTAATTGCTTCATATGAAGGACCGCCGGTTAAAGCACCGTCACCGATAACCGCCACTACGGATGAATCTTTATGAAGGAGCCTGTTAGCCCTCGCTATACCTAATGCAGCAGATATGGAAGTTGCGCTGTGTCCGGTATCAAAAGAATCATATTTACTCTCGCTGATTCTCGGGAATCCCGAAACACCGCCTTTTTGACGAAGTGTATCAAAATTCTCGTTTCTTCCGGTAAGAATCTTATAAGCATATGTCTGATGACCTACATCAAAAACAAATTTATCTTTCTCATAATCGAAAACACTAAGCAAAGCAACGGTAAGTTCAACCGTTCCCAAATTAGACGCAAGATGGCCTCCGTTTTGGGATACGACATTTAAAATTCTGTCACGAATTTCGGCACAAAGCTCTGTTCGCTGCTTATCAGACATCGAAGATAACTTTTCAAAATTTAAGTTTTGATTAATGTACTTATATTCCAATTTCAGCGATCTCTTTTCATAAGAAAATCTGTTATAACGCGAAGTTCCGAGACATCATAACCCTTCGGCAGATTTTTAATCTCGTCGAGCGTATTATATGCCGATTTCATTTCATTCTCGAAAAACTCCGAAGCTTTATCAAATCCCAAACAAGTAACGAAAGTAGACTTATTGTCTCTTTCATCTTTACCGATGCTCTTCCCTAAAGTCTCTGCATTTGAGGTAACATCAAGCAAATCGTCTTTAATCTGGAAAGCAAGTCCCAAAGAACACGACAGCTTATCAAGAAGTTCAATAACTTTATCGTTTTTATCCGAACTCATATAAGCAGGAGTAACAATGGCAGCCTGTAAAAGCGCACCGGTCTTTTTTGCCTGAAGTTCTTTAAGTCTTTCAAGCGTTATCTCCTTGCCCTCAGAGAATAAATCGATACTTTGTCCACCCACCATTCCGTTAATTCCTGCTCTGTCCGCAATATAGGAAGCAGCTGTTATTAATGAAGGATTTCCTTTACATGTCTCGAAAAGAATCTCGTAAGCTCTGTTAAGAAGGCAGTCACCCGCAAGAACCGCAAAATTCTCACCGTATGCTTTATGGCATGTAGGACGGCCTCTTCTTAAATCATCGTCATCCATACAAGGAAGATCGTCATGAATCAAAGAATATGTATGAATCATTTCAAGTGCACAGGCAAACTTAATTGCAACACTTTCATCTATAGAGAGCATTTTCGAGACAGTCATAAATAATGCAGGTCTTATTCTCTTTCCGCCTGCACAAAGACTATATAAAGAAGCTTTAACGGTTATATCTTCACCATCGGCAAACAAACCGTCAAACTCCTTGTTTAATAGTTCGGATACATAATCGTTTATGGAATTGTAATCGCAGAAATTACTCATTATCCACCTCTTCAATGAAGCTATCCTCTTCGAATGTCGAAAGATTTACCTCGGAAATCTTCTGCTCAATCTCAGAAAGTCTTTTCTTGCAAGCAGAAGCAAGCTCAACGCCTCTTGTGTAAAGAGCAATAGACTCATCAAGAGAACACTTACCGCCGTTTAGTTTCTCAACTATGTTCTCGAGTTCAGAAACAGCATCTTCGTAAACGAAATTTTCTTCCATAATAATCACTCCTCAGTCGAAGTACTCAAAACATCAGCATAAATCTGACCGTCAGAGACCTTAACTTTTATTTTATCACCCGATTTAACACTACCGACAGAAAGAATTGAATTACCTTCATCGTCAAAAGCAATCGCATAACCTCTTGAAAGAACTTTAAGCGGGCTTAATGATTCTGTCTGATTAATTAATAGATTGAGCTTGGCATCTCTGTCCGACATACATTTCTGACATGAATTTCTCAAATCGGAAATAAGTCTGTCAATCTTTCCCTTCTCTAAATTAATGGCAAATTTAGGGCCTTCCAAAGCCTTATGATTACAAAGATATGTAAGATTTGCTTTACGAGCACCGATATATCCAGCCATAGAATTTTTTAAAGAATTAAATGTGGATTCAATTCTGAGATTCGCGTCCTCAAATCTCGGAAGACAAATCTCCGCAGCAGCAGTAGGCGTCGCAGCTCTCATATCTGCAACATAGTCACAGATTGTATAATCAACTTCATGACCGACCGCCGATATAATCGGAATATCCGATGCATATACTGCTCTTGCAAGAGATTCATCATTAAAGCAATACAAATCTTCGAAAGATCCTCCGCCTCTTGCAATTATTAAAACATCAACTCGGCTTTTGCCTGTTACGGAGTTAAAATACTTAATTCCTGAAGTAATTTCTGCCGGAGCAGATTCACCCTGAACTGCCGAAGGATATAAAACCAAGTCAAAATAAGGATTTCTTTTGCGAAGAGTGGTAATAATGTCATGAATTACGGCACCTTTCGGAGAAGAAATCACTCCGATTCTGCGAGGAAGCAAAGGAATCGGTTTCTTAGTTTCATCTGCAAACAAACCTTCATTTAAAAGTTTGTTGAACATCTTCTTATATTCTTCGTGCAAATCGCCTTTACCAAGTAAAGACATATGTTTTACGTACAATTGAAGCTTGCCGTTAGCCTCGTAGTAGCCGCAACTGCAGGTCATTTGAACATTTTGACCGTCCTTCGGAACAAAATCCAAACACATTGCATAAGAAGACCACATCATACAATTAACTGAACTGGTTTTATCTTTAACGGAGAAATAACAGTGGCCGGAAGGATACTTCTTAAAGCCTGAAATTTCGCCGGTTACAGAAAATGATGACAGAACATCATCATTTTTCAAAAAATCAGCTATATATTTGTTAAGTTCAGATATTGAGCCGAAAGCGTACATATTAGGAATTAAGACTCTTTTCGAAAGAAGAAAGAACACCGTTTATATAAGACTTGGAATCATCCGTACCATATTTCTTGGCAAGTCTTACGGCCTCGTTAATAGCAACACTTACAGGAATCTCCTCTCTCATATTGGTAATCTCATAAAAAGCCGCTTCGAGGATGGCAACATCCATTCTCGGAAGACGCGAAAGTTCCCAGTCTTTAAGGTAACCTGAAATTTTCTCATCAATAGCAGATTTATTATCTTTCACACCGTCAACAAGACTGTCAAAAAACTCGATATCTTCTTCGATATCAGGGTTCAACGAAACATACTGCTCCTTACGGTCTTCATAAGTCATACCGTCAGGTTCTTTAAAAGTTAACTGATAAATAAATATACAAGCTTTTTCTCTTGTCTCTATTCTGCTCATCTGAATCTCCCCGGCGGAAGTATTTTATCAAGAAGTTTCTTAAGTTTAGTGTTGTCATTAAAGAAGAACGAACCAACGAAAAATCCCACTGCCGTAAAAAATAAAATAAATAATGTTTTTAAAATACCAAAAATACAGAGCAATAAAGCAACAGCAAAGAATATACCGGCACATATGGCACCGGGTTTTAAATCGGTAATCTTCTCAAATAGTTTTTTCAGAAAATCCATCATACCGATTATCCTTATCTGTCAACTTTTGCAACAACAGCCTCAACACGGCTTACCTTAATTGTAACATTTTCAACATGAAGACCTGTATATCGCTCAACGTCTTTCTTTACCTTCTCCTGAACCTTGTTCATGGAAGCAGGAATTTCAACGTTTGAGTAAATCGTAGCATTCAAAGAAAGATTAATTGCTTCATTCTTTGCTGAAGTAACACGAACTCTTGCACTCTTAATACCAACCTGAGCTGATTTAGCAGAGTTTAATGCAATACTTTCAATAGCGTCGGCACCGATATCAACAACACCGATATCTGTCTTTTTAATTACACGCTTACCAAGTCTTCCGGAAGTAATACAAGAATAAATCGAGTATACGGCTGAAATAAAAATAAGCATCAGGAAACCGAAATATACATATTTCCAAACACGATCGGTAACGATTCTTGTAAGAGGAGATAACAAGTCAGCGAAAATACCGTCATTAACAAGTCCGTACAAAAGGATTACGGAAACAACTGCCAATAAAACGGAATATAAAAACAAAATAAATCTGTTAAAAGTATTAAACGAATTCATCTGACTTACTCTCCTTTAGTACATCTTCGGGATTAACTATACCGACTACATGAACATCAACCGTTTCAACAAAAAGACCCGTAAAACGTTCAACGTCGGACTTAACCTGTTCCTGAATTTCCCAAGCTACCTCAGGAATAATTTTACCGTAAAAAACAACAGGATAAACAGTGATTGAAACAAAGGAACTCTCATTCTCGTGAAAGACAACTTTGACTCCCTTTCCTTCATGCACTACACCTGCTGTTTCTTTAAGAGTAACTGCAAAAGAAGATTTAAGTGAAGCAACCCCGTTAATCTGAAGGGCTGCTTCAGCGGCATATTGGGCAACAAAGCCCTGGGACATCGAACGGTCTCCTTTTATGGATTCATTGATACGTTCTGCCATATGCCATACCTTCGAAATAGTTATGAATTAAGCACGAGAGAGGTACTCACCTGTTCTCGTATCAACAATAATAACCTCTTCCTGATTTACGAACAAAGGAACCTTAACTACTGCACCTGTCTCAAGTGTAGCATACTTTGTTGCATTGTTTGTAGTATCGCCTCTTACACCAGGCTCGCACTCAGTAATCTTAAGTTCAACTGTGATAGGAAGTTCTACACCGAAAACCTCACCCTTGTAAGAAAGAACTTTACAAATCATTTCTTCTTTAAGGAACTTAATCTGATCACCGATAGAATCCTTGGTAATAGGACGCTGCTCATAAGACTCCTGATCCATGAAGTAATACAACTCACCGTCAGAGTAAATATACTGCATATCATTTCTGTCAAGCTGAGCCTGCTCAAATTTCTCGTTAGGGTTAAAGCTGCGCTCAACAACAGAACCTGTCTTAACGTTCTTGTACTTAGTTCTTACAAAAGCTGCACCCTTACCAGGCTTTACATGCTGAAACTCAACTACCTGATAAACCTGTCCATCCATCTCGAAACACATATTGTTTCTGAAATCACCTGCACTGATCATAAAATAACTCCTTTATATTTATGCTTTTACGCAATTATTCACGACATTTTATTGTACTTGACCGTAATAAATTCTTCAAGCACTTTTTAAAAAGAGGCAAATATTCGTACTAATTTCTCAAAAGGACGCTTTATTTTAACGTACCATATCTCTTTTTTGGCAAATTTTTCAACAAAAATAGTATAAACGCCGGCCCGTTTACCTGCTATCACATCGGTAAATACCTGATCACCTACCATAATGCATTCTTCATCTTTGCTTTGCGTAAGACTGATTGCAGAAACGATGCCCTTAATACCGGGTTTATTTGCACAGGTTACACAAGGAATATCCAAAGCATCTGCTATGCCTTTAGATCTTTGAGATTTAGCATTTGACACCAGGCACAGTTTAAAGCCGATTTCTTTAAGTTTCTTAATTATTCCGAAACTGTATTCCGTCGGCTCCGTCGTTCTGTCAGGTCCCAGAGTATTGTCATAATCCAAAAGAACCGTCCTATATCCATGCTCGTAAAGCTCCTCGAACGGAATGTCCGAGAACTTTTTATAACATGCATCGGGAACCATATTCTTAAAGATACTTGCCATAAATCAGAATCTGAAAAGTTCCTTATAAAGAACTCTTACCGCATAAGAACAATAAGCCTCTGATACACCGAACATCATGGAAATCTCGGATGCTCCCTGGTTTACGATACGAAGGTTAATACCTGCGTTACTGAGACTTGATGCTGCACGTGCCATGATACCTACGGAATTAGCCATTGCCTGACCTACAATCATGACAATTGCCAAATCACGATCAACCTTAACACTTTGTGCATTAACTTCATTCTTTAATCTGTTAACGATAATCTCTTCTTTTTCCTGTGTAAAATACTTCTTGCGAACAATCAAAGAGATTGTGTCGATACCTGAAGGAATATGCTCAACAGGAATACCTTCTTCTGCAAGAATTGCAAGTACCTTAACAACAAATCCCACTTCTTTATTCATAAGGTATTTGTCGATTGTAATCGTTGCAAATCCCTTCTCACCTGCAATACCCGTAACCAAAGAATCATAATGTGTTCTCGTGGATACGATTCTTGTACCCTTTGCAGAAGGATTGTTGGTATTTTTAATATGTACGGGAATACCTCTCACGAAAACAGGATACAAAGCCTCCTCGTGAAGAACCGAGAAACCGGCATAAGCAAGCTCACGCATCTCATCATAAGTAATCTCGGTAATCGGGAACGGATTTGATACCAATGAAGGATTTACGGCATAAACGTTATCAACGTCAGTCCAGTTCTCATATACTTCTGCATTAACTGCAGCAGCAAGAACGGAACCCGTAATATCGGAACCACCTCTTGAGAATGTAATAATCTCGCCCTCTTTGGAGTAACCGTAGAAACCCGGGAATATGCAAAGTGCTTTCTCATCCTTAAGAGATTCAAGGTTATCGTAAGACTCACCCAAAATTACTGCCTTACCCAATTCATTATGCTTAAGGAAAAGACCCTTCTCTTTAGGATTGCAATATACTGCAGGATGACCGATAGATGTTAAATAACAAGCTACCAAACGAGCACAACAATCCTCACCCATAGCCTTAACCGAATCAAGATACTTAACATCGTCCGTATAAGCTCTGTCACTCGTGTCACGGAGAGCTTTTTCGATATCAGGCATAATCTGAGGAATCTCCAAATCGTCACTTATTGATTTGTATCTTGCGATTACAGCCTCGATTTCTTTCTCATAATCATTTCCTGCAAGACGTGCCTTAGCAACCGCAATAAGTAAATCGGTTACTTTGATGTCGTCACGGGTTCTTTTACCCGGTGCAGAAACAACAATAATGTGCCTTTCCTCATCGGAAAGAATAATGTCACAAACCTTTTTAATCTGAAAAGCGTCAGCCAATGAAGAACCACCGAATTTTGCTACTTTCATAAAATTACCTTCTTATCAAAAATTAATTAATTACGCATCAAATCCAAAACCACCTGACCGATATGGTCCTTATTATAAACCAAACTGTCAACAGCTCGAATTATCGGAATATCCAAATTATATTTGTCCGCAATTTCCAAAGCCGCAGGTAAAGCATTCATACCCTCTACTACCATACCGATTTCGGAAAAAGCATCTTCTGAACTCTTACCGCTTCCGATAAGTTTACCGAATGTAAAGTTTCTGCTGTGCTCACTCGTAGCAGTAACAATTAAATCACCTATACCTGCCAAATCATAGAATGTTTTCTCTTTACATGAAATTACAGTACCGAGAAGACAAATCTCATGAATACCTTTTGTAATAAGAGCAGCCTTAGCATTATCTCCGTAACCCAATCCGGCAGAAATACCAACCGCGATAGCAATAATATTTTTTAAAGCACCGCAAAGTTCAACACCGTCAACATCATCGGAAGCGTAGACTTTCATTCTGTCCGTCGTAAAAGTTTCCTGCAAAACCTCTGCATCCGATATGTTTTTAAATGCAGCAATTATCGCCGTAGGAAGATCGATTGCGACTTCTTCGGCATGCGTAGGTCCGCTCAAAACTCCTACCGGGATTTTATTGACTCTGGCTTTGTTTATTACTTCGTCCAAAACATCAGACATACTTAACATGGTCTTATCTTCGATACCCTTAGCAAGATTTACAACTAAAGTACCGTCAGAAATATATGGAAGAGCTTCCTCCGCAGTAGATCTGATGTAAGGAGACGCGGTACCAAAGAACAACAGGTCCTTACCGCTTACTGCTTCTTCCAAATCCAAAGTAAGCTTAATATTCTCAGGATACGATGAACCCGGAAGATTAGGATGACCGTGAGTACTGATAATGGACTCAATCTCCTTCGGCAATTTCGACCAAAGAGTAACGTCATGTCTGGCATTTGACAAGTGACGTGCCACCGCATAGCCCCATGTTCCCGCACCAAGAACTCCGATATTTTTCTTCACGAAAACACCATCCATAGTATACCTCTCGATAATCAGTTTCCTTCCGGTTCCGGCTGAGGTTCAGGTTCCGGTTCAGGCTCCGGCTCCGGTTCTGGTTCTGGTTCAGGGTCAGGCTCAGGTTCCGGCTCAGGATCAGGTGCAGCAGTTGTGGTTGCTTCCGTGGTAGTCTCAGCAGTCGTAGCTGCTGTAGTAGCTGCTGTGGTTGCAGCAGTTGTTGCTGCTGTAGTTGCCTCTGTCGTAGCCTCCGTAGTAGCCTCAGTCTGAGCGGCAGTTGTTTCAGCTGTCGTTTCAGCAGAAGTCTCTTCCACAGATTCTTCTGTCTCAGTAGGTTCAGGTTCAGTCTCATCAGCGAAAACCGGCTCATCCGTAACGAGTGCTTTAATCACATAACCGTTTACACCGTCAACCGTAGTAATATACATGAAGTCATCGGTTTCGGAATTCAAAGTAACGATATCACCGCGATTAAGCATTGCAACCTGCTCGCTTTCCAATGATTCATCTGCATAAACGACGGTATTGTCACTTATTATGTAGTAAACTTGAGGTGCATCACCCAAGTCTTCAGTATTTTTCTTCGACAAATCAATAAGTTTAGCCGCGTTAAATACGATAAACATTCCGCCAAAACCTATTCCTACAAACAATAGGAATATTAGAAAGGCAATCAAAATATTCTTTCCCTTTCCCGGTTTCTTCTTTTTGTCAAAAGCATCCGATGACATACTGTCATCAAAATCCTGATTTCCGTTAAATCTCGTAGTATCACCGCCTGAATATTTATTTACTTCCTCATTGCGTTCATATACCGAAGGTTCTTTATTAACTCTTGAAGCCTGTGCAGGGGTATTGTCACCTGAAACATTATTGTTAATGATAGCATCACCCGGAAGAAGGAATGTCGACTCAACCTTGATAACTATAACAGAAAGGCCGGCCTTAATATTATAGTTCTGTGCAGAATTTACGAGTTCTTTTGCCTTAATCTCGGTTGTGGATGGCTTAATGAGAATCTGATTTCTCAGTGAAGCCGGTAATTTCTTGGAAATACCCAAACCCATAAGACAAAGCTCATCATTATCCTTAAGCTTAATATGAATCTTCTTATCGGCCATAACCTGACCGTCTTGTGGCATTCTTCCCAAATACTGAGTAAGGTTCATATTATCCGGATGAGTAAGTTCCTGCTCAGGAGTAATAGCACCCATCTGAACGTATCTGTGAGCTACGGTCTGTTCTTCCGTAAGAGCGATAATTTTGTTATCTCTGATTAATACCGCCTTCGTATTACCAACACTTATCACCCTTAAAGTATCGCCTTCGATGATAAGCATAGTCATGGAAACCTTTAAATCGGTTCCGCCGTGATTCACCTGAAAATTACATACTTTCATATTAAGTACATTAATTACTTGGTTTGAAAAAGTATCAAAATCCAAAACAGGTTGATTCTGAGATGCGGCAACGATTTTACTTAATTCTTCGTTAAGTTCTACATTTAAATAAGCACCGTAATTATCAGGACCGATGCACGAGAACAAAGCGCAAATCTGAATAGGAGATGTTGACTTGGCAGTCCTTAAAAACTCGGACATAAAGTCTGCTTTCGTTCTGTACAAAGAATGAAAGAAAACATTCTCCTGAGGAAAATTAGGTACGTAGTTAGTCTCACATAAACAAGTGGAAATCGTCTTACTCATTGTTTACCCCCAAATAAATTCATGCAAAGCAGGAAGCTGAGAATCCATATCAACTATCATCATCCAAGGATTACTCTGAACCGAATATAAATCGTCTTCCGGAACTCTGTATTCTGCTATATCATCGGCTCCGGCAGCACCGTTCAATCCGATTCGAAGCATGTCCATTGACTGCATATTGGTCTCAAACATACCTGCAGAATCTTCAAGCAAAGCAAGCTGTGAGAATCTGTTCAGTCCTGATACCTTGGCAATCAGAGCCGAAGCAACTTCTCTTTGTCTGGATGTTCTGACAAAATCCGAATCAAGATAACGAATTCTGGACCAACCGATAGCCTGAGCTCCGGATAACGTCTGTACTCCGCCGGAAGAAATCAGCGGGACTGAGTTTCCGGTCAAGTTGTTATATTCGGTAATATTGATATTGGCATAAGATACCTCATCCGAAGATACGTCAATCTCAACACCGCCGCACAAATCGATAATATCCGAAGAACTGTTAAAATCCAGCATTACAAAACGCTGAATATCCAAACCGAAGTTCAAATTAATTGTGTTAATCAGCAATCCAACGCCGCCGTACGCATAAGAATGCGTAAGCTTATCAAGCGAGGAACTTTGTGTTGATTTGGTATCGCCGATATATACACCGATATCACGCATCAATGAAATCAATTTAACTTCATTTGTTTTCTTATTCACGGAAACAATCATCATAGCATCCGATCTGCACTGAACATCATCAGTTCCGCGGGAATCGACACCGAAAACGAGAACGTTTTCGACATCGGAATCAATCTGATCAACCTTAATAATCGGATGATCCGGATCCACGAAGACTCTGGTATGGCCGCCGTCAGCCCATGAAGACTCAACATCACCGCCGGTAAGGCTTCCTTCCGTTAACTCAACAGGCTCATAATCCTCTTCTGAAACAATCGGAGCCGCTACATAAGTAAAACCGCCCAATATTTTAAATACATATAAACAACAACCCACAGCCAAACCTAAAATCGCACATATGATGCGAATAAAAATCTGGCCTGCAGAAGTCTTTTTCTTAACCTTTTTCTCAGGCACTTTGGACTTTGCCATAATTTCCTCTCACTTTCACAATCAAAAACACAGTAATAATAATACAATCGTTATCAAAAAACAAACTACTCAGAATTATAAATATTAGTGTTATAATTTTACATATTACTTTAAGGAGAATTTATATGAAAAATACTAAAATTCTTGCTGCCATAATGATATCGGCACTTTCCCTTTCAGTTATTTCATGTAAAAAGGAAGAAAAAGCAACCGAAATCACGGCAGATACTACGGTAGAAGTTACTACAACAACAGAGCAGACAAGCTTATCTGCAACTGTACAGACCGAACCGTCAGAAACAGAACCGATAGATCCTCTTTACGATCCAAACATTGATTTTGCGGTAAATCCGCTTACAGGTATTCAGGACATGTCAAATGACAATGTCGGAATGCGTTCCGTTGCTATTGTAGTAAACAACTGCTATGCTGCCATGCCTCAAAGAGGAATCAGCGAAGCTGATGTCATTTATGAGTATGAAACCGAAGGCGGCCAAACAAGACTTTTATGTCTTTTTGCAAATGTTAACGAGGTCCCTGTAATTGGTTCATTGAGAAGCGCAAGAATCGTTGCTTCCGACTTAGCTGCAGGAACAAACTCAATTTTCATTCATTACGGCAGAAATGCCAGAGTTCCTGATCACATGTCAGAGTGGGATATTGATGATGTAGACGGAAACTTCTGCTCAGCAGGTTCCTGCAACACAGATAATATCCATAGCCTTGCTTCCTCACTTCCCGGCGGAACATATTTCTGGAGAGATTCCGTTTGGCTTTCTCAGCGTGCTTTGGAGCATACAGCCGTTTCTGACGGATATCACATCTTGGATGCCATCAACAGTTATAACTTAGATCTCGAGGGTGAGACACCGATGATTTTCAACTATGTACCTGATAATTCCGTAGACATAGCTTCAGGTTCTTCTTGTTCATCCCTTAATGTCTTCTTCTCACAGACTAATGACGATGCACTTTTCGAGTATGACAGCGAGACAGGTCTTTACTATAAGTCTCAGTATAACGGAATGGCTCAGATAGACCTTAATAACGGTGAGCAGATTGCTGTTACAAACGTAATCGTAATTTACGCCAACATCTGCGGTCACGGAGATACAACCGTTGATGTATATTTCGAGGATGCCGGAAACGGTTACTATACTTCTCAGGGTAAGATTATTCCTATTACATGGACAAAAGATACACCTAACGATCTGATTACTATCTATAATGAGAACGGTGAGGAAGTTGAAGTTAATCGAGGCGTTACATATGTTTGCGTAGTAGATGACGATTACGAAGAGAATATAACGATTAACCCGTAATCATCTTTTTTCAAATCAAGCATAAATAAGAGTCTGTCTCAAAAACAAAGTACAGTTTTGGGACAGACTTTTTTCTTCTGTAAAACCCGTAATTCTGAAAAGCCGCTGTGCTTTCTTTGCTTAGATGCACTGTTTTTAATGAATTTGAGTAAAAGCGTATAAAATTGGCTCTTCACATTTTTTGTGGGATTACAATAAAGTTAGCAGGAAGTGATATGTAACGAACCAAGGTGAAAAAGTAATTGTCATCTCTGTAGCCGTAGCCAACTCTCTTAGCAACTTTAATCTTATTGTTCAGGCCTTCT
>JAZLML010000041.1:0-15472 GCA_045598625.1 Saccharofermentans sp.
TAATAAAGTGTCGATTCTTCAAAAAGGCGTATAGATGAGATACTTTCGCGCCTTTCTATACGCTTTTCTTAAATGTAGTATAGAAAATGAAATTCTGTCAAATCTATACTATAAGCAGACTTCGCGGAATTTGAGACAGCAGGTTTTTTATGTCTGATTTATTGGTGTGGCCGGTGTTTTTTATTTTACTGAGGTCAGCCGCCCTGATAGTAATTCGGAACAACCGGATCAATATTGATGTGAGTTCCCATATGCTCATAGTAAATTTCAAAGAACTTATTTGCATTCGGTGCGGTTAATATAGCAGAGCATTTCGGACATCCTGATTTATATGTTCCGTCTTTCTGTTTGTACTGTTCGAAAACTTCTTCGTAGGATAATCCGCCTGTTACGGTCTGAAGATCTTTATCGTTTAACTCCTGAGGCGGTAAGTTATTAATTCTTCTGATTGTCATATGTTTCACGTCCTTCTTTATCTTTGTTATCAGTTTATACGAATAAGTCGATGAAATGGCTGGCAGTCTGTAAACTTTTTGTGCACTTTTTTTGTGATAATTGCACTTTGAAAAACGGGGCGAATATGACTGAATTGTAAAACGTGCACAAAAAAGAGGGTGCAAATTGTCATTTTTTTTGGATTATTGGTTGGTCTTTGAGCACAATTATTATATAATTGTTTTATGAGAAACAGCGTCATTCGGAGGAAATTGGATGGAACAAGCTTATTTGTTTAATCGCGGCGAAGACTATATGTGCTATAACTTTTTAGGTTCTCGCCCGCATAAGAACGAAGACGGAGTTGAAGGATATATTTTTCGTGTATGGGCTCCAAAAGCACAATGCATAAGCATTATCGGTGATTTTAATGATTGGGATTACGAAGCCTATTATATGTATCGATTGAATGATACGGGCGTTTGGGAAGGTTTTATAGCCGGTGCTAAGCAGTGGGACAGATATAAGTATAGAATTGTCGGTGCGGATTCAAGGGTATATGAGAAGATAGACCCGTTTGCAAGGCATTTTGAAACAAGACCTAATAATGCGTCGATTCTTTACGATCCTGACGATTATGTGTGGAACGACAGAAATTTCTGCGATTCACGTAAGGATGCGTTGGCACCGCAGCCGATTAACATTTATGAGCTTCACTTGGGTTCTTGGAGGAAACATCCTGACGGTAATTTCTTCACATACAGAGAACTTGCTTTGGATTTGTCCGATTATTGTCGCAAGATGCATTATACGCACGTTGAGTTGATGCCTGTTATGGAGCATCCGCTCGATGCTTCGTGGGGATACCAGGTTACGGGTTATTATGCTGTTACCAGCCGTTTCGGAACACCTGCTGATTTTAAGTTTATGGTTGATGTTCTTCACCAGAACGGTATCGGCGTGATTCTTGACTGGGTTCCGGCTCATTTCCCGAAGAATATTGAGGGACTTGTCAGATTTGACGGTTCTCCTTGCTATGAGTATGCGGATCCCAGAATCGGTGAGCACCGTGAGTGGGGAACTTATGTGTTTGATTATTCCAAGAACGAGGTTGTATCTTTTTTGGTTTCGAATGCGGTTTTCTGGATGGAAGAGTTCCATGCGGACGGAATCAGAATTGATGCAGTAAGTTCCATGCTTTATCGTGATTACGGAAGAACACAGTATATTCCGAATCAGTACGGCGGAAATATCAATTTGGAAGTTTTGGAGTTCTTTAAGAGACTTAACGGAACAATAAGAAGTAAATATCCTTATGCTTTGCTTGTTGCTGAGGAATCAACCGCTTATGCCAAGGTTTCTCATCCTGTTGAGGACGGCGGTTTGGGCTTTACACATAAGTGGAATATGGGTTGGATGCATGATACGCTTGACTATTTTTCGACTGATTCATATGCAAGAGGATGGCATCACGACCAGTTCTGTTTTTCGATGGATTATGCATTCTCGGAGAATTTCGTATTAAGTTTGTCTCATGATGAGGTTGTTCACGGTAAGTATTCGCTTATCGATAAGATGCCGGGTGATACTTGGAGAAAGTTCGCATCGCTTCGTACTCTTTTCCTTTATCAGATGAGCCATCCGGGTGCAAAACTTAATTTCATGGGTTCTGAGTTCGGTCAGTTCATTGAATGGCGTTTTTACGAGGAACTTGAATGGTTTATGTTGGATTATGAGTCTCACAGACTTCTTCGTGAGTTTGTATCGAGACTTAATAAGATTTATATCGATTATCCGCAGCTTTGGATAGATGATCATACGTGGAGCGGATTCGGTTGGGTAGATATCAACGATACGTTAAATAATGTTTTCATATACAAGCGTTCTTCGCCGAAAGAGGAGGAGAAGGATATTTATGTTGCGTTAAACATGGTACCGAAGCCTCTTGAGGACTATAAGATGCCTGTATATGAGAAGGGTGTTTATAAGATTTTGATTAACACCGATGATATGGGATTCGGTGGAAGCGGTTATCCTACAGCTACCGATTCGCTTGGCTGCTTTGAGACTATTGATGAGCCATATAACGGATTCCCTTATCATGTAAAGATTAATCTGCCGCCGCTTGCAGGTATTTTTTTCATGAAGGTGGCAGATAAGGAAGAACCTAAGGTTGAAAAGATAGTTTCAGCAACCAAGAAAGTTTTAACTTCAAAGTCTTCGACCAAGAAAACCGAGAAGAAAACCGAAGCGAAAGCAAAGACGGTAAAAAAGACTGCTAAACCGGTTACAAAGAAGAGTTCCGGTGACGGAAAAAACGCCAAGTGAAAGTTTATTGATGAGAAATATACGTATATAAATCGGGAGGTAATATAAAAATGGCAAAAGCTGAAGTAGTAGCAATGATACTTGCAGGCGGTCAGGGCGCAAGATTGGGAGTGTTGACAAAGAAAATCGCAAAACCGGCGGTTCCTTTCGGAAGTCGTTACAGAATCATAGATTTTCCTTTATCAAACTGTGTAAACTCAGGAATCGAGAATGTCGGAGTTTTGTCCCAGTATCAGCCGTTAGCTTTGAATACTTACGTAGGAAACGGTCATCCGTGGGATTTGGACAGACATAATGCAGGTGCATATATTCTTCCGCCTTATCAGAAATCGGGTAAGAGCGATTGGTATACAGGTACCGCTAATGCTATTTACCAGAACATCGATTTTTTGGATGATTTAAGCCCTAAGTATGTTGTTATTCTTTCCGGTGACCATATCTATAAGATGGATTATGCAGGAATGCTTAAGCATCATATTGATAACAAAGCAGATGCTACTATTGCAGTTTATGAGGTACCGTGGGAGGAAGCTCCGAGATTCGGTATTTTGAATACTGCCGACGATGATATTATTACCGAGTTTGATGAAAAGCCTAAGGAGCCTAAGAGTAATCTTGCTTCCATGGGTGTTTATGTATTCTCATGGGATGTATTAAGAGCGGCTTTGATAGAGGACGAGAACGATCCTGAATCCGATAACGATTTCGGTAAAAATATCGTTCCGAACCTTTTGAAACAGGGAAGTAAGCTTTGTGCTTATCGTTTCGCAGGTTATTGGAAGGATGTAGGAACCATTTCGTCATTGTGGGAAACCAATATGGATATCATTGACTGTCCTGAAGATATTAATCTTATGGATAAGACATGGCGTATATACAGCAGAAACCCGGTTAAGCCTTCACAGTTTATCGGTCCTGATGCAGAAGTTATTAATTCCGCACTTACGGACGGATGCAGAATATATGGTTCCGTTAACCACTCTGTTCTTTCGGATTCCGTAATCGTTGAAAAAGGTGCCGTTGTTAAGGACTGTGTTCTTTTGCCGGGAACGGTTGTTAAGGCAGGTGCTCATTTGGAGCGTTGTATCGTAGATTTCGGTACGATTATCGGTGAGAACGTTAAGGCCGGTGTAAATGTTGAGGGCGAGGGCCCGTATACAAATCACAAGATATGTTCCGAGGGAATCGTTGTTTTCGAGAGAGGGCTTGAAATTAAGGCCGGTTCCGTGATTCCGGGTAACTCGATGGTTGATTCGGATCTTCAGGTTGATGAGGATCAAAATGTCATCGAAAGAGTTTTCAGAGTTTGATCAATCAGGAGGTTACGAAGTTATGTTTATAGATGCGATGGGCTTGATTTTAGCCGATAACAAAAAGATTTCATTGGGTGAGCTTTCCCAGCCGAGAGCTCTTTCCGCAATTCCTTTCGCAGGAAGATACAGAATTATCGATTTTATGCTTTCAAATATGGTAAATACAGGCATTAAAAATGTCGGTGTTCTTACTTTTAACAAGTACAAGTCTTTGATGGACCACTTGGGAACAGGTTCGCCTTGGAGCTTGGACAGAAAGAATGACGGACTTCATATTCTTCCTCCGTATGTAAACTCGGAGGCAACAAATGTTGCAGGCGATGAGGAGATGGCAGGTATTATTGACTTCCTGCGTACTTCGAGAAGTAAATACGTAATTGTAGCGAACAGTAACGTTGTATTGAATACACCGTTTAATGATTTTATCGAGACTCATGAGAAGGTCGGAGCTGATATTTCGGTTATGTATAACAGAGACGGAACGGAATACGGTAATCCTTCCTATATTATCGATACCGACGAAGAAGGTTTTGTGAAGGATATGCTTTATAATCCGCAGAAGGCTTCTTCAAAGAAGAGCAGCCTTGGTATTCTTTGCTTAAGAAGAGATCTTTTGATTGATTTGATTGCAAGAAGAATGGCTCACGGAACTCCTCATTTCGGACTTCATTCTCTCGTAAAAATGTATGACGAGATGAAAGTTTATGCATATGAGTACACCGGAACGGCGTTAAGAATCAATAACGTTCAGACGTATTTCAATGCTTCGATGAATCTCATAAATGAGTCCATAAGAGAGGATTTGTTCTGGAGCGGCAAGTCTGTTTATACGAAGATTAAGGACGAGGCTCCGACACTTTATTTCGAGAATGCTTCTGTAGCAAATTCGATAGTATCCGACGGTTGCAGAATTTACGGTAATGTTGAGAACTCTGTCATCTTCAGAGGAGTTACAATTCAGAAGAATACAACACTTAAGAACTGCGTTATCATGCAGGATGCTCACATCGCCGAGAACTGCCAGCTCGAGAATGTTATTCTTGATAAAAATGCTTACGTTAAGCCGGGTGTAAGACTTATAGGTCATAGGGACTTCCCGGTAGTAATAGGAAAGGGAGCAGGTATCTGATTATGGATAAGATTAAAGTATTATTTGTTTCTTCCGAGGTAAGCCCTTTTGCCAAGGTAGGAGGACTTGCGGATGTAGTAGGTGCTCTTCCTGTAGAACTTAACAAGCAGGATGCGGATGCACGCGTTATTATGCCGCTTTACAGAAAGATTAAGGTTAAGTACTCTGAAGAACTTAAATTCCTCGGATGGAAAATGGTTCATATGGGTTGGAGATCCCTTTATGCAGGGCTTTTCTCCATCGAAAAGAACGGCACAACGTTCTACTTCGTAGATAACGAGTATTATTTTAATTTCGACCAGGTTTATGTAGAGTATGTTTTCGATATCGAGAGATATTGTTTCTTCCAAAGAGCAGTTCTTGACTTTATGGGAGATTTTATGAATTTCGAGCCGAACGTTCTCCATTGTAACGATTGGCAGACAGGTATGATGCCGATGCTTTTGGATGCACACTTCAAGAAGCACGGTTATCATAACGATGTTCAGACTGTATTTACGATTCATAATCTTAAGTATCAGGGCGTTCATTCGGTTGATGTTGTTCGTGAGATGCTTGATTTGCCTGATGAATATGTTCGTGACGAGTTCTGTATTAAGGACCAGGCCATTAACTTTATGAAGGCAGGTATCGTTTATTCGAACTCAGTTACTACGGTTTCTCCTACATACGCTTATGAGATTATGACGGATTACTACGGTGAGGGTTTGAACGGAACTCTTCAGAGATATGCATTTAAGGTATCCGGTATTTTAAACGGAATTAACGATTTGGAATATAATCCGCTTACCGATAACAGAATTCCTGCTCGTTATGATGTATCGAACTATAAAGAAGGAAAAGCACTTTGTAAGAAATCCTTGCAGGAGCAGTTGAGCCTTATTCAGGATCCTGACGTTCCGCTTTGTGCCATGATTTCAAGACTTGTAGATCAGAAGGGCTTGGATTTGCTCCTTTATGTTCTCGAAGAAATGCTTGGCTACGGTATGCAGATTGTTGTACTCGGAACGGGCGATGCCTATTACGAGAGAGCTTTGGCTGATATTGCAGCGAGAAATCCGGGCAAGATGTGCGCTTGTATTGATTTCGACAATTCACTTGCTCATACGATTTATGCAGCATCGGATATTTTCCTTATGCCGAGTATTTTTGAGCCTTGCGGACTTTCGCAGCTTGTATCGATGGCTTACGGTTCCGTACCTGTAGTACGTGAGACCGGCGGACTTAAGGATACCGTTATTCCTTATAACCAGTTTACGGGTGAAGGTAACGGATTCTCGTTTGCAAACATCAATGCTCACGAATTCCTTTATGTTACAAAGTATGCTTGCGATTTGTACAGAAATCAGAAAGATGTCTGGGATTATCTCGTTAAGGCAGGTATGAACGGAGATTATTCGTGGAGAAAGAGTGCACGTGAGTATATAGGTCTTTATTCCTTGATTACGGGTATTCCGTACGAGGATAAGGTGGAAAAGAAGGAAGAACCTAAGACAGAAGTTAAGGCTGAGATAAAGGCTGAGGCAAAGGCTGAGCCTAAAAAGAATCCTTCAGCAAAGAAAACTCCTGCTAAGAAGACTCCTGCGAAGAAGGTTGCAGCCAAGAAAGAAACGGCCGCAAAGAAAACTGTTGCCAAGAAGGCCGATGAGAAGAAACCTGCGGCAAAAAAGACAGTTTCAAAGACTTCAACAAAAAATAGCAAGGACAGTAGTAAGTAATACTGTTTACAGGTGAAATATGTTTTTACACGCTTCGAGACTTCCGGAATACAGAACACCTTTCGGAGCTTTGCCGACGGACAGCGAAGTTACATTAAGATTTAAGACTGATTTGGATAGCACAGATATTATTCTGTGCTATTCTTACGGTTTGTACGAATTCTCATATCACGAAGAACCGATGAATTATAAGGCAACCGAAGAGGATAGTAAGCTTTATGAAGTAAGTTTAAGAATGCCTTTTGAAGCAGGACTTATTTTTTATTGGTTTAAGTTTAAAAAAGACGGTGAAATACTTTTCTATGTTTCTGACGGAAACGTAAGAGACGGTGTCGGAAAGGTTTATTCGGAGCCGCCTCATATCGGTGTTGAGGAAGAAAAGTATCCTTACGCTTGGCAGATTACTGTTTATGATAAAGATTTCAAAACACCGGATTCTTTTAAGGGTTCCGTGTTTTATCAGATATTTCCTGACAGATTTGCAAGAGATACCGGATTCTCATTTGAGAAAATGTGCAAAGCTTCGCCGAGAGACGAAAGAATCTATCACGAGGATTGGGACGAAGACGTCGATATCGAAGGAAAACCGGAAACGGGATATTTGGCTTGCGACTTTTTCGGCGGTTCCATTAAAGGAATAGAGGAAAAACTTTCGTATATCAAGTCTTTGGGCGTCGATACGATTTATTTAAATCCGATTTTTGAAGCGCGATCGGGACATAGATACGATACGGCAGATTATTTGAATGTGGATCCGATTTTGGGCGATAACGATGCATTTATAAGTCTCACTTCAAAGGCGAAGGAATTGGGAATTAAGATTGTTTTGGACGGAGTTTTCAGCCACACGGGTGCCGATTCGAGATACTTTAATAAGTTTGATCGATATGAAGGTGTGGGTGCGTACAAATCGTATTTGACCGGTGAAGAGAGCAAGTATCGTTCATGGTACTCGTTTAATGAAGATGAAGAGGGAAATGTATCTTATGCCTCTTGGTGGGGTTTTCCGGATCTTCCGAATGTTGACGAGAATGATTTGTCTTACAGAAATTTTGTTTTCGGGAAGAACGGGGTAGTAGATACTTGGATGAGAAGAGGCGCATCAGGAATAAGACTTGATGTATCCGACGAGCTTCCGGATTCTTTTATCAGACAGATGCGTAAATGCGTCAAGGAAAATACCGACGGGGAAGGCATAGTTATCGGAGAAGTCTGGGAAGATGCTTCGAATAAATGCTCGTACGGTTCCTATCGTGATTTTCTCTTGGGAAGAACTCATGATTCGGTGATGGGTTATACCTTCAGAGAGGGATTACTGAAGTTTCTTACAAATGAGATGAATGCTCAGACTTATGAAGCTTATCTTGAGGGCTTCAGAGAAAGATATCCTTCCGAAAGTTACTATTGCATAATGAATCTGATTTCATCACACGATGTTCCGAGAGCACTTACGATGTTGGCGGGGAAGCCTGATCCGGGTGACAGGGTTTTACAAAAAGATATGTTCTTGGATTCTGAAGAGCGTGTAACAGGCCTTAAACTTATGAAGATAGCATTGGCTTTACAGATAGGTTATATCGGAGCGCCGTGCATATATTACGGTGACGAAGTAATGTCAGAAGGCTATAGGGATCCTTTTAACAGAAGAACATACCCGTGGGGAAAGGTGTCTTCGGAAGGTAAGGAGCTTCTTGAGTTCACAAAAGAACTTACGGCACTTCGTCAAAACAACACATGCCTTAAAACTGGTTTTTATAAGACGGTATACGCTTTTGACAGTATTTTTGCTTTTGAACGAAGCCTGGACGAATCCGGAAGGGATTTTTTTGGAGACGAAAACTCCAAAGGTTATGATAGAATACTGTTGCTGGTTAATAACAGCAGGACAGAAGCTTGTCATTTAACGGAGAAAAACGGTAAAGTAAGTATTTTGCCGGTACCTATGGATGAAAGTGTTAAGCAGTCAGGTTATTTGGTTGAACGTGGTTCATCCGAGTGCTTTGATTCTTACATTGAGCCTTTGTCTTTTGTTTTTTTACTATATTAAAGGGGGAGAATACAATGCCTACATGTCCTATATGCGGCGCTGAAAGAGAAACACTGAACGGAGCTTGCGACTTTTGCGGTTCGGTAACGACTGAACCTATTGAGGAGACGCCTGTCGTTAATGCTCAGCCACAACCTCAGGTTCAACAACAACCTATGAATAATGCGGGGGCAGCTTTCGGAGGCGTCAGTGCCGACGATCTTATAGATCCTAATGCAACTTCAATTCCTGAAGCACCAAAGCCTCAATCAGATACTTATGTTGACGGCGGAATTACTATTTCAAGAACAGAAGAAGTGACGGATCAGAAGTGCCCTTCCTGCGGCGGTACGGTTGTTTATGATCCTGCATCTTTGAAGATGGTCTGCGAATTTTGCGGGTATTCAAGAGAACTTCCGCCTCCTGAAGAAGGCAAAGAAATTGAGGAACTCGATTTTGAAACCGCTCAAAACAGAAGTAACTGCGACTGGGGTGTTTCAGTTAAGACTGTTGTTTGTAAGCAGTGCGGCGGCGAGACTGTTTACGATGCTTTGGAAACTGCTTCTACATGCCCTTTCTGCGGATCAACGAGTGTAATGCCTGTTGAAGGTGTCGAGAACGTTATGGCTCCGGGAGGAGTTGTTCCGTTTGAAATCTCTAACGAGAAGGCTGCGCAGATGTTCTCTGGCTGGATTAAAGGAAAGCTTTTTGCTCCGAACGCAGCTAAGAAAAGCTGTCAGGCAAAAGATTTGCACGGAATATATCTTCCTTACTGGACTTATGATGCACAGACAACATCTACTTATAAGGCTAAATACGGTATCGAATATAAGGATGGTGACGATATTAAAGTTCGTTGGTATCCGACTGCAGGTATTTACGAAGAGTTTATTGACGATGAATTGGTGTACGCAAGTACGAAGACTACAAATCCTTATATAATGAGCGTTTCTAACTTCGATTTTAAGAAACTACGTCCTTATTCACCTGAGGTTGTAGCGGGCTTTGCTGCAGAAAGATATTCTGTCGGTCTTGATAACGGTTGGGAGAGGGCGAAAGAATCAATTAAGCTGAAGCTTAAAACTCATATGGGAGAAAAAATCCGTAAAGAAAAAAGAGCCGATAGGGTATCTGATTTAGTTTTCTCGACCGCTTATGCCAATATTACTTTTAAGTATTTACTTGCACCTATTTGGCTTGCTACATATCAGTTTAACGGTCAATCCTATAATATTGTTATTAACGGACAGACCGGAAAAGTTGCAGGAAAGGCTCCGACATCACCGTGGAAGGTTTTATTGGCAATACTTATAGTTATCGCTGCAATAATTCTTTTTTATATTTTGTTTGGCGACTGATATTAAAGAATGAAACAGAAATAACGGCTCTTCGGTTCAGAGGAGCCGTTTGTTTTTATCTTTTTGGGTTCTTTTTTTACAATCAAAATTAAAATGTGTATTGACATATTAAAATGCTAAAAGTATAATACTCGAGCATATGAGACGCGGCGGTGGCGGAATTGGCAGACGCGCACGTTTGAGGGGCGTGTGGGCGACCATACGGGTTCAAGTCCCGTTCGCCGCACCATATTAGACAAGGAAACAGTTGTTTCCTTGTTTTTTTATGCTTGAAAGCAAATGACAAATTTATTATATTTTTACGTTTTTGTAAGTACAAATCACAACAGATGCGTTATATTAGTATTAGGAAGATTCTGTTGGGGTTTTTATGGATGCTTTTGATTTAATTAATCTTTTCGGCGGTTTGGCTTTGTTTTTGTATGGTATGCGCCTTATGGGTGACAGCCTTAAAGAGGGTTCCTCGGGTGCTTTGAAAAATGTACTTGAGAAGATAACCAATAATCCTGTTAAAGCTTTTTTCTTGGGTTTGTTTCTTACAGCCGTAATTCAGTCTTCAACGGCTACAATTGTAATTACGGCAGGTCTTGTAGGTGCAGGAATTCTTTCTTTGCGACAGTCTTTGGGTATTATTGTCGGAGCTAACGTAGGAACTACCGTAACAGGTCAGATAATACGTCTTTTGGATATAAATGAAGATTCGGCCGCATGGGTTCAGATATTTAAACCTTCTACGCTTGCGCCTTTAGCCTTAATCGTCGGGGTTGTGTGCGTAATTTTCCTTAAATCAAGTAAGACTAACCTTGCGGGTAACATATCGGTAGGTTTCGGTATTTTGTTTACAGGTCTTATGACCATGACTGAGGCCGTGTCAGTTCTTTCAGACAGCGGAGTTTTCGACGGTTTCTTCGGTGAACTTAATTCAAGTCCTGTTATCGGATACGGAGTCGGTGCAATAGTAGCTTTTATTTTGCAGTCTTCATCAGCTTCAGTTGGTATTTTGCAGTCATTCTCGCTTTCCGGAGCATTAAGTTTCAAAAGTGTTTATGCCGTTATTCTCGGTATTTATTTGGGTGATTGCGTAACTACTGCTATTGTTTGTATGATCGGAGCAAATTCTGATTCAAAAAGAGTCGGCGTTTGGAATGTTTTCTATAACATCGGAAAAACAGTATTGGTTTTTATAGCAGTTTCGATTTTGAATGCATTCGGTGTTCTGGATAAGATTTGGGACGCATCAATCACTTCTGGTGGTATTGCCAACGCAAATACGATTTTTAATCTTGCTTCGGCCTTGCTTTTGTTCCCGTTTATGGGAATCTTTGAGAAACTTACTTGCAAAGTAATTAAGGACAAGGGCATTCCTAAAGATACTTATGAAGTTCAGCTCGAAGGCCTTAATCAGTCTTTCTTTGCTACACCTGCTCTTGCTTTGAGAAGCTGTTATAATGTGCTCGGCACAATGCTTGATCTCTCAAGACTTAATTTTAAGAAGGCGACCGGACTTTTGAAAAACTATGACGATGCTGTATTTAATGAGATAGCTACAGACGAAGAAAACATAGATATGCTGACGGACCGACTTTGTAATTATCTGATTCCGCTTTCACAGCATTTACATGATGATGACCATATAAGAATTCTCGATCAGTACTATAAAATCACATCGCAGTTTGAGCGCTTGGGTGACCACGCATTAAATATTTCCGAGACAGCTAAAGATTTGCATGACCATAAGTCTGTTTTCTCGAACGAGGCGTTATATGAGTTGAGCGTGCTTTTTGAGTTGATTGATAAAATCACTGACTATACCGATTTGGCTTTCCGCAAACGTGATGTAGAAGCGGCAAGACATATTGAGCCGCTTGAAGAGGTGGTTGACGATATGGTAAATGCTCTTCGTGATAATCACTTGAGAAGACTTTCCGAAGGTAAGTGTAACGTTTATATCGATAATGACTTTTTGAATCTTCTTACCGATGTCGAAAGAGTATCGGATATCTGTTCAAATGTCGGTCTTGCAATAGTTACAAGAGCACAACCTGAACTTGAGAATCAGGCTCATTCCTATGTTTCTCAACTTCACGGAGGAAATGATCCGCAATTTAATGCTGAGTATGAGGAAGCACATAATACTTATTTTGGTAAATTAGCCGCAAATTCGAACAAGATTGAGTCTGATGTGCTATAATTTAAGTCTTGCTTTGATAGATTCCAATCAAACAAGTATCAATTCAAAAATAACGACTTCGGTCGCAGATTTTTATTCTTAGGGAGGATTCCTGATGAAACAGATTATGTTGGGAAACGAAGCAGTTGCTCGCGGTGCATATGAAGCCGGCGTTAAACTCGTATCTTCTTATCCGGGTACACCGAGTACCGAAATAACAGAGACAATTGCTGATTATAAAGAGATTTCCTGTGAGTGGGCACCAAATGAGAAGGTTGGTGCAGAGGTTGCAATCGGTGCTTCTTTCAGAGGCGCAAGAGCAGTTACATGTATGAAGCATGTAGGATTAAATGTTTCTGCCGATCCGCTTTTTACGGCTGCTTATACCGGCGTTAACGGCGGACTGGTTTTCTGCGTGGCAGACGATCCGGGTATGCATTCTTCACAGAATGAGCAGGATACAAGAAATCATGCAAGAAGTGCAAAGGTTCCTTGTTTTGAACCTGCCGACAGCCAGGAGTGCAAAGATTTCATGAAGTATTGTTTTGACTTCTCAGAGAAGTACGATACTCCTGTTATCTTAAGACTTCATACAAGAGTTTCTCACTCCAGAAGTATTGTTGAGCTTAATGATCCTAAGCCTATCGTAGTTAAGGATTTTGTTAAAAATCCTCAGAAGTACGTAATGATGCCTGCAAATGCTATTAAGCGTCACGTAGTGGTTGAAGAAAGAACCAACACTATCGCCAAAGATTCCAACGATGTTTCAATCGGTCTTCATAAGGTTGAAATGAGAGACAGTAAATTAGGTATTATTACTGCAGGTGCTTCTTATCAGTATGTAAGAGATGCAGTACCTGATGCAAGCGTTCTTAAGCTTGGTCTCGTATGGCCTCTTCCTATGGATTTAATCCGTGACTTTGCATCCAAGGTTGACCGTTTGGTAGTAGTTGAGGAGCTTGATCCTTTTATTGAGAATGAAATTAAGGCTAACGGTATCAATTGTGAAGGTAAAGCTCTTTTCACAATGCTCGGTGAGTATACGGCAAAGATGATTCGTGCTGCTCTTTCTGATTTACCACTTCCTGTTGAGGGAATTGACGGTAAAGATTTGCCGACTCCTCCGGGTCGTCCTCCGGTACTTTGTGCAGGATGTCCACATAAGGGACTTTTCCTTGCTTTAAGCAGACTTAAGGTTCAGGTTATGGGTGATATCGGTTGTTATACATTGGGTGCTTTACCTCCGATGCAGGCCGTTGACGCTGTTGTATGTATGGGTGCTTCCGTAGGTATGGCTCATGGTTTTGATAAGGCTACAGATGGTTTGGATTCCAAGAAGACAGTTGCTGTTATAGGTGATTCCACATTCCTTCACTCCGGTATTACAAACCTTTTAAATGCAGTTTATAACCAGAGTGCAATTACGCTTATTATTCTTGATAACTCTATTACGGGTATGACGGGACATCAGCAGAATCCTGCAACCGGTAAGAATATCAGACTTGAGGATGCTCCTGCAGTAAATCTTGAGATGCTCTGCGAGAGTTTGGGCGTTTCTTCCATAAGAGTAGTTGATCCTGTTGATACTTTCGAAACAGAGAAGGTAATTAAGGAAGAGCTCGAGAAGGATGTTGTTTCCGTAGTAATCGCACGTCGTCCTTGTGCTCTCATTCCTACAGGAAGAGCAAAGAAGGGTGTTGAGGTTTCTCTTAATTCCGATAAGTGTAAGTCATGTGGTGCTTGCGGACGTGTAATGTGCCCTGCACTTGTTATGGGCGAAGATAAGAAGCCTGTAATTGATGCAGAGTCTTGTAACAACTGCGGACTTTGCGTAAATGTATGTAAGTTCGATGCTTTGGTTAAGGGGGAAGAGTAAAATGAATAAAGATTTTGAAGCTTCTATCGTTTTGGCCGGTGTCGGCGGACAAGGAACTCTTATTGCAGGTAAACTTTTGGGTATCTTAAGCTTAAAGCTCGGTCTTGATGTAAAGGTATCCGAGGTTCACGGAATGAGCCAGAGAGGCGGTTCTGTTATTACTTACGTTAAAATCGGTAAGGAAGTACATTCTCCGATTATCGAGGAAGGTACAGCAGATTTCCTTCTCTCTTTTGAAGAGGTTGAGGCTGTTCGTTGGTCCAAACTTTTGAAGAAGGACGGCGTTATGATTGTAAACAGTCAGAAGATTAAGTCTCTTCCGGTTCTTTTGGGTCAGACAGCTTATCCTGATAACATAAACGAGGCTTTAAGCGCAGGTGCTTTGGGCGATACGAAGATTATCGAATTTGATGCTCTTGCAGATGCTGTAGCTTGCGGAACAAGTAAGGCAGTTAATATGGTAATGCTCGGTGCGTTATCTAAATACTTCGGTGTAGATGACAGTATTTGGAAGGAAGCTATCGAAGAAGCTTTCTCCAATAAGCCTAAGGTTATTCCTCTTAATGTCGAGGCATTTGAGAAGGGTAAGGCTTCCGCTTCCGTTTAATTTTAACTACCAAAAATAAACGAAATGGCTGTCTCAGAATAGAGAAGAATCTGTTCTGAGGCGGCTTTTGTTCTAGGGACGTGAACCTGTTGAGCACGCGAAGCGTGCGAAACAAAAAACCACCCGCTATGCGGGTGCGCGACAGAAGTTATACAAAAAATCACCTAACCAATATAATCAATGGAGTTCAAGCCTATTGAAAATGAAAGGAAAGGTGATTTAATGGCAAATACATCAAATAGTTTGTCGCACACCAAATGGATGTGCAAGTACCACATAGTATTCACACAAAGTATAGAAGAAAAGCGATATACAATCAATACAAGGCAAGCATAGGCCCGATATTAAGACAACTGTGTCAGTACAAAGGCGTAGAGATAATCGAGGGACATCTCATGCCAGACCACGTACATATGCTGGTAAGCATACCGCCGAAGTATAGTGTCAGTCAATTTATGGGATATCTGAAGGGAAAGAGTGCCCTGATGATATTCGATAAGCATGCTAATCTG
>JAZLML010000042.1:0-22081 GCA_045598625.1 Saccharofermentans sp.
GGCAAGTAATCTTTATCTGTGTATTATTGAAGTCTAGGAGCATATTCTATATCCTTTCGAGTTTTTATTTTTGCAACTAAACCTTAGGATATATATGCTCCTTTTTCAACTACTTATTCCCACAAATTCTTAGAAGAACCGTTTTTTTTGTAACATTGCTTGTTCTTGTGCTTATATCATTAATCGATGCTCACATTAAAAAGACTGATTTGAATTTAAGCAGAACGGTTTTGTTGATTTTCGTTATTCCCGTATTTGTTATAGTGTTGATTAATATTTTCGTTGCGGAGATTTATTTAGACAGATACGTATATAATTTATCGGGCGCATGTTTGGTTCTGATGTGTTATGCCGTATCAAGAATTAAGTTGCCGCGTGTTGATGTTAAGAACTATGTAATGATAGTATGCGTTTTGGCGCTGGTTGTTAATTTTGCCTTTGCTTCCAACAACTATAAACGGGAACTTGAAAGTTATAATTATGCGACATTGATTGAGAGAATAAAGGAAGAAGGTTGTGACAACATTGCCTTTGTTCATGCCAATGAATGGGATTTAGGAATCATGATGTACTATTTTCCTGATGCTCACCATTATGTAACTTCTGATATGTATACCGTTCTTACCACTTATGACGCTTTTCCTTCTGAAGTCATTGATATCGGTAATGCTGATAATATTTCAGAATATGAGGATACGTTTTTCATATGTGCGACTGATTTATCGGTGCAAAACTGGAGTCCTTATATGCATTACTTGAGCTCCGATGGATTCGATGTTGATTTATATGATGAGATATATACAGGTGTATATAGTGGCTTTGACATCAGATATGCAAAGGTAACGGTGAAGTAAAAACTACTGTTTCAGCTTACGTAGCGCTTGATTTTATGAGTTGAGCTCTTAGCGAATTCTGTCTCACGAAGTTCGGTTTTCTTTATCTTCTGAAAGTTTTCGAGACGCATATTAACCTTGGAAATTTCGTCGTCGATGAGAGTTTTAAGTTCTTCTGCGCTAGGCTTTCGTCCGAATTTCTCGTTTACGGCTTCGTAATCAGGGAAAACGGTTGCCTTGATGTAAAGGTCGTTCTTGGATTTATCTTCTTCGCCTGAAACGATGCATTCGCAGATGTAAGGTGATTTGTTAATTAAGAACTCAAGCTCCTCAGGAAAAACGTTTTTGCCGTTTTTGGCGATAATGACGTTCTTCATTCGACCCGTGATATAAATAAAGCCGTCGCTATCAATATGGCCGATGTCGCCGGTGTGGAAATAGCCGTTAGAATCAAATACCGAGCGGGTTGCTTCCTCGTCACCGTAGTAGCCGAGGAATACGTTGTTTCCTTTTACGATGAGCTCACCGTTACCGTCTAAATCAGGATTAAAGACTTTGATCTCGCATCCTACAGCCGTAATGCCTGCGGAGTTATTCTTATGGAAACAGTCGCGGTTTACGGCTATCAGAGGTGCACATTCGGTTAAGCCGTAGCCCTGAAGTACGGTTATTCCTATGTCGTTGAAAAACTCGACTACACTGCTGTCGCATGGCGCACCACCCATAAATACCAGACGGAGGTTGCCGCCGAAGTTGTCGTGAATCGACTTAAAGAGTTTACGTCTGACATCGATATTGAAGCGGAGAAGCAATTTGGAAAGTGCAAGTGCAGCTTTGAAAGTAAAGCGTTTGAAAGAAGATTCATTAAGCTTCTTATCTATTTTCGAATAGAATTTTTCCAGAATGGCAGGAACAATGCAAAGGCAGGTAGGGTTTGCGAGAAGAAGGTCGTTCGTAAACCTTGAAAGACCGTCACCTACGGCTACTGTTGAACCTGAGAAAACCTGACCTAAGAAACCGCAGGTACATTCATAGGTGTGGTGAAGCGGAAGAACGGTAAGGAAAGTGTCGCCGCCTATGTCGCACATCTGAAACATACTCATTATGTCTGAGCAGATGTTCTGCTGAGAAAGCATTACGATCTTTGATTTGGATGTTGTTCCTGAAGTGAAGAGAAGCATTCCGACTTCGGAAGGGTTAATCTTAAGATTCTTGTACTCTTCATAGTCGGAAGTCATATTCATAACATCTCTTAAGTCATATATTTCTTTAGAAGTAACGCTCGTTTCCGGAGATTTTATCTCATCCATACGCACGGCTGCTATAAGTGAAGGGCAAGCCCCCTTGACGGAATTTACGGTAGTCTCATATTTCCCGGAATAGATAACCATATTGATTTCGGCACGCTCGAACATAGAAACGAGCTCATCGCCGTGAAGCATTCTGTCCAACGGAATTACAATTCCGAGACCGTTGGTGACTGCACCGAAACTTACATACCATTCATAACGGGTCTCTGAGAGAATTGCAATGCGCGGTGTGACATCCTTGTTGGACGAATTGTCGTTCCAAATTTTGAGAAGACCTGAACCGAGTTTAATGATGTCGTTACGGTAAGTTTCAGGCATTACGTCATACCAACCGCCGGTTCCGGATGAAACCGTGCTGCCCAAAATCGCCGGTAAATGCTTAAGTGAGAAGACCGGAGTATTCGGATACATCTCACATCTCATATTAACGAGATCTCTTAAGTCTTTTATGTAGTGTACGTTATAGTAAGCATAATTCTTATTTAAGTTCTTCATATCTTCCTCCGACAGTTTCGACAATCAAATGTTTTGATTATCAAAGTATCTATACCGTGATAATACTACCGAACCGGGAAAGTAATTCAGGCAAATTTTAGGCGAATTCGAAAATGCCATTAATCGAGGGTTCGATATAGCCTGATTATCGGGTTTTCGAGATGGAAAAATATGTGAAAAAAGAGTGCAAATCGAGGGAAAACGGGTGTATTTAGCTTAGACATTATTCTCGAAAGGTTTAAGTCTGAAAAACTCGCGACCCTTTGTAAAGCGGAAGAAGTTAACAATTCCTCTTAAAAGTTCGTCAATGAAAAATGTGAGGAAAGCTCCGAATACATCCATATGTAAAACTATTATGAAAACGTAGGAGCATGCGATTGTAAGAATGGTTCCGAAAATCTGTGTATATAACATCCACTTGGTATCGCCGAAGCCGCGAATGCTCGGACCGACAACATTATGTATTGCTTTCGGGAGAAGAATGATGGCTATAAACTGAAGATAAGGGACACTTAAATCAACATAACTCATATCATCCGTGAATAAAGATAAAATCGGGCGCGGAGCAAAGACAAAAAGCAGTCCGATAACTATGCAGGTGATAAAAGCAAAGATGAGGCAGTTAAGACCGATTTTGATGGCTTCTGTGTGATTTTTCTCTCCGGTTTTCTGGCCTACGAGGGTAAGTCCCGCGCTGCTGAAGCCCATATAAATCATAAGAGGGAAAACCTCAATGCTTAAAACCAGGTTATATATACCGGTCGCATAGTCGGACGAGTGGTTAAGGAAAGCAACCATAAAAAGAACACCGACATTCCAAAGCATATACTCAAGGCCGGAAGGAACACCGTAAATAAGCACATCCTTATATGAATCAAACTTAAAAGCGAATGTACTTTTAAGTGACATCTTGAAAGGAATTCTCTTACTCTTAAGCACATAAGTAAGTACTATAGGAATAGCGGAAAGATTCGAAACAACGGTAGCCAAAGCCGCACCCTCCATACCAAGCTCCGGGAACGGTCCGATACCGTAAATTAAAAGCCAGTCAAGAAGGATATTCAAAAGATTGCTGAATATGCCGGAATACATAATTATCTTCGTAATACCGACACCCTGAAGAATTGAGGTACAGGTACCTGATAAGCCCATAAACAGAATAATAAAGCTTACGATTCTGATATAACCGTGTGTATAAGAAACGATACTGTCCGGTACTCCCATGAGATCAAAAATGAAATCTGCTCCGAAAAACAAGATTGCGAAAGCGATAAGAGAGAATAACGAGTTTCCGAGGAATGAACACTCGGCGTATTTACGTGCGGAGTCATAATCTTTGGCGCCGATTTTTTGTGCTACGAGAATTGTAGTACCGCCGCACAAAGCATAAACCGCAGAAGAAATAAGTTCGTAAGGAGTAATAACATTTCCGAGCGCAGCAAACAAAACGGAATCGTAGTGTCCGAGCATAGCGGTATCGGCCCATATCAGAAGCTGCGTAAAAAGCTGCTGCATGATAATCGGTATGGATAACTGAAATATTCTCTTTTTAAGATTACTATCAAGTTTAATACTTTCCATAGAACACAATTATACAACCAATAAGCCTATGATGTATAATTAATAAACTATGAATAAAGAGGGACAGATATGGCGCTTAACATAAAGGAAACCGTAAACTGCTGGGATTTTCTTAAAGATACTAAGCTTCCTATATATATCTACGGAATGGGTCTCGGTGCTGAAAAGATTCTGAAGGTTTTCGAGCAGTATGGGATATCTTATGAGGGATTTTTCGCGAGCGACGGATTTGTAAGAGGGCATAAGTTTAAGGGAAGCGAAGTTTTGTCGTTAAGTGCCGTTGAAGAGAAGGAAGAAGATTTTGTGATAGTGCTCGCTTTCGCGGCAGGATATAAGGAGCTTTACGATCAGATTTTAAATATCGCATCAAGGCATTTATTGCTCGCTCCGGACGTTCCTGTGGCAGGTGAGGGACTTTTTACATACGAGTATTATAAGGCGCACGAGAATGAGTTTAACGAGGTTTTCGAGAGCCTTGAGGACGATATGTCACGTAAAACCTACGAGGATGTCATTAATTTTAAGATAAGCGGCAAAATCGAATACTTAAACGACTGCACGACTTCCAAAGATGAGGTTTACGAGAGCATTATTGATTTGAAGCCGGATTGCACTTTCGTTGATATGGGAGCTTATAAGGGAGATACGATAGAAGAGTTTTTATCGGCGATGAATAAGAAAAATCTCGATTACAAAGCTGTCTATGCTTTCGAGCCGAATTTTAAAAACTACGGTAAGCTGGTTAAAAATTCGGAGGTTATGGGCCTTCACGATGCGACACTTATTAACGGCTGTTCGACGGATTGCTCGAAAACGCTCCGTTTCACAAAAAACGAAGGCAGAATGGCAAGGACAGACGAGTCGGGTGAACTCCTGATAGAAGGCTATGCGGCAGACGACGTCGTAAAGGCTGAGGATAGATTAAATCAGGTTATTCTTAAACTTGATACCGAAGGTACAGAAAAAGAGGCTCTGGACGGTTCCAAGGCGCTTATCGTGAAGGGTGCAGATATATTGTGTGCTTTATATCACAGAAATGAGGATATGTTCGCGATTCCGCTTCAAATTAAAGCCATGAATCCGAACCTGAAGCTTTATATAAGACACCGGCTGTATATTCCGGCATGGGAGACGAATCTATATGCAGTTAAACTTTAAAATGAATTTCTGGAAGGCCTTGTGGCAGGCTTTCGTAATAGCATTCAGGACGGCAATCGAACTTACGGTATTGGGTTTGATTTTGCTTCTTTTTAAAGTGTCTCCGAAAATCTTTTTGGTTTTACTCGGAGTAGGAACGTTACGAATACTGGTTTTTCTTATGGTTAAGAGCAAGAATGTTTATGTTGACGGAAATCTATTAACCGTTAAAAGACCTTTCAGAGTTAAGAAAACATTTGATATGCCTTTGTTTGACAGGAATTTTATTACAAAGTCGCATATGCTTTTCGGACTTGAATTATATACGACGACCGTTCTGCGATTGATTAATAAAGTAGACGGGGCCATTACGGAGATTGATTTGAGATTTTTGCGAGGAAAGACCGTGGATTTGATAAGGTCCGCAGTAAATCGTGCGGGAGGTGATTTCTGATGCTTCTTATTATCGGAGTTCATACCGTGCACAAAACCAAGGGAGCCGTGGATATGGGCGGCTGTCCTTATTGCGGCAGAAAATATGATTTCATTCTCGAAAAAACGGTTAACCACGCGACGCTTTTCGGTGTACCATTATTTCCGGTGCACTTCGGAAGGAAAGTTTATTGTCCGTACTGCAACAGATTTAAGGCTCTCAAAAGGAGCGAATATAAGGAGATTAATGCACGCAAAAAGCGCGTCAGAATAAAGAAAATATGATGAAAGGTTCCGCAAAACTTAAGAAAACGGTCTTCTCCGGCATCGGTGCGGGGCTGGTTTTCGTATGTACGATAATAAGAATTCCGCTGGCAATCGGATATATAAATATCGGCGATGCTGCGATTCTTATACTGTCTTACATTCTGGGACCTTATGCATTTTTCTCGGCAGCCATAGGGTCTTTGCTTGCTGAGCTTATTAACGGATATCCTGTTTTCGCGATACCGACGGTAATAATAAAAGGCGTAATGGCACTTTTTGCGGGATTTGTTTTCAGCGGTAAATCGGGAAACGGGCGAAGGCTTCTGCCGAAGATTTTTACGGTTCTTATTGCAGAGCTTTTTATGGCCGCAGGTTACTTTCTTTATGAGATGTTGCCGCAGATTTTCGGTTTCGATGCAGCACTTATCGAGTTGCCGTTTAACCTTTTGCAGGGACTTATATCGGCGATTCTGGTAATTCTTATTACGGAGAACAAAACGGTCAAGAAGTCAAATCTTTAAGCTTTTGCAGTCTTTTTACCTATTATTCCGTTATTAAAGAGGAACGATATTACCGAAGCTCCGATGATAATTGCGTATCCTATTATGCTTAATGCATCCGGAAGCTGGTTAAGGAAGATCATTCCGAGTATCGCAGCGAAAATAACCGACGAATAATCAAATACGGAAATTTCTTTGGCAGGACAGCACGCATAAGCAGACGTAATAAAAAGCTGACCAAAGCATGCGGCTAAGCCCGCACCAAGCAAAAGAAGAAGCTGTTTTGCAGAAATAGGTTCATAGGTAAATACTACGAACGGAATCAGTACAACTGTGCTGAACACGGAAAAGAATGCCACGATTACGGCACTTCGTTCGCCTTTAAGACTTAGTTTACGCATGAATGTGTAAGCGGTTCCCGCAACTATTCCTCCGATTACGCCTATAAGCGCCGGGAAAAATGAGTTGCCGTTACCGGAAGCATATTCGGATCCCAGTATAAGTGTTGTGAGAAACTCTGGCTTTACAACAAAAAGTGCTCCAGTAAAAGCCAGGAAAATACAAAGCCACTGACGAAGATTGGCCTTCTCTTTCAAGACGAAAATCGATGCCAGCGTCGCAAAAAACGGTGAAAGCTTATTAAGTATCTGAGCGTCGGCAATATTAATTTTGCTGATGCAGTAGAAATTAAAAACAATGCCGAGAGTTCCGAAAGAAGCGCGAAGCAAAAGGTACTTCATGCTGCCCTTTTTAATTTTGAATTTATCTTCGGATCTTATTAGCAAAATGAAAGAGAAAACGATTGCCACAATATTTCTGAAGAATGCTTTCTGGAAAACCGGCATTTCTCCCGATGCATGCACGAAAAGGCTCATTACGGCAAACGAAAACGCGGAACAAAGAATATAAATAATACCGCGGATTTTGCTGTTTGAATTGTTCGTTCTCGAATTTGGCATAAAAATCTCCGACTTATCTTTTTGACAAAGTTGATTTTAACGCGTCAGAAAACGGCTATCAATTGACACTAATGCTAAAAATGAACTAAAATTAAGGTCCTTTTCGGACAATCGGAAACAGTACAGAAGTTTTTTCTTGAGGTTTTATGAGCAATAAAGACTTACCACAGTACAAGCGTAATCGTAAAGCGGCACTCGGTGTTGCTTTGTCCGGCGTAATAGCGGCGCTTTATGTTGTCCTGGCTTTGCCTCTTTCACAGTTTTCTTTCGGTCCGATTCAGTTTAGACCATCTGAGGTTCTTTCGGTCCTTCCGGCTTTTACTCCGTATGCGATTCCGGGTGTTGTAATCGGTTGTTTTCTTTCAAATCTTTTAAATCCCGGAGCACTTGGTCCTATTGACATAATCGGAGGAACGCTTGCTACTTTGGCGGCAGCTCTTTTTACGGCTCTTATCGGTCGCAAATCCAAGGTTATGGGTATTATTCCTCCTATACTTATCAACGGTATTGTTGTAGGCGGATATTTAACTTTCTTGCTGGCGGGCGACGGAGAAATTACTGCTGCGGCAGTTGTTACGAATATGATTTCGGTCGGTGGAAGTGAAGCTTTGGTTTTGACCGTTTTGGGGATTCCATTGATTTTTCTTCTGAAGAAAACTTC
The DNA here is from genome assembly GCA_045598625.1 of Saccharofermentans sp. Taxonomy (GTDB): domain Bacteria; phylum Bacillota; class Clostridia; order Saccharofermentanales; family Saccharofermentanaceae; genus Saccharofermentans. The sequence goes on from JAZLML010000042.1 coordinate 8,176, forward strand.
TTTCGGTGACAGATTTAACTGATTTGTCGGTTTTCGCGCACAATACTTCTCTTCTTAAGATTTGATTAATTATGCACTCTGATGTTTGCAAGCAGTCTTTGGCTGTGGTAATTTATGGATGCGAAGTATATGAATTAGAGGATTTTATGGCTCACTATTTTGACAGCAACCCTGAAACGGCTTCAGACAAGAAGGTTATATCGTATCGAAGAAACGGTGTTAATTTTGAATTCGTAACAGATACGAATGTTTTTTGCCGCGACAAAATTGATTTCGGTACGGATTTGTTGCTGGAAGCAATGATTGAAGATCTTAAAACGTGCGGTTCAAAGGTTACATCGGTTTTGGATTTGGGATGCGGATACGGTTGTGTCGGTATTGTAATGAAATCCGTATTTAAAGCTGCAAGCATAACATGTACCGACGTTAATGAAAGAGCTGTAAGCCTTTGCAGAGAAAACAGTAAAATGAACGGCACTCCCATTAAAAAGATTGTATCGGGTGATTGTTTGGCAGCCTTAAGTGACGATGATATGTTTGATGTGGTTGCAACAAATCCGCCGGTACGAGCAGGAAAGAAGACTGTCTTCGAGTTTTATACCCAGGCGTTCGAACATATGGTCGAGGGCGGAAGGATTTATGTTGTTCTTCAGCGTAAACAAGGCGCACCTTCAAGTGAGAAGAAACTTCTCGAGTTGTTCGGGAATTGCGAAACTATAGAAATAGAGGCAGGTTACCACATAATGCGTTCCATCAAAACTTCGTCGGAGGCTTAATATGTCGGGATATTTACCATTGTTGCTTTGCAAAATTCTGCCGGATTTCCCGCCGATTAGTATAACGCCTCCCACTATTCCTCCGATAAATCCTATGGAGCAGGCAAGAAATTTTACCTTACTGGATACCCTCTGCATGCTTTTTATATATGCATTTATCGGATGGGTTGTTGAAGTTATCTATTACGGTGTAACCGAAGGAAAATTCATTAACAGAGGTTTTCTTAACGGACCTTTGTGTCCTGTTTACGGATTCGGATTCTACGGCGTTATTATGCTCTTGCTTCCGCTTCAGCATAACTACTTTATTTTGTTTTTCGGTTCGTCGATAATATGTACCACCGTAGAGCTTATAGCGGGTGTTTTGCTTTATCGTATTTTCGAGCTTCGATGGTGGGATTATACTGATTACAAATTGAACTTTAAGGGTTTTATATGCGTTCGTTTTGCGCTTTACTGGGGACTTGCATGCTCTTTGGGAATTAACGTTTTACACCCGACAGTAATGTTTTTTCTCACCAAATGCCCTGATTGGATTCAAATCGTGCTCTTGTGTATTTTCTTCTTGATTTTCGCTGTTGATTTGGTAGCAACGGTAATTTCTCTTATCGGATTCAAGAAAAATGTCGGTGCGATTTTAACAGTATCCTCGAAAATACACGTTGTATCGGACTTAATCGGATCCGGAATATACGAAGGCGTAGAGACCGTTGCCGAGGTTGCTACTCCTGTAGGAGATACATATGAAGAGTGGCGTAAAATGGTTAACGAACACAACAAAGAGGAACAGGAACTTGCCAAAAAGAACCGTGCCGAAGAACGTGCGTTGCTCGCAGAACTTGTAAAGACCGAGAAAGAAACATTCAGCCGCGGCGTGGAAGTCGTAAAAAAGAAGACAATCAGTGCAGGAAAGAAAACTGCCAAAGTCAGTAAGAAGGCAATACACGGAACCAAACGTATGGCAAGATATTATTTCAGCGTTCTCGGAAGATTTGCTGAGAGCAGCAGATATAAGTATCTTACAGTTTATATGAAACTTAAGGATTTAATTGATACCGATGATGACGATCTTGAGAAAAAGATATCTGTTGCGGTATCCGACAGTGAGGAGAAAGATAATGAGAATAATGGCGGCATCTGATATTCACGGTTCTGTAATTGCTTGTAAAGCCGTAATAGATAAGTTTGACGAAGAGAAATGTGACAGGCTTCTTCTCTTGGGTGATCTTCTTTACCACGGTCCGCGAAACAATCTTCCTGATGAGTACGATCCAAAGAATGTAATCGAGATGCTTAACGGTATGAAGGATAAGATAACCGCCGTACGTGGTAACTGCGATACGGAGGTTGATCAGATGTGTCTTGATTTTCCTATTATGGCAGATTATGTGTATCTTATTTCGGGTGAAACAACGATATTTGCGACTCACGGTCATTTGTACGGTGAGGATAATCCGCCGAATCTTCCCGAGAACAGTATTTTACTTACCGGACATACGCATATAGCTTGTGACAGACAACACGGTTCATACAGATATATGAATCCGGGTTCTCCTTCAATTCCGAAAGGCGGTTCAAAACCATCATACATTATTATCGAGAACGGTCAGGCCGTACTTCGCCGATTCTGATATAATCAGTTTAGGCGGAGGTTAAAATGAGTTTAAAGAACAAAGTATTTCCTTTTATACTTGTAATAACTGTTGAATTGTTTACTATTGCAATTCTGTTTTTTATTACGCCTTTTTTGGCACAGGAAGTGGCATCATGGATTTGGATAACTTTCGCGGTTACAAATATCATTGTTGTTCATTGTTTTGCAATGTATTTTCTGCGCAAAACACCGCTTTATATTTGGCTCATAGGTATTCCGATAAATGTGGTGGTCATTTGCCTTATCTGTGTGATAAATAATCCGTTTATTATTTACAGTTTACGTCTTTACGGCATATTCTCTATGTATGAGACTATGGTTGGTGTCGACACTTTTACTGCTCCTTTTTATATTGATGCAATCTCTTATGCTTTACTTATCTATTTCGGCAGAATGATTTTCGCGATACCGATTAAATTTGTAGCAGATTTGAATGAAATTGATGCCTGATACGGAGTACGCGTGGAAAATATCCGTCTGATGGGTTATAATCCTTAAGTTGTTTATTATTAAATTGGAGGCGATTATTATGTCATCTTGTGATTCATGTCCGTCCAAAGCGACTTGCACATCACAGAGCAGCTGTCCGTCCGCAAGCGGCGAGAGCACGAATTCTGCTCCTGAGATTACTTTTGAGAAACTTAACGATAAGTCTTCGGTTAAGAAGGTAATCGGTGTTTGCAGCGGTAAAGGCGGCGTAGGTAAATCATTGGTAACTTCTATGCTGGCAGCAAGACTTGCACGCGACGGTTTTCGTGTAGGTATTTTGGATGCCGATATTACAGGCCCTTCCATTCCTAAGGCTTTTGGTCTTAAAGGCAGCCTTAAGGGTGATGAGGACAAACTCATTCTTCCTGCAATTTCTCATTCCGGAATTCAGGTTGTAAGTGTTAATCTTTTGCTCGAAAACGACGATGCACCGGTTCTCTGGCGCGGTCCTGTCATTGCAGGCCTCGTAAAACAGTTCTGGACCGATGTAAAGTGGGATACGTTGGACGTTCTTCTTATTGATATGCCTCCGGGCACAGGAGATGTTCCTCTTACTGTATTCCAGTCCATCCCGCTCGACGGTATCGTTCTTGTTTCAACACCTCAGGATCTCGTATCCATGATTGTTGCCAAGGCACGTAATATGGCACTTATGATGCAGGTTAAAGTTCTCGGTTTTGTAGAGAATATGAGCTTCGTTAAGTGTCCTGACTGTGGTAAGGAGATTAAGCTTTTCGGTGACAACAATAATGTCGACAAGGCAGCATCCGAGATGGGTGTTACCGTACTTGATAAGTTGCCGCTTGATCCTCAGATTACATCTCTTATCGATGCCGGTGACATCGAGAAGGTTCCTGCCGATTATCTTAACGGAACAGTTAAGATGGTTGAGGATATGATAGAGGCTTAAGTAAAATGTTTACTTTCAAACACACAAAGATATGTTCAATGGTATTGCTGTTGATGATGTCGATGTGTGTTTGTTTATTTTGCACCGCTTGTTCGAAAAATGCGCAATCTGCTTCTGCGGCAGGAACGGAAATTGTCGACGGGTCTGATTTAAACGCAGGCACATTTGATGATTCCGAATTATTAGCTTTTCTGGGCGACTATAGTTACGATTCGCCGATTATAGCGATGGTTATAGAGCAGATGGAAGGCGAAGTGTTTTACGGAGTTCAATATCGTGAGGTCTTGGATTTAAACGGTATAGTAACTCAAAACAAAATACCTGTATGTCTCTATTTTTATACCACTCTTTCAAACGACTGCAGCAGTGTAACCGCTTGGGCTGAAGATATGGCACAGGCATATAACGGTAAAGTGCTTTTTGTATCCATTAATGCGATGGAGTGTCAGGATATTGTAAGTGCATATCAGATTGAGTATTTACCCGAATTTGTATTAATATCGGACGGAGCCAGAATCTCAACTTTCGAAGGATATAATTATGACGCATGGACGGCTTCGGATGTTATGTATTGGCTCAGCGAAAACGGTATCAGCTGACAAACGATTAGTCCTATAAAGGAGATATTTATGGAAAAGACAAACGAATATCAATTTGCTTCCACAATCGGACAGGACAGCCACGCTTTCGATATGAGTGTGCCCGAAGGAGAGTATCATATTAAGCTCGGAGGCGTTGATGTTAAAAGTAAATACCCGATTTCGGCAAACAGTGACGGAGATGTTCTTTTGCATGCAATAACGAACGCTGTATCCGGTTTTAGCTCAGTTAATATTCTCGGCAAGATTGCCGATAAAATGTGTCTTGAGGAAGGAATCACAGACAGCAAGGCATATCTTTATGAAGCTCTTTCCTATCTTAAGGACGCTGAAATTATCAGACTTTCTGTAAGTATCGAATGCCTTTCTCCAAAGATTTCCCCGGTAGTTAATTCTATAAGAGAAAACCTATCCTCCTTACTTGCCCTGTCACCTGAATGCATCGGAATTACGGCTACTACGGGTGAAGGTCTTACGGCGTTCGGCAGAGGTGAGGGAATAAGTGTGTTTGCGATAATGAGTTTTAAATATAAATCATGAACGCTTACTTTGTTTTTATCCTAAGCGAAAACGACCGCCTTTTTTCGGCGGTCGTTTTGTTTGTTAAAAATCAATTACTGTTAAATCTTACTGCTGCTTATTGAGCAATGCTTCAGCGTAAGCGATGTCTTCCTGAGTAGTAATCTTGATGTTGGTATAAGAACCGTCAACAAGATGAACTTTGTAATTCATTGCTTCTGCCAAGGAAGTATCATCGGTTGCTTCAATATTTTTCTTTATTCCGTTAACATAAGCGTTAACAAGTTTGTTAAAACGGAAAACCTGCGGAGTCTGAACTTCCATAAGTTCTTTACGATCAGGTGTAGAACGAACTTCAGGAGCTGCTGCATTAGCGGCAGGTCTGCCTGCAGGTCTGGTCGGAGCAGCAGGTGCCGGTCTTTCTGCGCGGGTTGCAGGACGGAAAGGGGAACGTTCTTCGCGTGTTTCCTGTACTTCCTGCTTAAGAGGCTTGAAAGGACTGTTTAACGGTTCAGGTTCTATTACATGATCTGCAAAAGAAGAACGACGTGCTACAGGAGGAACGTTCTCTTCGGCAGGCTTAGCTGAAAAATCAGCTTTAGCAGGCTCATTACGCTTTAAATAATCCGAGAAAGAGAAACTGAATCTGCTGTTCTCAACCTTTGCACCCGGACGAGTAGGTGCCTGAGACTCCTGTTTTGTCTCTGCTACAGGTTCTTCTTTAACTTCTTCCTGAACGCCGTAAGTCTGTTTAATTGTGCTCTTAACAGGAACAGCTGCAGCACATACATCGTAACTTAATCCGCCTTCAAGGCAATTCATAAGAGTATCCTGATCAACAAGGCAACGTGCACCGTCATGAATCAATACTATATCATCATCTCCCGGAGGGAACGGCAAATCACTTAACGCTTCTATTCCTCTCCAAACAGATTCTGTTCTGGATTCTCCGCCTTCAACAACATTCTTAACGAAATCGAATTTGTTATAACGACAGATACCGTTAATTTTATATACGCCGTCCTTATTGGCAACAACAACAGCCATAAGGGTTATACCGTTTTTATCCAAAGTGTCGGTAAATTCTTTAAAAGCTCTGAGAGTTCTCTCAATTACGGTCATGCCCGCTACTTCAAGGAACTGTTTGTTCGTGTCCGTATTCATCCTGGTTCCGAGTCCAGCTGCCGGAATAATAACGAAAACACGTTTGATGTTCATATTTCTTCTGCCGCCGACAAAAGTTTGTGCCATACTCCATCCACCTCGTAATGCAATATAGAATTTCTATCGATAACATCCGATAAGGAAATCCCCAATCCTTTAGCCTTCATATGTTTATGTAAATAAAACATCCACGGCTTCGGATAAATTATCAACGTAAATAAAATCCAACACAGTAATTTTAACACAGTCATTTGTAGAATAGTTAATGTTTTTTGAAGATTTTTTATTACTGTCACCGTTAATGTAGTTTTTAACATTCTCTCTGCAGGACGAAGGGAGAACAACGCAAGAAATTCCTGACGATGAAGCGCACTCGAGACGCGATATTAAGTCGGTTACCGGGCGTATTTCACCCGACAAACCTACTTCACCCAATATCATGGTGTTGTTTTTAATCGGGATGTCTTTTACTGATGAGATTATGGCGCTGATTATGGCTAAATCGCAGGATGTGTCTGCCACTTTAAGACCTCCGATTACGTTTATAAAAGAATCGGCCCCCGATGTTGATATCTTAAGATGTTTCTCAATAACTGCCAGAAGCATTGAAACACGGTTACGGTCAATTCCGTTTACGGTTTTTTGACCTGTTCCGTAACTGCTGGTGTTAAGGAGCGCCTGAATTTCCACTGCAATGGAACGAGATCCCTCTTTTACGGCTGTTATGGCTGAACCTGAAGCATTAAGAGGACGTCCTTTTATGAAGAGTGAAGATATGTCTGATTTTGGAATTAAGCCGTGTTCACTCATCTCGAAAAAGATCACTTCATCACTCTTACCGAATCTGTTCTTTACCGAACGAAGAATTCTGTAAGATCCGGTTCTTTCTCCCTCGAAATATAAAACGGTGTCCACCATATGTTCGATGGTTTTTGGACCTGCGATAGTGCCGTCTTTTGTGATGTGACCGACAAGAATTACAGGCATTTTGTTATTTTTTGCCAGGCGAACCAGACCGGCTGTAACTTCACGTGTCTGGGAAACGCTTCCCGGTGTGCCGTTAACATTGTCAGAATACAAGGTCTGAACCGAATCTACGATGCAAAGACAAGGTTTAATATTTGAAAGTTCTTCTGCGATTTTCTCAAAGCAGGTTTGAGCACAGATATAAATGTTATCGTTATTGATATTAAGTCGTTGTGCTCTCGAACCGATTTGGTCGGGAGACTCTTCGCCTGTGACATAAAGAACAGGTGCGTCGGATTGATAGGTTTCTGCGATTTGAAGAAGGAGAGTTGATTTACCTACGCCCGGTTCTCCGCCGACCAGAATAACAGCACCCTCGGTAACTCCGCCTCCCAAAAGAGTATCAATCTCGGGAAGATTTGTGGAATGTCTTATATAGTTTGTTTTGCCGGCTTCGCTTAATTTAACCGTGCCTTCTATATCGGTCCATGAATATGCGTCCGTAGCGTGTACAGAAGCGGTTTTACTTGCGGATTTTGGCACGGACGGTGCTTCCGTAAGCGAGTTCCAAGCACCGCAACCAGGGCATTTGCCCATCCATCCCGATGTTTCAAATCCGCATTCCTTACAGAAGTATGTAGTTTTTTTAGCCATAGAAATCGCCTCCCGAAAACGCGCACGTTCAAGCACATTTTCTATAATAGTGTAATTATAACATTCGGAAGGCCCAATAATGGTTCAGTCGTTGAAATAGATACAAAAACGGGAATAAAAAAACGGAAGTGCAGGGAACAGAGGAAAAAGAGGGCAAACAAAAACCGCCTAAACCAAGGTTTAAGCGGTTCCTTATCTACTTTAAAAAGTAAAAAGCGATTAAGCCTTAGCAGCGTTAGCAGCCTTAGCAATTCTGGACTTTTTACGAGCAGCTGCATTCTTGGAGATATATCCCTTAGCAGCAGCCTTATCAAGCGTTGTCTGAACAGACTTTACAGCCTCTGCAGAATCAGCACCGGAAGCAATGGAAGCCTTAGCCTTCTTGATTTCCGTACGAAGCTCACTCTTCTTCATTTTATTGGCAGCAGTCTTCTTGTCTGTTACCTTAACACGCTTTACAGCAGACTTAATATTTGGCATGACCTTCACCTCCTGGCGACGTTTTCTTTATTGCACCGAGCAATTTTATCACGATTGCAGGTACCATGCAATACTTTTTTCATTTATTTCAAATACTATTCGGCGAAAAATTCCGAAGTGGCGCTAAAGAGTGCAATACTGGTTGCTATAGGCAGATTAAGACTGTCTACTGTATTCAGATGTTCTATACGAATCGGTTGACCGATTTGCGAGAAAGAATCAGGAAGCCCGGTGGCTTCATTACCCATGATAAGACTGAAAGGTGCTTTGATATGTGTGTTCTGAAGCTTTGTGCTGCCGTTAAGCATAAACGGATAGTAATTGTTTTCCGGGAAAACTTTAGAATACTCGTCGAACGAATCGAACATTTGAATGTTTACTTTGGCAGAGGCACCCATGGAGGCTCTTATTGTTTTCGGATCGAAAGGGTCGACCGCCGGAGTTACCACAGCGATATTATTTACGCCGAAAGCTACTGCACTTCTTATAATCGTACCCATGTTTCCTGCGTTTGACGGGTTAACCAATACAATGTGGTTACCTTTCTCAAGTTGAAAAAAGCGCTTCTTTATCACACCTATTACGTAACAGTTCTCTTTTTGGGAGAGGATATTAAATGGTTTTTCTTCAATTGAAACGGGAATCTTGTGTTCTGAGCAAAGTGAATTGATCTTGGTAATTGTCTCCTCGGATCGAAAATCAGGATGCAAAATAACCGCCTCAACGTTTTCAATACTGAAGTTAAGATACTCCATGGTTACTGTGGCACCGAGTGCATAAGATATTTCACTTTCTTTACGGTATTTAGCTATTTTCATAAAGGTTTTGTAATCCCTCTTTTATATAGTTTTAATTGTCTTTTCAATGTTGATATGTTAACATAAAATTATCTTTTTGTGGGAGGTTGTTATTATGGAAAACAACGAAGCTCAGGTAATGAATGTAACCGGTAAGGAAAAGGCTTTTGCTATACTTGCTTATGTAGGTTTTCTTTGGTTCCTCGGAATGCTTCCGACGAATGTAAGAGAGTCTGAATATCTTAAGAATCACGTAAACAACGGAATAGTTTTGTATATTTGCGAGATGATTTTGCTTTGTGTTCCTTTCTTGGGATGGGCAGTTGAGATTGCAGCTATAGTTTTCGCTGTAATGGGTATTGTAAAGGCAGCTACAAATCACAAGTGGCAGGTTCCGATTGTTGGTGAGAAGGTTAAACTCTACTGGTAATTGATTGCAAATTGAGTAATTTCAAGGTCTCCGCAATTTTTTTAAAATGCGGAGACTTTTTTCTTGCGTTATTCTTAACTAGCGTGTATAATAGCATTCGTTTCGAGGTGTAGCGCAGTTGGTAGCGTACGTGTTTTGGGAACATGGGGTCGCAGGTTCGAACCCTGTCACCTCGACCAAATAGAGGTCTGAAACCATTGAGTTTCAGGCCTTTTATTTTTCTTTTGAACCTGTCTTTCAGCGAAAAGCTTTCATTTGAATCACATATATCCTCATATCTTTTTATACCTTGCGTATATTCACAATACATACTGCTTGATGTATTTTAGTATAGTGTATTAATACTGTTTGCTAACAAAGCGGGAGAATATTATGAAGAGGATTATTGTCGGTATTATACTACTTAGTTTTTCGGTGTCTTTTTTAGCCTGTGATGCCAAAAGTCTACCAACTGAAACATCAGACGTGTTTGAACCAAGTATTTCAAGTGAAGAAACAACAACGTTAGAAACTACGACAGAAACTACTGAAACAACAATAGAAACTGAGACGTCTACGGAAGTAATTAATACAACCGAAGTGACAACTGCAACAGAGAGCATTGAAGAAGATGAAGTAATCCCTGAGAGAATTACAAGCCTTTATTCGGATGTTCTTGAGTACGAAGTTCAGTACGATGAAACATTTGAAAACTATTGCAACGAATTATCGCGAGCTCCTGAATATATGGAGTTTGAAGCCAGTAAAACAGAGAATTGTGATTGCTCTGTTTGTGTTGAAAACGGTGGCTTTTATTATGGTGCAACCCCGAATGCAATTGATGGTATTGATGGGGTGTTTAGTTACGTTATTTTTGATTTTGATAATGACGGAGATTGTGAATTGGTGACTTTCTCTTTGGTGAAGAATGATTATGAAAGTTACCATAGTGATTATTTGTTTTCTCTACGTCTTGATTGCTATACTGCTGATGAGAACGGAAATGTCACGCATACGGATTCCTTTGATTATTATCCATATAATTATCTCGATTATTCTTCCAATATAGATATGACTGTTTGTTCTATAACCAGCACGCCAAATACCGATGTCTCTTTTGATGCATATATCATTCCGACTGATGAAGGCGCGACTTTATTCATTTCAGTTAATGATGTTTCAAACGGTATGCTTGGTGACGGTGGATTTGTATCCTGTTACGATTTGGGAATTACACCTGATGGTGAATTTATGGTTGTTGCTGCTGATGTTCAGCATGGGATGGGTTCATCAGATTTTAATTATGACTATTACTTTTTCGATGATGAGGGTAATGTGACATATCAGGGTGTGTACAGCGATTATGAGTTATACCCGAGGGATATTCCTTCTTTGTTAAATCTTAGTCGTGTAGCTTATGCTTCCACCGATCTACAAGATTTTGACTATTTTTCCGGTGTGGAAGTTTTTACAAGCGGTTCTTGGTCTGAGGATACGTAATCGGATATTACCTGTGGCAATGGAACGTTAGTTTTTACGAAGGAGAAACGGATTATGAAGAAAACACTGTCGATGGTATTGATATCTGTTTTGTCAGTATCACTTTTTGCTTGTGATGCTAAAAGTGCACCTTCCGGAATGGCGGCTACAGAAGAATCAAGTATTTCTGTTACGGAAACGGAAGGTACAACTGTTTTGATAGAAAGCGAATCAAGTACTGAGATTACAACTGCAACAGAAGATTCGACTGTTACTACAACGCTTGAAACAACGGTAACAGAATCAGAAACTTCGGTTGTATTGGAACCTACACCGATACCGGAAATGTATATTGATATTGAACTGCTTCCGGATGGAGATTACTTGGCATTTGACTACATATTCTCTGAAGATTGTCTTTCCGTAGACTTGACTGCTCGATGCTTTAATACGTTTGATATAAACTACATAGAATCTCTGAACGAGAATGATATATTTAGTTGCGGTGGATGCACATATCGGTTTTCGGAAGGTTCTTGGAATGAAGACGGTACAGGATTCTTAGCTGATAATTATTCTTTTTCCTTTAAAAAACAGCACGATGGTTCCTTCTACTGCTTTGATGATATAGGAACACCGTGTTCTGATGAATTGGGATTTTTTACTATAGATATTTCAACTGATGTTCTTGTGTACGACGGTGTTAATATGTTCACTGTCGATGGCGAACCTCAGATTTCCGAAGGCGGTTATGATGACTATAGGTACGAATTAAGCGGTGTTCAAGAATTTATTGATATAGTAAACAGTGATTACTCTTCGTATCAACCGCACATCTATTTCAGAGTTGCAAATGGTGAAATAGTATTGATAGCGATTAACCCTGAGCTCCATCAGGGATGGTATGATTGGGAAAATATGTCCGGTAACTAACTGGACTTACCGTGATAGTAATGGAGGTTTTTTGTAATGAAGAGAATATTATCCGGATTACTGATTGTCTGTTTAACAACATCTCTGGCGGCCTGTGTTTCGAAAGAAGAGCCTTATGAACCAAGTGTCACGATTTCAGAAACAACGACGGAAATAGAAACTTCAACAACAGAAACAATGGAGACAATGCCAACAGCGACACCAACACCTAGACCTACACCGCGGCCGACTAATATTACAACAACTACTACGGCAAAACCTGATAATAATTATGTTTTTGAATCCGTGTTTTTCCCTGTGAATATTTCAAATATGAGTACCGAGGAATTGAAGGAGTTTAACGATCTTTTCGAAATAGGATTCTATCATTATATTTTCAGAGACGATAATGGAATGGAAGTGGTTGCTGTTAGTGACTATAACTGCTTGTGGTTTTATCGCAATGATGATTTTCCGATGAATTTCAGATATTTGTGGCTTTTGAATGATTTTGACGATGCAAGAGATAATTATGATCCTTATGGTTTTCGGGGAACATACTATCTTCAGCATAGTGATTATGTTGTAGAGGATGCGATAGCTGATTTTGACGATTTTGCTGCTGATTACGATAATACCTACGGTGATTTAGTCGAGTACGGTGGTGCAGCATACCTGACTCCTAAGGATGAGGTAGAATCGCAGATTCAAGAGTTTACAGGATACACGAACAGTGAACTTATGTATCCGTTTGAATACGCGATGTTTGACGGAGAATTATTTGCTTGTTACGGCCCGACCAGACAAGGTGGATACGATACTGATAGAGCTATATACGGTTATTCCTGTGGTGATGGAAGATACTTTATTTATTTCGAAGGCGCCTATGATAATGGCTGTCTGGCCGAGTTTGAGCGTAATGAAGACGGTACGCTTCGAATAATTCAGAACTATCATCTCGATAATATTTTTATAGTAGGAAGTTCTACCCGTGAAATGTCTGTAGAGGATATTCTTGCAAGTTTTACCGAAGAACAAAATGATGCAGACAAGAGGATGACATTATGGCTTTCCGAAAATGCGTACCTTGCTGCATACGGAGTTATTTTTGATGATCCGATGCTTCAGTGTTGGTTTGAGGGAACTAATTGGTATGAACCGACGATTCCTGAAAGCGAATTTGATATGAGTATGCTTACCGATACCGAACTTGTTAATATGCAAAATACGGCAGAAGCTTTGGAACAAGTAGGTACATAAATACTCCGATATCATATCTGTATTAGTAATATTTACGTGCTACCGGCAGCTTGTTTTAAAATTCTTCTGTTACAAAAATAATGTCTCTTTGCTGAGAATCGTTCTTAACTTCACAATCTTGGCGAGAAGCCGGCAGGACATATTACAATCGGTTCCGCTTTGCCGAGGTGCATAATGTAGAAGGTTGTTTTCGAGATGGGATTTATTATCTCGAAAATATGAATAGAGGGTGCATATATTGCAACGAATCAGAGAAATAAGTGAAGAAATTTACAGCAACAGCTGATACTTATTTGTTTTATAAACTGCTTAAAACAGGGCGTTTCCGATAGGAACGTCCTTTTTGTTTGAGAAATTTTTAACTAAATCAGAAACAGTAGCCACTTGTTTTGTACGTTCGTATAAACCAGTGTACAAACAATCAGGAGGTAAACAAAAATGATGATGTGTAAAGAAATGAACGAGAAAGATTTGGAAATGGTAACAGGTGGTTATTCGACTACATTTTTTGCTAAGGCTGAGGATGTAACTTTTGTACATAAGGTCGGAGATATCGTTGAAGTATATGTTATTTTCGGAGCAACAGTAAGATGTCGTATCACTGAAGTAAGCATTCAGTATACATCGGGTATGAGCAGCTCACATGGTTTGTCTTCACCAAGAGGTTATTATGACGTATACAAGTGTGAAGAGATTGAGTACCACTGGTATTTCAGCAACGGCTGGCGTACGAGAGGTGAACTTGAAAATTGATAAAAAAAGTCAGAAATTTAGCAGCCACTTTGTTTGGCTAATCGTATAAATAAGTGTTGATACAAAAAACAAACTTGAAAACATA
>JAZLML010000043.1:0-49178 GCA_045598625.1 Saccharofermentans sp.
AAGGCGCTCGATATGATGGATAAGTTCGCTGCTCTCGGTGATCAGTAAACGAGATTTGCAATTGATATCTTATAGATTACAGTGAATTTAATAAAATATAGACGTTCATCTATTGATGGGCGTCTTTTGTTTGTGTGCGAAAACAGCCTGACAATATGTTGTACCTGAAAAAGGGAACAAACTGGGACAAAATGCCGTAGTATTGCCCCTGAACGGTGTCACGAAAATGTTGACTAATCCCCGAAATGAGTGTATTATCCGAGTGCATTTAACGAAAATGCATCGTTTTCCTATAGTTAATTCAGAGAGATTTAATATTACGAAATTGATTCCACTAGAAAAACATTATATGAGGTTTTTATGACAAGAGAAGATCTTGAGAGCAAGTCTCTTTCCGACCTTTCCCAGATTGCCGTAGCATTCGGTGATTTTACAGCCGAAGAAGTTTTGACAAAGACCAAAGAGGAGTTGATAGCTGCCATTACACGTGGTGAGGTTACTTCTGCTCCAAAGAAGGCAAAGTCTGCTTCTGCCAAAGGAAAGACCGCAAAGAAGACTGCGTCGGTTAAGGAAGAGAAGGTTTCAGAAGCTAAGACTGAAGAAACCGTGAAAGAAGCTTCTGCCGAGAAAAAGAAACGCGTATCCGCCAAGAAGACGACGACTTCCGAATCGGATTCCGACAAGAAAGAAGAGAAACCTTCCAAGGTTTCAAAGACGGCCAAGAGTTCGAAAGCAGTTAAAGCTTCAAAGACGTCCAAAACAGGAGAAGTTGCTGTTGAAATTAAGGCTGATGAAGTAACAGCCCTACAAGTATCCGAGGAAGTAAAGGCTGAAGAAGCACCAAAAGCTTCGCGTAAAGCCGCTTCGGGTACAAAGAAGACATCCAAGTCTAAGAAAGTTACGGAGGATGTAACTTCCAAAGAAGAGCCGGCAACGGAGACTGAAACAAAGACTGAGCCTGAAGCTAAGACAGAAACTCCTTCCAAGGGCAGAAAACCTTCGACGAGAAGAAAAGGAAAGGCTGCTTCTAAGGAAGAAAAGGTTGAAGAAAAGACTGAGACTTCGTCCGACATAAAGGAAGAAACTAATAAGCCTTCTGAGGATGAGAAAGAAAATGAAGGCGAGCAGCCTAAAAAAGAACAACCTGTCAGACTTTCCAAGAACGGCAGAAGAAATAAAGCTTTAAAAAGGACCATTTCGTTCGGTCCCGATAAGGAAGCTGAGGTTATTTCCGAGAGTGAAGTTACGGAAAATACCGAAAACAATCAGCAGCCGCAGGAGGAAGTTAAGGTTGAGCCTGAAATCGAGTACATCGAGATTGAGGGTGTATTGTCCATCGGAACATCCGATAAGGGTGATTTTAACGGTTTTATTCACACAACCAATTATTTGCCTGGTGAGAATGATGCCTATGTTCCGGGACAGATGATAAGAAAACTCGGACTCAGACGAGGCGATAAGATTAAAGGTCTTTGCATTCCTCCGAGAGGAAAAGAGAGATATATGCCGCTTAAGCGCGTAGTCAGCGTGAACGGTGTTGAGATAGGTGAGGATTCGGATTTCGATATGCTTAAGAAGCGTCCTAAGTTTGAATCGCTTACGGCAGTATATCCTGATGAGAAACTTAAGCTCGAGACGAAGTTTAACGGTTCTCAGATTAACGATATTTCCACAAGAATAATCGATTTGTTCTGTCCTATAGGTAAGGGACAGAGAGGTATGATCGTATCTCCTCCGAAGGCAGGTAAAACAGTGCTTTTGAAGAAGGTTGCGAATGCAATTACCGCTAATAATCCGAAGTGTAAACTCATCGTGCTTCTTATTGACGAGCGTCCTGAGGAAGTTACGGATATGCAACGTTCAATCGATGGTGAGGTAGTATTCTCCACTTTCGATAAGAGACCTGAGAATCATGTTCGAGTAACGGAGCTTGTTCTCGAGCGTGCCATGAGATTGGTTGAGATAGGCGAGGATGTTGTAATTTTGCTTGACTCTATGACGAGACTTGCAAGAGCCTATAACCTTACAATCAACCCTACGGGAAGAACGTTGTCAGGTGGTTTGGATCCGGGATCTTTGTATGGTCCTAAGAGATTTTTCGGAGCTGCAAGAAATATCGAAAACGGCGGCAGTCTCACTATAATTGCAACGGCTCTTATCGAGACGGGTTCAAGAATGGACGAGGTTATTTTCGAGGAGTTTAAGGGTACGGGTAATATGGAAATCGTGCTCGACAGAAAACTTGCTGACAGAAGAGTATTCCCGGCCATTGCAGTTGACAAGTCCGGTACAAGACGAGAAGATTTGCTTCTTACACCTGAAGAACTTGATGCTATATGGCTCTTCAGAAAGAAGATTGCGGATATCGATACTATTGCGGCTACCGAGGGTGCCATTAATCTTATGCAGAGAACCACGTGTAATGCATCCTTTGTTCTCTCGATTAAGAAATCTCTGGTAGACGGCTAAAAAAGCAATTGACATCGGCTTTGGAATCTTGTAATATACCAAAGTTACTAAAAGTCCGGTACGGCATACGTGGCGTCAGTCGATACGCGCCGTATCTTTGATTGATGAGGTGAAAATAATGAAAGACGGAATCCATCCAAAGACACAGGTTGTAACTGTTAAGTGTGCTTGCGGTGAGACTTTCGAGGCAATTTCAACAAAGCCTGAGCTTCGTGTTGATATTTGTTCCAAGTGCCATCCATTCTACACAGGAAAGCAGAAGCTTGTTGATACAGGCGGACGTGTTGATAAGTTCAACAAGAGAATGGGCAGAGCTTAATTTATTACTAAGCAATACTTACGGCGGTGAACTGAGGTTCGCCGCTTTTTCTTTGTTTTTTTAATGATATAATAAATTGATTTATTATTTGTGAGATACGGAGTAAATATGGCTGACGATATTTTGAAGGTTCCGGAAAGTGTCGACGGAGACATTACGGAAGTTAAAGAAGTGACTTTGACAGAAGAAACGGTTGAAGCGTTTTCGACAGAGACACCGGCAGAGGAAAAAGGTGAAGAAACCGCTGAAGGTTCTGTAGAGGAGACGGTTGAAAAAACTCAAGAAGAGACCGCTACCAAGACGGAAGAAGAGATTGTTATCAAAGACGTTGATGAGAGCGGCGTTAAGGCACCGAAGAAGAAGGAAAAGAAGACCACAATCGGCGGCCAGGCGCTTATTGAAGGTATTATGATGTGCGGTCCTACGACGACTAGTATGGCCGTTCGTAAGGGCGACGGAACGATTTATGTCGAGGAAGTTAAGCAAAGCGAAAGAACTTCTTATTTCGAGAAGGTTCCGTTCATAAGAGGCTGCATCAAGTTCTATAAGATGCTTGTCACGGGAACGTCTGCCATAATGAAATCTGCAGATATTTCCGAGCAGGGAAAGCCTGAGAACGAGAATCAGGATAATACCGATAAGAAGGCATCAAGACTGGACGATTATTTGGAGAAGCATTCCAATGTTGCGGTTACGGTATCCGCTATAGTAGGTATTCTTTTAAGCATAGGTTTGTTCATTTTGTTGCCTAGAGTAATTGTTGCGGCAATAAGCTATTTCCTTCCGGAAGAACTTTTAAGTAAGCTTTGGATGTCTGTGGTATTAAATGCCGTTGAAGGTGTTTTGAGAATGGTTATATTTCTTATATACCTCGTTCTTGTGTCCAAACTTCCCGATATTGCGAGAGTTTGGATGTATCACGGCGCGGAGCATAAGACAATCGCTTGTTATGAGGCGAGAGAACCTCTTACGGTTGAGAACATCAAAAAGCATGAGCGTTTTCACCCTCGTTGCGGAACGGCGTTTATGTTCATTGTTTTGCTTATATCCATCTTGATTTATACAATCTGCGGTGTGCTCATAGGTGACAGAAATGTCTGGGTGAGCCTCGGAATAAGACTTGTTCTGATTCCGCTTATTTGCGGTATTTCGTATGAGATTTTGAGATTTGTCGGAAGGCATGCCGAGAAAGGTATATGTAAAGTTCTTTGTAAGCCGGGACTTTGGCTTCAGAAGTTTACTACCAGAGAACCTGATGCGGCTATTATCGAAGTAGCGATAGCTGCTATGCAGGCAGTAATTCCGGAGAATGATAATGCGGACAATTGGTGATGTTTGTTCCGAATATATAAGTATGTTGGACAAGGCGGGTATTTCTGATGCTCGCCTTGAGGTTTTTAATATGCTCTCGGAACTGACGGGAAAATCGAGACTTATGCTTGAGACGGATCGTAATTCGGAGTGGGTTTTCGATGAGAAATTGAGCGCGAAATTTGACGAATGCATAAGGCGAAGAGCACTTAAAGAGCCCGCGGCATATATCCTCGGTGTGCAGTACTTTTTTAACGAGAAATATAAGTGCGGCAAAGGCGTTTTGATACCGCGACCGGATACGGAAATTTTGGTCGAGAAGGCGATTGATGAAGTTACCTTAAAGGCTTCGGCAACTTCCAAAATCAGAGTTTTTGATTTCTGTACAGGTACGGGATGTGTCGGTATTTCTGTTACAAATGCTCTTTCAAAGGCCGGATACAGGGGCGAAACGTATCTTATCGACGTCGACGATTCGGCTCTTTCTTACGCTCACGAAAACTGTGAGACGGCGCTTATTGATTTATCGAAACACCTGTTTGACGTGAAAGTTATAAAGGCCGATATTTTTGATGTTGACGGTATTTTGAAAACGTCGGGAGACGGCGATTTTTATACGATTATTCTTTCAAATCCGCCTTATATCACTGATGACGACATGAAGACTTTGGATGATGACGTTTTGCTTTACGAGCCGTCCAAAGCACTTTACGGCGGAAACAGCGAGGGAACTAAGTTTTATGAGGCTTTGGCTGAGATTGCAGACA
Organism: Saccharofermentans sp.; assembly: GCA_045598625.1. Classification (GTDB taxonomy): domain Bacteria; phylum Bacillota; class Clostridia; order Saccharofermentanales; family Saccharofermentanaceae; genus Saccharofermentans. The sequence goes on from JAZLML010000043.1 coordinate 4,867, forward strand.
AGCTTTTAAAGGACGGCGAGAAAATACTGGTTGAGCACGGCTACGATCAGGGACTTAAGGTGCGCAGTGTTTTCGAGCGGGCAGGACTTAAGGATGTTGAAACTTATAAAGACTACGGCGGAAACGACCGCGTTACGGCGGCTTTAAAGGCAGAAGGGTAAGAATATGGCAGGCAAGTTTTTTCTTTATAAATATCAGGTTGGCGATATCGTTACCATGCGTAAAAGTCACCCGTGCGGAAGCAAGAATTGGGAAGTTTTGAGAATCGGAGCCGAAATCAAATTAAAGTGTGCCAAATGCGGTCACGAATTTGTTATGAGCCGTCAGGCGCTTGAGAAGGCGACTGTATCGGTAGTTACTGCTTCGGATACTTCGAATTCGAACGAGAGCGATAAAAAGGAGTAATTTATGACCAGACTATTTACTGATGCGAAATTGAAAGAAGGCGAGAATTTAAGCCTTTCGGAAGATGAGTCGAGATACCTAAGTCAGGTCTTAAGAATGCGCGAAGGTAACATTGTTACAGTTGCCGATTCCGACCTTTTTGAGGCTGAGTGTGAGATTCTTTCGATAGAGAAGAAAAAAGTGGTTTTAAAAATCGGCGACGTTCGTGAGAATACGTCTGAATCACCGTGTAAAATAACGCTTTTTCAAAGTGTTTCCAAGGGAGAAAGAATGGATTTGACTATCCAAAAATCCACTGAGCTCGGAGTTTTTGCAATCGTTCCTGTTTTCTCCGAAAGGTGTGTCGTAAGGTTTAACGAATCCGATTCTTCGGGTAAAATCGATCGCTGGCAGAAAATTGCCGAGGAGGCAGCTCGTCAGTCGGGACGCGGCCTGGTACCTCAAATCTTGCCGTCACTTTCCTTCGCCGATGCGGTAAAAAAAGCTTCGACCGAATTTGATTTGTGTCTTATGCCTTGGGAGGAAGAAAAAGGCCAAACCCTTAAGGAAATGCTTAAAGATTTTAAGGCGGAAAAGGGCAAAACCGTAGCTGTTTTTATAGGCCCGGAGGGCGGTTATTCCGAGGAAGAGGCTAAGCTTGCTTCGGATAGCAGCATAGCAAGCGTTACTTTGGGTAAACGTATTTTGCGCACCGAGACGGCAGGCCCTTCGGTTCTTTCGATGCTTCTTTACGAGTTTGAACTTTAAGTGCATTTCGGTTTCTGATTTCTGTGTTTTTAGTATAAAAAATTGATTTTGTTCGTTTTTATACTAAAATTTCTGAAGTTCGTTGTCCTAAACTGTCACGATTTAGTATAAAAATCCATAATTTGCAGATTTTATACTAAATTTCACCGCCTGCAGCCTCAGTAACAGCGATAGGTTGCCCTCATCAAGCAGGATTTTTAGTATAAATCTCGCTTAAAAGCCGTTTTTATACTAAATCCTCGCGCCTCGCGCCTTTTCGGTCGTGGAAATTTAGTATAAAAATCCGAATTTCCTTGAATTTATACTAAATGTGCTTCCGCCTCTTGATTGTCGGTTACATCATATATAATGGCGAACCATAAATTATACGTTCTTTCTTGTTTTTTATGGTTACTATCGGCTTGCTAACCCTATCTCTGCGGCAAAAACCATAATTTTCATGAAAAATCACGTTTTTTATGGTTGTTTCAAAGCTCGGCGACAAATATTTAATACTGCGTGAACAAGATACTTGCATCCCCCTCCTTAGGCTCTCGAAAACAACCATAAAACTCCTCATTTTCGAGGTTATTTATGGTTTTTGGGAGGAAATCCTCAAAATTATTTGAAAAACGACCATAAAACAAGCCAAAATCTTCAAATTTTATGGTTTTTCACCATTTGTGTGCGAACGTGGTGAAGCGGGGACGCGTTGATGTGCGAACGCGGGGGTGCGGGGACGCGGCGATATAAACAAAGCAACTCTTCAGGTGCCCCCCAAACGAAGTCGTTTACAGTTTTATTCCCAAACATTCCGTTAATAACCCCAAAAGTTCGGGAAATGCGGTACAAAACTCAAGATGATCCAGCGCCGTTTTCGCTTTTGTCGGAAAACTATGAAATTCTTCCTGCTGATTTGTATGTTTTTGGCAATTGTTTATTAATTGCGCGAGTATTATAATACGCGGGTATGATTATAATATTGAGTTGTTGAGGAGATTTATCTATGAAATATGCAGCCCAGAAAGGTACCAGAGATATATTGCCACAGGATATGTATCGTTGGCACAAGGCTGAGCAGACCTTTGCAGAGGTTTGTCACTCCTACGGTTATGAGGAAATCAGAATCCCTACATTTGAGCAGACCGATTTGTTTTTGCGAGGCGTAGGCGATACAACGGACGTTGTTCAAAAGGAAATGTACACATTTAATGATAAGGGCGGAAGAAGCATTACTCTTCGTCCGGAAGGAACGGCAGGCGTTGTAAGAAGCTTTATCGAAAACGGTATGACCAGCCTTCCGTCACCTGTGAGAATGTTTTATAACCTTACGGCCTTCAGATATGAGAATGTTCAGAAGGGAAGATTAAGAGAGTTCCACCAGTTCGGTCTTGAGGCTTTCGGCTCCGAAGGTCCTGAAATCGACGCTGAGATTATCAGTGTTTTGGCAGTCTTTTTTGAGAAGATGGGATTAAAGCAGACAAAGCTTTGTATAAACTCCATCGGATGTCCTACATGCCGTGCGACTTATAATGCGGCTCTTAAGGATTATTTCAGACCTCACCTTGACGAGATGTGCGGTGACTGCCGTGCAAGATTCGATAAGAATCCGCTTCGTATGATTGACTGCAAGGTTGAGGGTTGCAGCAAAATTGCCGAAGGAGCACCGAGACTTATCGATTACCTTTGCGAAGATTGCGGTAAGCATTTCGAAGGACTTAAGGCTAATCTTGAGAATTTGGGAATTTCTTATGAGATTGATTCGGGTATCGTAAGAGGTCTTGATTACTACACAAGAACTGTTTTCGAGTTCAAGTCCGAGTTCGTAGGTTCCCAGGGAACAATCTGCGGCGGCGGTCGTTACGACGGATTGGTAGGATGCCTTGACGGTCCTTCTACACCGGGTATCGGTTTTGCCATGGGTGTTGAGAGATTCCTTATGGAGGTTGAGGCTCAGGAAATAAATATCGAGAAGCCGCAGTATGTTAAGGTTTTCCTCGCATCTTTGTCTGACAGCGTGAAGCCTGTCATCTCTAAGCTCTGTCTTGATTTGAGAAAGAGCGGAATCGGTTGCGAGATGGACTTGTGCGGAAAAAGTTTCAAGGCTCAGCTTAAATATGCGAACAAGGCTAAGATTCCTTATCTGGTTGTTTTCGGTGAAGACGAGATTACATCCGGAACTATTAAAGTTAAAAATATGAGCGACGGCGTTGAGACAGAAGTCGCACTCAGTGATTTTGTTAAATACTGCTCGGAGGTTATGTAAAAATGGCAGAGTCAATTTACGGTTTGAAGCGTACATGCATGTGTGCCGAATTGGGCGAAGAAAATATCGGACAGAAAGTTACCCTTATGGGTTGGTGTCATAAGTGCCGTGATTTGGGCGGACTTACGTTCATCACCATGAGAGACAGATCCGGTGAAATCCAGATTGTTGTTTCTCCTGAGGCATCAGAAGAGCTTAAGAGCAAGGCTGCTTCTGTAAGAAGTGAATATGTATTGGCAGTTGTAGGTACGGTTGCTCTTCGTTCTGCTCCGAATCCTAAGATGAAGACAGGTATGATTGAAGTTAATGTTGAAGAGCTTCGCATCGTATCCGAGTCCTTGACAACTCCTTTCTACATTGAAGAGGACGATAACGCTAACGAGGCATTGAGACTTAAGTACAGATACCTCGATTTGAGAAGACCTAATATGCAAAGAAACCTTATGCTCCGTCATAAGATTGCAAAGTGTGCACGTGACTACTACGATGAGCAGGGCTTTATCGAAGTTGAGACACCTATTCTCGGTAAGAGCACACCTGAAGGCGCAAGAGACTATCTCGTACCTAGCCGTATCAAGAACGGTTCCTTCTTTGCTCTCCCTCAGTCACCACAAATCTATAAGCAGCTTTTGATGCTTGCAGGTTACGACAGATATATGCAGATTGCCAAGTGCTTCAGAGATGAGGACCTTCGTGCAGACCGTCAGCCTGAGTTTACACAGATTGACTGTGAGATGTCTTTCGTTGATTGCGATGACGTTATGAATGTAACGGAAGGCTTTTTGGCAAAAGTATTTAAGGAGGTTCTCGATTACGACATCGAACTTCCTATCAGAAGAATCCCTTATTCGGAGGCTATGGAGCGTTACGGTTCCGATAAGCCTGATTTGAGATTCGGACTTGAGCTTCAGAATATTTCCGATGTTGCATCCAAGATTGATTTTGTTGTATTCAAGGGTGCTTTGGAAGCAGGCGGCAGCGTAAGAGCTGTAGTAGTTCCGGGCGGAAGTTCCTTTACACGTAAGGAAATCGACGCATTGGGCGAGGTTTGTAAGACATATAAGGCTAAGGGTATGGCTTGGCTCGTTCCTTCGGCAGAACCGCGCGGATCTTTCCTTAAGTTCCTTACACCTGAAAATATTGCTGAAATCAAAAATGCAACAGGTGCAAGCGACAACGATTTGATTTGTATCGTTGCAGATTGCGACAAGGTAACATTTAATGCTTTGGGAGCTCTTCGTATCGAGGCAGCAAAAAAGCTTAACCTCATCGATCCTAAGGATTTCAAACTCTGCTGGGTTACTGAATTTCCTATGTTCGAGTATTCGGAGGAAGAGGGAAGATACATGGCTATGCATCATCCTTTCACAATGCCGATGGAAGAAGATTTGGATTACCTCGAGTCTGAAGAGAATAAGGGTAAGATTCGTTCCAAGGCATACGATATCGTATTGAACGGTTGTGAGCTCGGCGGAGGTTCTATCCGTATCCATAACAGAGATCTCCAGATGCGTGTATTTAAGGCATTGGGCTTTACGGAAGAAAGAGCACAGGAGCAGTTCGGCTTCCTTCTCGATGCATTTACATACGGTGTACCGCCGCACGGCGGACTTGCTTACGGTTTGGACAGAATGGTTATGCTTATGGGTAACCTTTCATCCATTCGTGAAGTTATTGCATTCCCTAAGGTTCAGAATTCTTCCGACCTTATGATGGAAGCACCTTCACCTGTAGAGCAGGTACAGCTTGACGATTTGGGAATCGGAGTAGTAGCTAAGAAGGAAGAGGTTGCTGACGATTCCGACGATGCTCAGGCATTTGATTGATAAGGAAATAAGGCAGATATATCGGAGCAGATTATGAAAAAGATGTCAGATGTAAATAACGAGAACAACATCATTGTAAGAGATGTTTCTCCGGAAGTAGATTCTCTTCCGTATCCGACGGAAGCCGAGATAGAAGAGAAAAAGCAGAAAGAAGATGCCAAGGCTGCAAAGAAGAAGAGCGAGAAGAATTCCGTTATGTATGAACTTCTTGATTGGCTTAAAACGATTTGTATCGGCGTTGGCGTAGGCGTTTTGCTGGTTGTTTTCGTTATTCAGAGAAACGACGTATCGGGCGACTCGATGTTCCCGACACTTCACGATGAGGATGTTATTTTCGCTGAGAAAATATCCACATACTTCGAGAGCTATGATCGAGGCGATATTGTAATTCTCGACGGTGACGATATGGAAGGTTATTCCCATGACGAATATCTCGTAAAAAGAATCGTCGGACTTCCGGGTGAAACCATCAGAATCGGAGATGACGGCTGTGTATATATCAAAAAGCCGGGTGAGACAGAGTTCACCTTGCTTGATGAGCCGTATCTTCCTGAGGGAACATTAACTTTCCCTTCCGGCACATGTGTAGCCAAGGGTTATGATGAGATTACTTTGGGCGAAGATCAGTACTATTGCTTGGGTGACAACAGATCCGTAAGTAACGATTCAAGAAATTTGGGACCTTTCGAGGAAAGACGCATCAAAGGCGTAGGAATGATTCTGGCATATCCTTTCAGTTCGTTCAGATTTCTCTGATACGGACATTATAAATTACTAGATTATTAGACAGGAAAGACTGATGGAAAGACAAGACCTTATTCGTAATTTTTGTATTATTGCGCATATCGATCACGGAAAGTCCACTTTGGCCGATCGCTTGATTGAACATACCGGCGTTAAGCAGAAAAGAGAAATGCAGGAGCAGATTCTCGATAATATGGAAATCGAGCGCGAGCGCGGAATTACCATTAAAGCTCAGGCAACTCGTATGAAGTATGAGGCTAAAGACGGAAATGTCTATACGTTAAATCTTATAGACACTCCGGGCCACGTCGACTTTAACTATGAGGTTTCCAGAAGTCTTGCAGCCTGCGACGGTGCCGTGTTGATAGTTGATGCGGCTCAGGGTGTTGAAGCACAGACTTTGGCAAATGTTTACCTGGCTGTAGATTCCGATTTGGAAGTATTGCCTGTTATAAATAAAATCGATCTTCCTTCGGCTCAGCCAGAGGTTGTAAAGAATGAGATTGAGGATGTTATCGGACTTGATGCTTCGTATGCTCCTCTTATTTCTGCCAAGAATGATATCGGAATAGATGAGGTTTTGGAAAGCATCGTTAAGTATTTGCCTGCACCGAAATGTGATTTGGAATCTCCTTTGAGAGCGCTTATTTTTGATTCGAAGTATGACCCGTACAAGGGTGTAATTATAAGCTGCAGAATAAACGAAGGTTCCGTTAAATTGGGCGATAAGATTAAAATGATGCACACCGGAAAAGAGTTTGTAGTTACGGAACTCGGTTATTTCCGACCTGGTGACTATGTTCCTTCAAACGAACTTCTTTCGGGCGATGTAGGATATATCTGCGCATCAATTAAAAACGTAAGAGACACGGCTCCGGGTGATACGGTAACTTCCGCCGATAATCCTGCTTCGGAACCGCTGTTGGGTTATAAAGGAATTCAGCAGATGGTTTTCTGCGGAATCTATCCTGTAGACGGTGCCAAATACGGTGATTTAAGAGACGCACTTGAGAAGCTTCGTCTTAACGATGCGGCTTTGGCTTTCGAGGCTGAGACTTCTGCAGCGTTGGGATTCGGTTTCAGATGCGGCTTTTTGGGACTGCTTCACTATGAGGTAATTCAGGAAAGACTTGAAAGAGAGTTTAATCTTGATCTTATTTCCACGGCTCCTTCCGTTATCTATAACGTATATAAGAACGACGGCACCATGATTCGCATGGATAATCCGACCAATATGCCGGATCCTTCCGAAATCGAATATATGGAGGAACCGATGGTAAAATGCACCATTATGCTTCCTAAGGAATATGTAGGAAACATTATGGAACTATGCCAGGACAGAAGAGGTGTTTATACGGATATGCAGTACATGGATGATGTCCGTGTAATGCTTCACTACAGGATGCCTTTAAACGAGATTATTTATGACTTTTTCGATTGCCTGAAATCAAGAACCAGAGGATATGCTTCTTTGGACTATGAGATGGACGGCTATGACAGAAGCGATCTTGTTAAGCTTGATATTTTGCTTAACGGCGATCCTGTGGATGCGTTGTCATTCATCGTGCATAAGGATAAGGCCTATGCACGAGGCAGAAAGATGGCGGAAAAACTTAAAGAAAACATTCCGAGACAACAGTTTGAAGTACCGATTCAGGCTTGTATCGGAGGCAAAATTATTGCAAGAGAAACCATCAAAGCTTACCGTAAGGACGTTCTTTCGAAGTGTTACGGCGGTGATATCACACGTAAGAAGAAACTTCTCGAGAAGCAGAAGGAAGGTAAGAAGAGAATGCGTCAGGTAGGTTCAATCGATGTTCCGCAGGAAGCATTCATGAGCGTTCTCAAACTTGAGGAAGAATAATAAAAGAATTCAGGGATAAGGGAATTTAAGAGGAGACTATAATGCAAATTTTACTTAATGCGCTTTTATTGATCGGCTGTTTTGTCGTGCTTATTAAAGGTGCGGATTTTCTTGTGGACAGTGCGTCTTTCATAGCTAAGGCGGCGAAAATACCGTCCGTCATAATAGGTCTAACAATCGTCGCTTTCGGCACGAGTGCCCCTGAGGCAGGCGTAAGTATTGCGTCATCGCTTTCGGGACAAAATTCACTTTCGATTTCAAACGTAGTAGGTTCCAACATTTTTAATCTTTTGATTGTTGTAGGTCTTTGTGCAGCCATAAGAAGCATGAATATCGATAAAGACATTAAGCGACGCGACTATATTGTCTGCTTGGGTATTTCGGTTTTGTTGTGCGTTTTCGCTTTTAACGGCGAGATTTCCAGAATTGAAGGACTTATTTTCTTCGCAATAATCATCGGATATTGCGTTCTTCTTATTTCACATTCCATGAACGCCAAGACGAACGAATCAGCCGATGCGAATGAATCGGAAGACGAGAAGCCCGAGAAAGTTAAAGCGTGGAAAGTGCTGTTAAACGTAGTAATCGTTGCCGTATCGATAACCGCAATTTTCTTCAGTTCTAAGGGAATTGTTTATTCCTGTACCTTTTTTGCCGAATTGCTCGGTATTTCGGATACCATAATCGGACTTACGATTGTTGCACTCGGTACCTCGCTTCCGGAGCTTGTTACATCAATCGTTGCTTCACGTAAGGGTGAGAACGGTATAGCTCTCGGAAACGTTGTCGGTTCCAATATTTTTAACATTACATTTGTTTTGGGTATTGCGGCCGCAATTTCTCCGTTGCAGATTAATAAAAACAACGTAATCGATGCCTTTATCTGCCTCGGAATTACTGCCGTATGTGCGTTGTTTGTAATGCGCGGCGAGAAGGTAAAGCGCCATGAAGGTCTCATAATGCTTTTAATTTATGTTGTTTATATGGTTTTCGCATTCTTAAGAGAATTCGGAGTAATCGTTTTCGCTTAATCAGAAGAGCAAAAGGCTTGCGATTCCGAAGTATACGAGGAGCGAAACGGCGTCAACGATTGTGGTAATGAAAGGACTTGCCATAACCGCAGGGTCAAATCCGATTTTCTTCGCAAAGAGCGGGAGCGAACAGCCTATAAGTTTAGCTACCAAAACCGTAAGGCACATGGTGAAGCAAACTACGCCCGCAACTGCAACCGAAACATCGGTATTTCCGAGTAACATACGATCGACAAACATAATCTTAAGGAAACATACGGAAGCCAAAGCTACGCCACACAAAACAGCGGTTCTGATTTCTTTCCAAATAACTTTTAGAATGTCGGAAAAATCAAGTTCTCCGATGGAAAGCGCACGGATAACTGTAACAGAGGACTGAGAACCCGAATTTCCGCCGGTGTCCATAAGCATCGGGATAAATGAAGTCAAAACGACCTGTGCTGCCAGCGCGTTTTCGAATTTTGTGATAATCATTCCCGTGAAAGTGGCAGATACCATGAGGAGCAAAAGCCACGGAATTCTGTGCTTAAAAAGCTCGAAAACAGTCGACTTAAGATATGTCTTATCGGACGGCATCATACCGGCCATCAACTCGATATCCTCCGTGGTCTCTTCTTCCAAGACATCCATAGCGTCGTCGAAGGTTACGATTCCTACCATCAGGTTTCCGGTGTCTACGACAGGCAGTGCAAGAAAGTTATATTTGGAAAGCATCTGCGCAACGGTCTCCTGGTCATCCAGGGTCATAACGGAGATGACATTCTTATCCATAATGTCTTCAATCAGACTCTCGTCGTCCGAAGCGAGAAGCAAATCTTTTACGGTAACAAATCCCAAAAGTCTTCTGCCTTCCGTCACATAGCAGGTATAAATAGTCTCTTTGTCGACACCTGTTCGGCGAATGCGCTTAATTGCTTCGTCTACGGTCATTTGCGGACGAAGCGAAACATACTCGGTTGTCATGATCGAGCCCGCAGAGTTATCGGGATATTGAAGTATTTCGTTAATCTCGCGGCGCATCTGCGGATCTGCCTGTGCGAGAATTCGTTTAACTACGTTTGCAGGCATCTCTTCTACAAGGTCGGCAGCATCGTCGACATATAATTCTGCCACGACTTCACGAAGCTCGGAATCGGAGAAGCCTTTAATGAGATGCTCCTGAAGATCGGTTTCCATCTCGACAAAAGTTTCTGCGGCTGTCTCTTTCGGAAGAAGCCTGAAAAGAAGCGGTGCCCTTTCTTCGTCGAGCTCGTTAAAAAGCGCGGCGATATTGGAAGGGTTCATCGTAATGAGAATATCCTTGATTGTAGAGTATTTCTTAGATTCGAGAAGCGCATTAAGAGTGCTCTCGATTGTGTTGATTTCATCTGCCATCGGTCTACCTTCTTTCTCTTAGTAGTAGAATTTTCGGCGCATCTAAGACGCCTTCCGATCGGAAGAATCAAACTAGAATTACAAAGTTTACTTGAAATTACAGTAAAGAGGATGAAGTCGCCACGGGAACATCATCGCTTGTGCATCTACTTCGATCTTCTGAACTGTTATTGTTAGTAGTTCCGTCCATGACGCTTCTCCTTTCAATTTAATAAGACTTCTTTAGAATAAGCACCTAAAGAGTGTTTGTCAAACCTATATTTTGTATTCGAAGAGGTATTTCTCGTTAAATTACCGCTGCACGGCGACAACAATCCGATAATATTGCTGTGTAACATTGTTACACACCCTACAAACTATTGATATAGTCGGTCGAATGTAAAGTTTATACGGTTGAAATGAAGCCTTCTTTCCTTTATTATTCACTCGTAAATTAATAATAATAAGTATTGGTATTATAAGATGAACGTAAAAGTACAAAGTAACAGCACTAATAAGGTAGTCGAAGTGGATGAGGCAATTTTAAACCTCACCAGAGAAGAGGCACTTTCCCGTATGGGCTTATCCGAGAATGCCGATAAGACTGCCATCGACAATAAATTCTGGCATCTTTCGAAGCTTTGCGATGCAGATGAGAGTGAAGAATCCGATAAGAAATTTGCGGAATTATCCGTTATTTACGATATTGCGACGGGAAACAGAGACAGAATCGTAAGAGAGAACGAGATAAGAGAGGGACAGAAGAAGTTTTTCGGTAAGACCGCCCACGAATGGAAGACATATTTCTCGTATACGTGGTATCTGTATCTCCTCGGAGCAGTCGGCATTGTTGTGGTTGTTTCGCTGATAGGTAATATATTCTTCGGTAAAAATATCGACGGCGGCATTGTAATGCTCGGCCATTTCTATAACGATACCGAGGGATTTAAGGAGTATCTTTTGGATGATATAGGCCTTGAGAATCCTTATCTCAATTGCATCGACTACGTTGTTCCTAATGATCAGAATATTTCAATCGATACCACAAACAGTGAACAGGCAACATTGGCTTTTTTATCGGAAACCAACGTGGTTATTGCAGATAATCTTACATTTCCGCAGTTTTTTGATTACTACGGAGATGTTAGCGGAATATACGGCCGGCTTGCCGATGAATTAACTCCGGAACAGTATGCAAAACTTGAGCCCGTATATATGAGTGAACTTGATTTTAGGCTTTTAACCGTAGCAAATATAGAAAATTTCGGTATGACGGATGAGTTTTTTAATGCTGAAGAATACAGCGACGAGAAAATAATGGTCGGCATAGCGGTTCATGATGATTCACTTATGGCAGACCTCGGATTTCTTAATTTGTGGCCGAATGATGAAACTGAATTGGTTTTCGGAATTAACGCAGTAGTTAATAACGATGAGCATCCTGAAACCATTGAAGTAACCAACAGAATAATTACGGGGCTTTTTAAGGAATATTTGTAAAGTTTTTTCGCGGAATATCAGCATTACGAAAGTTCATTGTCGGTGAAGGAGTATGTGGTAGAATTGCCTTATGGGACGCGCAAATAAAAGAAGAACGGAAGATAAATTTATTAAATTCCTCAACAATCTTTCGTTGAGGAATAAGTTGCTTCTTCTTTATGTTTTCTGCGTTCTTTTTCCGTTATTCTTCACGGATGCCTTTATTTCCATAAGTCTTTATCACAACGAGAAGCAGGAATATCTCGAGAACATGGACAATGCCTGTTTGAACATTGCTTCCGATGTATACGACGCTTTAAAGCCTGCCTCTGATTTGTCCAACAGTATTTATGTCAACCGAAGACTTTATACATTCCTTGATACTGAATTTGATACATACGTTGATTTCTATGCAAGTTCACACGAATGGCTCGAACAAAGCGGATATTCTTCCTATACATCTCCGTATGTATCGAGAATCGTTTTCGTAGTTGATAACGATACTATGATAAGCGGCGGTAATATTCACACCCTGGACAATGTATCAGATACCAGATGGTACAAGGATTTTATTGCATCCGGAAGAAACAGCGACTTGATTTTTTACAGCGGTAGCGAAGACGGCGCTCAGGCTGCTTTATCTTCTAACAAAAAAGTTAAGTTAGTCAGATATCTTGATTATTATTCCGGAAGTCAATATGAGAAAATACTTACGATAGATATCGACTATACTTCCATTGTTGATACAATTTCCGACAAACACTACGGTGTTACGGCTTATATTTGTGATGGTGACAAGATCTTGATGTCTACCGCAGGTAAGGTAGATATTTATGGATCTTATTCATCAATGACCGAAGAAATGAAGACCGAAATCGGTTATCAAAAGAATGTGAATATTCTTAATAAGGAATACACGATATATCTGATTGATACCGAGGAATTCACTTTTTTTAAGACGCTTAAGAGTAATTGGGTTATTGTAGTACCGCTCGTAGTTTTAAACATTATTCTTCCTCTTGTTTTGGTGAGTTTAATTAACGAGTCGTTGTCAAAACGAATCGGACAATTAAGTACGGTTTTCAGTTCTGCAGGTACCGATGCCGGACTCGTTACTGTAGAAAATATAACGGGTAACGACGAAATTGCCCAGTTGATGCAGGGTTATAACGATCTTGTTTTACGTAACCGCGAGCTTATCAAGACTATTTATGAGAACAGACTTATGTTCCAGGAATCCGAGATTGAGAAGCAGCGCGCCGAACTTTTCGCGATGCGTATGCAGATTAACCCACACTTCCTTTTTAACTGTCTCGAAAGCATAAGAATGCACAGCCTTCTTAACGGCGAGAAAGATACCTCCGTAATGATTGAGCAGCTTGCGGCACTCATACGTCAGGTAGTTGACTGGGAAGACATTATTCCGTTATCTCAGGAGTTGGACTTTATTGAGAATTATCTCTTGCTTCAGCAATACAGATTCGGTGATCGTTTTACTTTCACTATTAACGTCGATGACGATACTCGTAAACTTTTTATTCCTAAACTTACGCTTGCAACCTTTGTCGAAAACGCTTGCGTTCACGGTATCGAGAAGAAAATAAGCGGCGCCAAAATCATGATAAGTGCCGATACGGCAGACGATAGACTTGTTCTCGAAGTTGAAGATACCGGTATCGGTATGAGCAGCGAAACTGCCGCAGGTCTTCAGGATACGATGCGGAACAGTACATTTGCCGATCTTCAGAACAGCCGTCATATCGGAATATTAAATGCCTGCATGCGTCTTAAGATGATAGCGGGTAATGATGTCAGATTCGTTTTCGAGAGTGAAGAGAATATAGGTACATATATTAAGATAGATATGCCGATTCTTTCGGATGACATACTTGAGACCATGAAAAATACAGAGGGAGGAACGTCAAATGACGCCGATTAAAGTTCTTCTTGCGGATGACGAGCCGTTTATCATAAAAGGTATGAAGGTCCTTATCGATTGGGAAGCGTACGGTTGCGAGATTGTAAAGACCTGCAATAACGGAAAAGATGCGTACGAATATCTTAAGAAAGAGAAGGTGGATTTGGCTGTTCTTGATATAAGAATGCCCCAATATACCGGTCTTGAGGTAATTTCCAAGTTGAGAGAAGACGGAATAAATGATGTTGATTTTGTTATATTAAGCGGTTACGGTGATTTCTCATATGCGCAACAGGCCGTAAGATTAAGCGTTACCGACTATCTTCTTAAACCTGTTCAGGCTAAGCAGCTGATTGATGTTATTAAGAAAATAAGTGATCGCAAAAACAATGACGACGCTGATTCCGAAGGTATTAACGTTGCCAAAAGAGCTCAGCTTGTTCAGTATCTGGTATCGATTATTTACGGTAAATCCAATTCGCAGCAGGCAGATTTCGTGGAACGCAATTTAAATCTTCACGGAAACATTAATTATATTCATATTACTTTGGATAACGTTGCCCGTCTTGAAGAAATGACCGACGAAGAGGTTCGCGAGATAAAAAACAAAATGTTTAACAACTGCTCCGAGTTTTTGGCGGAAGACTCGGATCATCTGTTTCCTGAGGCCTCAGGTGTTGAGGAAGAGTATGAGCTGGGTTTCATTTTTTGTGATGAGTTATCTCAAAAGCGCGGCATATCCGATACGGATTTTCTCGAAGAATTTCGAAAAGCAGCTGTCTCTGATATTCCTACCGATGTCTTTTTCCTTGTGGGAAAGAGCGTAGCGGAAACGGCAAAACTTTCTCATTCTTACAGCAGTGCCTGTGCCCTGAGATATTTCAGAAATTTCCGCAAAGGAAAGAACATCTATTACTATGATAAGGATATGCACGTATCGCATACTCAGGCTAAGTCCAATATCCATAAAGATATAGTCGACGAGTTGATTCTTGCCGTAAGCAGACACGATGAAGAGGGAATTACATCCTGCGTGGATAAGCTGTTCGAGAATATGGAAAGCATTCAGTTCAACGATAAGATGCTTAACCTTAATATGAATTATCTTATATTCAGAATGATTAATCTTGCTGTTGAAATCGATGAAACCGTTGAACAAGACAGCATATTGCTTAATATAAGTGATGATGTATTTGTTCCGGGAAAAGACTTCAGAGATCACCTGAAGAACTTCGTAATGGAGTATTCCGATTATTTGGAACAGTTGCGCGAAAACACAGGCCGCGACCGATTAATCGATATCGAGAATGACATTAAAGAACATTATGCAGATAACCTTACGCTTCGTGCTTTAGGCAATAAGTACTTTATTAATTGTTCTTATCTCGGACAGCTTTTCCGTAAGAAATACGGAATGTCATTTAAAGATTATCTTAATAACTTCAGAATTAATCAGGCGTCCGACCTTCTGTTGAAGAGTGACAGAAAAGTTGCAGATATAGCTGCAGAAGTAGGATACAAGGATACGGATTATTTTGTTGCCAAGTTTATCGAGATTAAAGGATGTACCCCGACAAAATACAGAAGGAGTATTCAGCCGGACGAAAACTGAAGTTTTTCCACTTTTATATGAAAATATGCAGTTTATCAGGGTTAATGCCGTGTTTTTACGATATATCGCGAAAAACACGGCATTTTATATCAAAAAAACCGCAAAAATGCCTAATTTCGAAGGGAAAAGGGTAAAAATAAACAATTGAAATAACAAAAACATCCCGAATTTTGATAAAAATGACGGGGCATTTTTTGAGTTTGTCGGGGCTGTTTTTTGAGTTTGTCGGTAATTTACGTTGTTTATCATGCGTATAATTAACATAACCGACAAAAACAGAAAGGTAGGATGTATTATGAAGAATACACAGAAAAAAATCGGTGCTGCACTGATGGCTGTTGCTATGGCTGCTTCTGTTGCTGCTTGTACTAAGGCTGATCCGGCTGGTACAACTGCTGGTACTGCAGGTGGCGTAGAGACAACTGCCGGTGGTGCGGTTGAAACAACTGCTAGTGGAGAAGTTAAGGAGTTCACAGGCTTCTTTGCTGTACCTGCTACAAACGAGATTAACTCTGACAACGAGATCCAGCAGATTATTGCTGAGAAGATCGGTGCAAAGTGCCAGGAGTCTTGGTTGACAGGTGAGACTGTTGCTGAGGCTATCGGTATCTTGGTAGCTGGTGGTGAGTATCCTGACTTTATCAACGGTGGTGACGCTATGCCACAGCTCGTTGACGCAGGTGCTCTTGTTGCTTGGGATGATTATATTGATCAGTATCCAAACATCAAGGAATTCTTCTCCGATTATGAGTGGGATCAGTTCAGACAGGCTGATGGTCACATCTACTGGATGAACCCATTCGAGAACATCTACGGTGAAGATAAGACAACTTGCCAGAACGGTGAGGCTTTCTGGATTCAGGCTCGTGTACTTGAGTGGGATGGTTATCCTGAAATCAAGACTCTCGATCAGTACTTTGATTTGCTCGAGCGTTACAATGAGGCTAATCCTCAGACACCAGAGGGAATGGACAACATCCCTTACACAATCCTTTGCGAAGACTGGAGATATTTCTGTCTTGAGAACGCACCTGAGTTCCTCGATGGTTATCCGAACGACGGTTCCGTTATCGTTGATCTTGATACAGAGACAATCGTTGACTACAACACAACTCCAACAGCTAAGAGATACTTCCAGAAGTTGAATGAAGAGTACAAGAAGGGTATCGTTGACCCAGAGTCCTTCACACAGACATACGATGAGTATATCGCTAAGCTCTCTACAGGCCGTGTTCTCGGTATGGTAGACCAGTGGTGGGATTTTGCTTACACAGTAAACAACGTATTCACAACACAGGATACAGAGAAGTATGGTTATAACTACGTTCCTCTCGGACTTACAATTGACGAGGGTATGGAGAACCAGTGGTACACATCAGGTGGTACACTTAACGTTTCTTCCGGTATCGCTATCACAACTTCTTGCCAGGATATCGACGGCGCTTTCAAGATGATCGACGATCTCCTTTCTCAGGAATTGCATGATTTGAGATTCTGGGGTGTTGAGGGTGTTGACTACTTGGTAGGTGATGATGGTTTGTACTATCGTACAGAGGAGATGCGTGCTAACTGCGCTAACCCTGACTACATCGCAGCTCATATGTGCTCTTACTCTTACTTCCCACAGTGGTCCGGTACGAGCAGAGACGGTATCAACGCTATGATGCCTTCTGAGCAGCCTTCTGAGTTTATGGCTACTCTCCCAGACCCAATCGTTGATGTTTTCGAGGCTTACGGTGTTACAACATACATCGGATTGCTCGGTTCTGTTAACAAGGCTGGTTGCTGGTTCCCAATGTATTCTTACTCCAACAACATGAACACCTCTACAGTTGGTGGTACAGCTTGGATCTTGATGGGTGAGTGCAAGCACGCATGGCTCCCACAGGTATGTATGGCTGACGACTTCGAGGCTACATGGGAAGATTACATGGAAGCTTACAACGAATGCAATCCTCAGGACTTCATCGCTGAGATGCAGGAAGAGCTTGACAGACGTATCGATGCTTACAATACTTTCATGGCTAATAACGGCTGATAAGTAACTTAGCATTAACGTTTAAGTTTAAGAAGTTATGAATATGGGCGGCCATATTATTAAAGTAGTATGGTCGCCTTTTTCTTAAAAATTTTTCCCTATGAGGTTGTACAATGTCTACTAATACTGTTTCCGGTACGGAATATAAGCCTAGTAAGGCTAAACTCTTTAAAAAAGAGTGGAAGAAGCAGATTTTTTTGCTTGTAGTTGCTGCACTTCTTTTGATTTACGGCATCATCTTCTATTATGTTCCTTTGTTTGGTTGGTTAACCGCATTCCAAAATTACAAGCCAGCTAAGGGTTTCTTCGGATCCGAATGGGTTGGTCTTGATACATTCAAAAGGGTTTTCAAAAATCCTAATTTTGCCAATACTTTCAGAAATACCCTTGTAATGGGTGTTTTAAACCTTGTTTCAGGTTTTATAATGAACATTCTCTTCGCGCTTCTCCTTAACGAGATTCGCATCAGCGCTGTTAAGCGTGTTATTCAGACAATTTCCTATTTGCCGCACTTCCTTTCATGGGTTATTGTTACGGCAATTGTTCGAGACGTTCTTTCTGCCGATACCGGTATCGTAAATGAACTTCTCGGAACACATATAAATTTCTTCTCTAAGACGAAGTACTTCTGGCCGATTGTTGCTATTGCAAACGTTTGGAAAGAAACCGGTTGGGGTGCAATTATCTACTTGGCTGCTATTACATCTATCGATCCTTCTCTTTATGAAGCTGCTGAGATGGACGGTGCAAGCAGACTTCAGAAGATGTGGTATGTTACACTTCCGTCACTCAAACCTACGATTATCGTACTCCTTCTCATAAATGTCGGTAACGTTCTTAACGCCGGCTTCGAGCTTCAGTACATCTTAGGTAACGACGTTATCTCTAAGGTTTCTAAGACTATTGATATCTTCGTTCTTGAGTGGGGTCTTGAGAACTTCGACTACTCCTTCGGTACCGCAGCAGGTATTTTCAAGAGTGTTATCAGTATTATCTTGGTTGTATTTGCTAACTGGCTGTCTAAGAAGACAACCGACGAAGGCTTATTCTAAAGAAGGGGGACTAATCGATGAAAAAGAAATTTTCTACAGAAGACCTTATTTTCGAGATTATCCTCGTAATATTTATGGCAATCTTCTTGCTTGCTACCGTATATCCTATTTGGAATACTTTGGCTCTTTCGTTTAACGATGGTTACGATGCTTTGGCTCATAAGATTCACTTCTGGCCGCATCAGTGGACAACAGATAACTATGTACGTGTTTTGAAGGATCAGACATTGTTGACTGCTTTCTGGAACACATTCTGGAGAACAATCATTTGTACTGCTATTCAGGTAGCAATTAATGCTCTTCTTGCTTATGTTATCAGCCGTAAGAGATTCCTTTTTAAGAGAAGCGTATCTTTGTTCTGGCTCGTTACAATGTATGTAAGCGGCGGTTTGATTCCTACATTCCTTTTGTACAAGTACCTCCACTTGATTAACACTTTCTGGGTTTACATTATTCCTGGTGCTGTAAGTGCTTTCAATATGTTGGTTGTCAGAAACTTCATGCTCGGTATTCCTGATTCTCTTGAGGAATCTGCTGAAATCGACGGTGCGGGTTACTTTACAATCTTTACAAAGATTATTTCTCCTCTTTGTAAGCCGGTTTACGCAACAATCGCTCTTTTCGTTGCTGTATGGCAGTGGAACGACTGGTTGGTAACAAAGTTCTATATTATCGATGTTAAGAAGAAGGATTCTTTGACTGTATTACAGTATCAGCTCATGAAACTTCTTGATACTACTCAATCCACAGGTAAAGTTGATTCTAACGCTATCGGTGCTGCAGGTGGTATCAAAGTTACACCTCAAGCTGTACGTTGTGCTGCTACTATCCTTACAATGCTTCCTATTGTTTGTGTATATCCTTTCTTGCAGAGATACTTCGTTACAGGTCTTACAATCGGTGGTGTAAAAGAGTAATCTCTTTACTAAGCTAATCTAAAATTATTCGAACTGCTTCACTTCAATATGAGGCAGTTCTTTTTTGTGTCTGCTTTTCGCAAAATGATATATCCTATGCCCGAATTGATTTTTAATATTCTTAACGAAAAATCAATATTGTGCAGTTTGTCGGGTATATACAAAAATTTGTCGGGTTTTATGTGCAATATGCATAGGGTACAATTCAAGCATAGGGACCTATATAGATTTTTTGGAAGGTGGAGGTGGATCGTATGAAAAAGAAGTTTTCTACCGAAGATTTGATTTTCGAGATTATTCTTGTAATCTTTATGGCAGTATTTATTATTGCGACAGTTTATCCGATTTGGAATACTTTAGCTCTTTCTTTTAACGACGGTTTTGATGCTTTGGCACATAAAGTGCATTTCTGGCCTAACAAGTGGACTGTAAACAACTATATAAAGGTCTTAACTGATGAGTCTTTGTTGACGGCAACTTGGAATACTGTGGCTAAAACTGTTATAGGAACTATTCTATCGCTTATTGTTAATGCTCTTCTTGCATATGTTATAAGCCGTAAGAGATTCCTTTTTAAGAAGAGTGTATCGATATTCTGGCTCGTAACAATGTATGTAAGCGGTGGTTTGATTCCTACATTTATCTTGTACAAGTGGCTCCACTTGATTAACACATTCTGGGTATATGTAATTCCGGGTGCAGTAAGTGCATTTAATATGTTGGTTATAAGAAACTATATGAGAGGAATTCCTGACTCGCTTGAGGAGTCAGCTGAAATTGATGGTGCAGGTTACTTTACAGTCTTTTCAAAGATTATTTCTCCTCTTTGTAAGCCTGTTTACGCTACTATAGCTCTTTTCGTAGCCGTATGGCAGTGGAACGATTGGATGGTAACAAAGTTTTATATTATCGACGTTAAGAAGAAAGATGCTTTGACTGTATTACAGTATCAGCTAATGAAGCTTCTTGATACTACTCGTACTCCGCCGCCGGATGGTAAACTTCCGGGATACCAGACGACACCGCAAGCTGTACGATGTGCTGCGACGATACTTACAATGTTGCCTATAGTATGTATATATCCGTTCTTGCAGAGATATTTCGTTACAGGACTTACAATCGGTGGCGTAAAAGAATAATATTGAGATTAAGCACGCCTATCTGCTTTATCTATAAATGTAGTAAGGTGCCTTCCCCTGGGCACCTTATTTACAAAAAATATCAGAATTGTGAGTTATGAAATGAAGAAAAATAGAAATACAAAAGACAGAGTTTTTACCATAGGACTTGTAGTGGTCACCTCCATTATTCTGATATTTTTTCTTATTCCGATAATAGAGGCGGTGCGGGATTCGTTTATTAACTGTCCAAGAGAATTAAGAGTTGTTTTTGGTCGTTTTTTTCCTGAAGGATATACAATTAATCATTACAGATGCTTTTTTGAGAGCGGATTCTTTACAAAGAACATTTTGGGCTCTGTTCAAAGAACCATTTTGGGAACTTTGATATCAACTGTATGTACTTTTATGTTGGCATACATTTTAACTCTCATAACAACATTAGTGAAAGATATTATGATGGTTAGGGTAATGGACGGAAGCACTGTTTTTGGATGGAACGGTAATATGATTCATAAATATTCGATTAATTCGGTAATATTTGTTTTGTCCGCTATAGTAGCTCTGGCAGTAGTTTTGATTTTCGGAAAAGATATAGAGAAGAATATGATCACAGGTTCAGTTAAGGAATAAGGGACTGCAGATTATATTAATTGACACAGAAATACTTTAAAATGTCGGGACTTTTTCCTCGTTTTACGGGTCTTATATAGAAGTGAAACTATGGTAGAATCGACATTGTATGTTAATAAAGGAGAAAGATTATGTTTAAGTACGATAATCCGTTAATGCAATATCTTACAAAAATAGCTAACATCATGTTGGTAAATATTCTTGTATTGATTACGTCTTTACCGTTATTCACAATCGGCGCATCGTTAAGCGCTATGCAGGTTATTTTTTACAGAGTTCTTCATAATGATGAAGTCAGCGTAATTAAAGAGTATCTTATTGCCTTTAAAGAGAATTTTAAGAAGTCCACATTGATTTGGCTTGTATTTATGGTTTTGTATCTCGTATTGGGTTATGACTTCCTTTTTATGAGAGATGCTGCTACTACTTTCGGACTTGCAATTCAGACATGTGTCATTGTTTTGACTGTTCTTGTATATGCGGTTATGCTTTATATTTTCCCGCTTCAGTCACATTACGAGAATACACTTAAGAATACTTTCAAAAATGCGATTATTTTGGCAATAAGCCATCCGTTCAGAACGATTCTTATGCTTGTTATTCAGGCCTTCTTCCTGGTAATCGGATTTATTGTTTTCTTTAACTATAAGTATATTCCGCTTTTGGTATGTTTTGGAATCGCACTTCCTTGGTATTTTTGCTCTATGATTCATATGCCGATTTTCGATAAGTTTGACGGCAAAGATAAGAATATAATCGACGAAGAATTAAAGCCGATTTGTGAGTTCGACGATGAAGAACTTGCTGCAATGGAAGCTGAGAAGGCTGCCAAGGCGAATGAGAATAACGAGACTGATGAGAACACTTCTGAATCCGACAGTAAAGACGCTTAATCACGAAGCATTATTTATACTAAAAAACAGGACTGCCCGACGACAGTCCTGTTTTTTTCTCTTTCGGAGAGGTATTATTACTTCTTATTTCTTTTGTCCGTAGTAGGCATTGGCGCCATGCTTTCTGAAGAAGTGCTTGTCGCGGAGGAAATTCGGAGCAGGCTTAACATCAGGTTTAATAAGTTCGGTTCTTGTTGCCATTTTGGCAACTTCTTCTATTACAACCGCATTATGTACTGCTTCCTTTGGATCCTTGCCCCAGGAGAATACACCGTGGTTGGTACAAAGAACACCCGGTGTGTAGTCAGGGTTTATCTCGCGGCCCTTAAAGGTCTCGATAATAACGAGTCCCGTGTTTTTCTCGTAATTGCTTTCGATTTCTTCTTTGGTAAGGCTTCTTGCGCAAGGGATAGGACCGTAGAAGTAATCGGCATGTGTTGTGCCGTATAACGGGATGTCACGGCCTGCCTGAGCCCAAGCGGTAGCTTCTGCGGAATGTGTGTGAACCACACCGCCGATGTTTTCGAAAGCTTTATAAAGCTCGATATGAGTCGGAGTATCGGAGGACGGTCTTAAATCACCCTCAACGATGTTGCCGTTTAAGTCCAAAACTACCATATCATCGGGGGTAAGTTCGTCGTATTCAACGCCGCTCGGCTTGATTACTACAAGACCCGATTCGCGGTCGATACCGCTTACGTTACCCCAAGTAAATGTAATGAGGCCTCTTTTTGGAAGTTCCATATTGGCAAGATAAACTTTTTCTTTAAGTTCCTGAAGCATTTTTCTAATAATCTCCTTTTCGATTAGTAAATCAGAGGGAAAGGGAATCACAAGCGGCCTTTTCTACGTTCAAAGCAGCCTTATAAGCGCTAATGTAGTCATTAAAGCCCTCGATGTCATCCTGGTCAGGTTCGATGGTGGAACCGTTATTTCCGTTAAATATTACGCCGTTTAAATATTCGCCCAATGTGCCCGAAGCTTCCCCGTTTTTCTTTGCAAGGGTAAAGAGCGCAAGAACTGCGATACCCCAAGCGCCGCCTTCGCCTGCAGTCTCCATTACCGTTACAGGACACTCGAGAGCTGCTGCCATGATTTTCTGACCGGCAACCGGTGTTTTGAAGTAGCCGCCGTGACCGTAGATTTTCTCTACCGGAACATTTTGAGCGGATAAGATATCCATACCGATTTTAAGTGATGCCAATGCGGACATTAACTGAGAACGTGTGAAATTCTCGAAAGACATCTCGGAATTAGGCTTACGCACGAGGAGAGGTCTTCCTTCGGCAAGCCCTGTTACAGGTTCACCGGAGAAGTAGTTATAGGAAATGATGTTGTCTGCATCTGCTTTACCGTTAAGTGCGGAAGAGAAGAATGCCGTATAAATCTTACCCATATCAACATCAAGTCCCAAAGCATTTGTGAAGCCCTTAAGCATTCCTGCCCAAGCGTTAATATCGGATGTGCAGTTGTTGCAGTGAACCATAGCTACAGGACTTCCGTCAGGAGTGGTAACTACGTCGATTTCTTTATGTACTTCACTTAGAGGCTTATCCATAACGATCATAGCGAAAACGGAAGTACCGGCACTTACGTTACCTGTTCTCGGTGATGTGCTGTTGGTAGCTGTCATACCTGTTCCTGCATCTCCTTCAGGAGGGCAAAGAAGTACGCCGGACTTAAAGTTTCCTGTAGGATCTAAGAACTTGGCACCTTCGTCGGTAAGAGAACCTGCGTCATCGCCCGCAATCAAAATCTCAGGGAGAATGTCCTCAAGCTTGAAATCAACTTTGGATGCGATAAGGGAATTAAACTTATTAAGCATATCCTTATCGTAAGCATTATCGGTAATAGGGAACATTCCGGATGCGTCACCGATACCCAAAACTTTGCGGCCCGTGAGTTTCCAATGAATGTAGCCTGCAAGGGTTGTAATAAAAGCGATGTCCTTAATATGCTTCTCATCGTTTAAGATTGCCTGATAAAGGTGAGAAATGCTCCAACGCTGCGGAACATTAAATCCGAATTCTTTGGTTAAGATATCGGATGCTTCCTCAGTTATTGTATTTCTCCATGTTCTGAACGGAACAAGAAGATTATCGTCCTTATCGAAAACAAGATATCCGTGCATCATGGCGGAGAAGCCCATTACACCTGCACTTGTAGGAGCAACACCGTATTTATTCTTGCAGTCGTTTACCATGTCTGAAAAACTTGTCTGAAGACCTTTGGTGATGTTCTCTAAACTGTAGGACCAAACCTTCATATTGTTATCGTCGATGAGTTCGTTCTCCCACATGTAAGAACCTTCGGCGATGATGTTTCCTTCTAAATCGGTCATAACGGTCTTGATTCTTGTAGAACCGAATTCAACACCGATAGAAGTTTTATTGCTTGTAATTAAATCTGCATTACTCATATATAACCTCCGAATAGTTTAGGATAATTTCTCAACGGAAGGAACAGCGCCTTCGGACGTGAAGTTCATTATGTCAAAGCTTCCTTCCGATATTGGCTTCCATGAAGGCATGTCGCTGCCGTCATCGTCCTTGCAGTTAGGGTTATGTGTCTTTACGAAGCTTGCAAGGTAGTTGCACATCTGTCTTGAAAGCTCGAAATGTCTTCCGCGGAACGGTCTCCAGCACTTCTGGATAGACTCGAACCAGAACCAGAGATCAACGGAGTGAAAGTTACCCGGATTATCCCATCCCGGGATATCGGTATCGAATTTATAAACGAAAATGTCTCTGTCGCCGTTATTCTTAAGAGCTTTGCTGCAGGAAGATTTAACGGTTTGTTCTACAATATTTACGTCATTTACGATAAATTCGTCGGAGGTATAACCTGCAAGAACAGGAATGTTGGCATAAAGGCCGTCTTCAAATCTGTTAAGCGGGTCGCTCTTATAGTGAATTGCATCCGAGATAGGAGCTACGCGAGGGTTGTTTTGAGCTGCCCAAAGACCGTACTTGTCACGAAGCGTGAAGGCATCGAGTTTTTTGGCTTCTTCCAAAGAGTTGACTCCCAAGAACTCGAAAAACTTCTTTCCGACTTCTTCGGCACGCTCCAAATCGATAGGTAAGAGAATGTCATCTTTGGCGCCGGGGAATCTTATCATACCGCTTAAAACTACGGCGCCTTTAATGTAGCTATAGTTCTCTTCGTTGGTCATCTGATTCAATACGCTTCCGCCGCCTGCCGACTGACCTGCGATTGTGATATTCTCAGGATCGCCGCCGAAAGCAGCAATATTCTCGTAAACCCACTTAAGACCTGCTTGCTGATCCAACAAACCGAAGTTTGAAGGGTAGGAAGGATTATTAGAAGTAATTTCCGGATGTGAAAGATAACCCAAAGATGCCAAACGATAGTTTACACTTACAACGATAATGCCTCTTCTTGCAAGACGCTCGCCGTCAAATTCCATCTCGGCTGTATAGCCCCACTGAAATCCGCCTCCGAAAAACCAAACCAATACAGGAAGTTTCTCGTCAAGGGCTTTGGCAGGTGTCCAAACGTTAAGGTAAAGACAGTCTTCATCCATCTTAATATCAGGGTCTACGTGCCACTCGCGACAGTAGATATCGGTACCTACGGCAGGCTGGTCCTGAACCGAAATAGGAGCAAATTCATATGCTTCCTTTACGCCTTCCCAATCCTTGCAAGGTTGCGGTTCTCTCCAGCGAAGTTCTCCCGTCGGAGGCTCTGCGAATGGAATTCCCTTATATACGGTTACGCGCGGGTCTGCGCTCGGAAGACCCTTGAGTTTACCGTTTTTAACTGTAGCTTCTCTTAACATTTCTTAGTTTCCTCCTTTAAGTTCAAAACCGGCAAAATCAGGATTGCCGTTTCCTATATAGGTAAAGTAAATAGCGGATACTCCGTCAGGTATCTTGATATCGCATTTGACGTCGGTCCAAAAGTTAGTGTTCTCAACTGAAATCTTACCGATAACTTCGCCTTCGAATTCGGTTCTTACTTCGAAATCTCCGTAGCCGTAGCCTCTTACCTTGATGCCCGTAAGTACGGAATTTTTAAAATCGAAAAACTTAAATCCGGCAGTTGATGTGGATGTCATATTGGTAATGTATCCGACATCCTCGTTTCCGTCCTGGGCATCCTGAGTGATTCTCGGGAATCTTGAAGATAAGAACATTCCTTCACCGAAAGCTCCGCCTGAATACATGCATGTTGTATCGGTAAAGAGGTTGCATGCGATGTATGAAGGATAGAAGCCGTCACCCTTAAGAGGTCCGTCATTTAATCCGCAGGATGTCATCTGGGCCTGAATAATCTTGCCGTCCTCAGTAAAGAAAATCTTCTCGACACATCCCTGTCTCGAGAAAACAGTTCCGTTTGTATGACGGTGGTAGAAAATATACCACTGATTATTAATTTCGATTATGCTGCCGTGGTTATTGGCACCGTAGAAAACAGGACGATCAGCTTCTTTATAGCTGTCGATATGAAGGTCGCAGTTACTTACGACTACGCCGCCGTATTTGAAAGGCTCATCAAGGCTCTTGGATGAAGCCCAGCAAAGTTCGTGCATGACAACTGATGAGTAAATGAAGTAGTAGATATCGCCTCTTTTACGGATAGAAGAGGCCTCGAAAAACTCATGTCCCTCAAAACCGCTTCCTTCGGCATACGGGAGGGAAGGCATTACAAAATTCATGTCTCCGATAATTGTGAGCATATCGCTTCCGAGAACCGTATGCATAACGCCGTGACGGGATTTATCACCGCCCGGACAAAAACCTGTATAAAGATGTGTTACACCGTTCTCGGTAAATACACCCGGGTCAAATTGAGGATCGTCGCCTTCTTTATCGCCGAGTCTTGTGCCGTCCTCGTAATGAACAAAACCGTAGAATTCGTATTTACCTGCAGGTTCATCACAAACTGCAACGGATACTACGTTTACCTTATCGAGAACATAGTAGAGGTAGTATCTTCCGTCGGGACCTACCGCAACGTCAGGCGCATATAAAACCATGTGGCCGTCTTCATTAAGCGGGTCTTGTGTTCTTTTATAAATCTCACCCTCATAACGCCAGTTGCCTAAGTCGTCAATAGGTGCGGACCAGCATACGTAATCGTTCATACAGAAAACGTGGCCGTTAAACATATCGTGAGAGCCGTAAATATAGACTCTGTCACCAAATACATAAGGTTCGCCGTCAGGAATATATTCCCAGGACGGAAGGTAAGGATTAAATGCCTGCTTCTTCATAGTTGTCAGTCTCCCTGTTTTGTATTTCAGTTGATTGAACACGGTATTTACGAGGTGTAGTACCGGTAATCTTCTTAAATTGACGGCAGAAGTGCTCGGTGTTATGGTAACCGCACTGCTCGCCTACGGAACTTATCGAGTCCGTCGAATATAAAAGTTTATCCTGAGCAAGTTTGATTCTGCAGTTGATGACATCATCGATACAGGAAATATCGAAAGTCGATTTGTAAAGGAACTGCAGGTGAGCGGCGCTGATATTTAAGCGCTCGGCCATGGAATTTACGGTCCACTTATATTCAGGATGTATAAGAATATCTCTTCTTAAATTTAAAAGCTCTCTTTGGTAAGGTGATACCGTCGAAGATGAAAGGTCTTTCGAAAGCTTGGAAATAAGCACATGAAACAAGTCTCTTACGAGCGGATTTCCCGTGCTCTTATCACCGGCACATTCCCACGAAATGAGCTTAATTATATTATGAATATAGTCCGGATCCGATGGGAACAAAGGAACGTTCCTCTGAGGAAAGTTCAAAATAAAGTTCTCGTCGGTTTTGAAATGAATCCAGTCGTTTTTGTAAGGTTCACCTCTCGGGGACATGTAAAATTTACGAGTGTTCGGCGCGAAAAGAACTAAGGTTTTTGCCGGGTATTCGCGAAGCTCTCCGTCCACCAAAAATGTTACCGGCGAGTGCGCGAAAACGAGAAGCCAACAGTCGTATCCGGCGTGGCCGGAGTCCGTATCGAACATAATTCCCCTGGTGTGAGTGTAACTGTAACCGGAATATAATATGTCAATCATATTGTTTCCTCCGAAAATCCTGTTATAACAACACATTATTCGATGAATATATACTAACACATAATATGGACAAAACGTAGCAGAAAATAGAAAAAATCAATTTTACCATTCGAAAAATCATTGTTATGTCATTGCCAAAAGTGTTAATTTCAAGTAGAAGACAAGTGTCGGGAGGGCAAAAAACATGATTAAGCTCAATAACAATTCCGAGTACATTTTTAACAACAATTTTGACTTCTGTGTCGGCACCGGAAGAATGGGTCTGGCGCTTCAAAAAGAGTACATGGATCAGCTTGCTTTTGTGCAGGAAAAAATCGGCTTTAAACACATTCGCGGACACGGCCTTTTGTGTCGCGATATGGCAATATATCAAGAAATCAAAAATGAAGACGGCAGCATCGAGACGGAATATAACTTCACTTATCTCGATATGGTTTTCGATAATTATTTGAAATTAAACATAGAGCCTTTCATCGAGTTCGGATTTATGCCTGACAAATTGGCATCCGGCGATCAGTGCGTTTTCTACTGGCGCGGAAACGTAACACCTCCTTCTGATTACGGTAAGTGGTGCGATTTGATTCAGGCAGTCTTGACTCACTTGATTGAGCGCTACGGTCTTGACAGAGTGCTTACGTGGCCTTTGGAGGTTTGGAACGAGCCGAATCTTAAGGTGTTCTGGAAAGACGCGGATATGAAGGAGTACTTTAAGCTTTTCGAGCTGACGTTCAAGGCGATAAAGGAAGTCAATCCGAACTTTAAAGTCGGCGGTCCTGCCGTTTGCGGCGGAAGTGACGAGGTTTGGATTAGTGCCTTCATGAATTTCTGTGAAGAGAGAGATTTGGACATAGATTTTGTGACGAGACATCACTATACGACGGAGCTTCCGAGACGTGACGGACACTACGGTTACCCGCCGCTTTCGAAGGCGGAGGACGGCTTTAGAAATCTTCATACCACGAGAGACATCATCGATTCTCACGAGAGGTATAAGGGCCTTCCGATTCATATAACCGAATATAACACTTCGTATATACCGAACGCTCCGCTTCACGATACCACCAAGAATGCGGCTTATCTTGCTCACCAGCTTTCGAGATTGGGAGACGATAACGAGAGCTATTCGTATTGGACTTTCGGTGATATTTTCGAGGAAATGGGAGTACCGTTCTCCGTTTTCCACGGCGGCTTCGGTTTGGTTGCAAACGGTCTTATTCCTAAGCCTACTTTCTGGACTTTTACATACTACAAAAAACTTTTGGGCGGCAAGTGCATCTATAAAGATGACAATTCGGTTGTTTTGAAGATGCCTGACGGAAGCCTTCGCGGAGTAATTTGGAATTACACCTTGTACGGCGACGGTGAGGAGAAGGTCTTGGATTTTGAGGTGCCTTCGTGCGACGGTTCTTACTCGATAATCACCTCCGAAGTAAGTGAGGACCATGCTAATCCGCTTAAGGTTTGGCATCATATGGGCGAGCCTAAGAGCTTGACCGATGATCAGAAAGAAGTTTTAAGAACAGCGGCCGTTCCTTTTATCGGCTCATCCGAAGTAACCTCCGAGAACGGCTGCTGTGTTTTAAAATTCACGGTGCCTAAGGATGCGGTAACTTATTTCGAGTTCAAAAAGCTTAATCTTGTAAGTGACAGAGGCTACGATTATAAGCGCGTAATTACGGGCGATAAAGCTGAAGAAGAGAATTGACCGGTTTTAATCAGACGAGGTTTTAAGATGGCTAAGAAAACGATAATGACAGTCGATAAGGACTTTGAAATTGCAAAGATAGATAACAGAATTTACGGTTCTTTTATTGAGCATTTGGGCCGCGCAGTTTACGAGGGCATTTATCAGCCGGAGCACGCGAGTGCCGATGAAGAAGGTTTTCGTAAAGACGTAATCGAACTTGTAAAGGAATTGGGCGTTCCGGTGGTTCGCTACCCGGGCGGAAACTTCGTGTCCAACTACTTCTGGGAAGATGCCGTGGGACCTAAAGAACAGCGCAAAAAGCGCCTCGATTTGGCGTGGAGAACATTAGAGCCTAACGAAGTCGGAATTTCCGAATTCAGTAAGTGGACGAAGAAAGCCGACTCTTCCGTTATGATGGCGGTTAACCTCGGCACCAGAGGTGTAACCGATGCGCTTAATCTTCTGGAGTACTGCAATCTCGATACGGACAGCTACTATTCCAATCTTCGCAAAGAACACGGCGACAAAGAGCCTTTCGGAATAAAGCTTTGGTGCATGGGCAATGAGATGGACGGCCCGTGGCAGACGGGTCACAAGTCCGGCAAGGAGTACGGACATCTTGCAGCGGAGACGGCAAAGGCGATGAAGATGATGGATGAGTCCATCGAGTGCGTTGTTTGCGGAAGCTCAGGTATCAATATGCCTACATTCGGTCAGTGGGAAGCTGACGTTTTGGACGAGGCATATGATTATGTTGATTATATTTCTCTTCACCAGTATTTCGAGAACCGTGCAAACGATGCGGAGGACTTTTTTGCTTGCCTTGACGACTTGGAAGATTTCATTAACGCAGTCGTTGCCGTTTGTGATTTTGTGAAGGCAAAAAAGCACAGCAAGAAGACAATAAATCTTTCTTTCGATGAGTGGAACTGCTGGTATCACTCCTACGAAGGAGATGCGGAGGATATGGAAAAGAAGCCTTGGAGACTTCATCCGCACCTTCTCGAGGATATCTACACATACGAGGATGCTTTGGTTAACGGCATCGCTTTAATTAAGTTTTTGAAGCACGCAGACCGCGTTAAAATCGCTTGTCTTGCACAGCTTGTAAACGTTATAGCTCCAATAATGACAGAACCTGACGGCAGTGCCTGGAGGCAAACCATTTTTTATCCTTTCTACCACGCTTCCAAGTACGGCCGCGGTACTGCATTACGACCGGTGATTTCGACCGGCACACACAAGACTTCAAAGCATGACGACGTTACCGACGTTGAGGCGGTTCCGGTTTACGACGAAGAAAACGGGCGAGTTACTGTTTTTGCCGTTAACAGACTTTCCTCGGAGGAAGTTCCTTTCGAGATAAATCTTCGCGGTTTTGAAGACTTTAAGGTTGAATCCTATCTTGCTTTGGAAAGCGATGACATGAAGGTCACAAATTCCGCTTCCGAGGAGAAGGTTAAACCAATCGCGAAAACAGGTTACGCGTATGAGTCAGGCAAGTTTACGGCAACTTTGAAGCCTGCTTCCTGGAATGTAATCGTTTTTACAAAATCTTAATTTGAAATTCTACTTACAGGGTCTTTCAATATGCAAGCAGAAAAGCCACACGGGGGGTTATGTGTGGTTTTTCTGTTTTTTGATTTATTTTCTCGGTTTTTATACTAAATCGCAGACAATCGCTGCTCGTATCGTAAGAATATTTAGTATAATCATGAGGGAAATAGAGTTCTTATGCTAAAATATCGTATTTAGCAAGGCGGTGACAGTGTTCCGGAGGAGAACGGAAAAGTGTTAGCTGTCTGTGAAGAAAAAAAGAAAGATGAGGCAATTAATATGAAAGCATACCAATTGAAAATCAGTCTCAAGGATATTAAGCCGCCGATATGGAGAAGGATTATTGTTCCGGCAGGACTCAGTTTTGCCCAGTTTACATTAATAGTAAATTCGGTATTTGAGTGGGAGGGGTATCATTTAAGTGATTACTATTTTGGGAAAGTTTGTGAAGTAGTTACTAACGATACTGAGAACAATGATTTTTCCTTAAGTTTTATGGATGAACCGACGGTACTTGATTCTGCAACAACCATCATAGATGATTATTTTGATATGAAGATGGATGCAGTGTATACATATGATTTTGGTGATAACTGGGAACACAAAATCCACGTCGAAGAGATATTAGATGATTATGATAAGAATTATGCTCAGGTCATTAAATTTAAGGGCGATGCACCGATAGAAGATTGCGGCGGTGTATGGGGTTTTAATGATAATCCGGAGTTAAATTCGGAGCCTTTTGATATGGAGAGTACTAATAAACTTCTGGAGCAATTGAAACTATCTAAGCGCAAGGCAAAAGCGAAAAATTATATGCAACTTATGGATGACTTTGCCGTAAACACGTCATTTGAATTTAAGACGGTAAAAGCAGAAGAGAAACAAAGTAACGTGAATATACAGTTTGATGATTTATCCGAACTTATGAATATGCCGATATATGCGGAGATTATTGACAAGATTCTTCGTAATACTCAAATGACCAAGGAAGAAATTATGGATGCTATGGAACTTACAGAATCGCAGCGTCTGTTTTATGAGGTTGTCAAAAAAAATCCTGACGGATTTTTGAAGTAATCCATTTTGTCCCCAAAAACAGGCATTTGTAACAATGTTACACTGCTTCTGCGGCATTGCTTTAATGCGAAATCCCACTTTATAAATGCCAAAAGGCGGCTGATAAGGTATCATAGAAGGGAATAGAAAAAGCGGGGTAATGAAAGAAGTGGAAGTCGTTAAAGAAAGACGTTTTGCCAAGATTTTGGAAATAATAGTCATGATTCTTATGATTCCGAGCATGACGTTGGGCATCTACGGATTTGTGCTTACCAGGACCGCGATTAATCCTGCTGTTATAAAGCAAAAGGTTTTAACCGATGAGGTTATCGATGCAGCTTCCGACGGAATCAACCAAATTGTTATAGATTCGCTTAATTTGGGGGCGGATTCGTATGACGGAGATTACGTTGACCGTGATTTTGTGGAGACTGTGGTAAATAACGTCGTTGATGTTCTTGTTTTCGGAAGGTATGTTGTAGATACTAAGTATTACAGCGATTACATAAATAATGAGTTAATTCCTAAATTGGAGAAATCTACAGGAAGAACCTTCACGGATGAAGATAAATCCGGTCTTAACGATAAGATCGTTGATTTTGTAACCAAAATTGGAAGTTCGGTGGTTTTCAGAGGCGTTGTAAAAATTATAAATAACCCGTTCAGGAAAGTTTTCGGCATTATGATGGCGTGCTCGATTGTGTCCTTTGCGCTTGCGTGCCAGATACATATGATTATGTTCTTCGTGTTCAGAAACGAGTTTATACCGATTAAGAATTTCATGTTGAACAGTTTTATAGCATTTTTCATAAATGCGGTTGTTTTCTCGATTAATCAGCTGATTTCAAACTCTATCGTGAAAAATTTGGACGGCAGGGTAGATGAGTTTTGGTTTAAGCTTTGCGAGAGTATTTTGAAGGATTTCTACAACAAGGCGATATTGATTTTATGGATTATAACCATAGCGGTTTTTATAGGCCTTCTTGTATCGATTAAGCTTATGAAGAAGCAGGTTTTCGTGGTTCATAGGCCTGACAGAGCGGAGAAAAAGGAGCTGAAAAAGGATAAGAAGGAAACAAAACGTCAGGAGAAGGAAGAGCAGAAGCGTAAAGCCGAGGCAGTAAAAGCTGCTATAAGAAGACAGAAGGAGCAGGCGGCCGAGGCGAGAATTGCTGCGCAGAATGCGAAAACTTCCGAAGGAGATATTAACGATGGCAAAAACGAGTAAATACTGCGGATTTCTCCCGATATGCCGCGAGGACATGGATGCCTTGGGGTGGAGTGAGGCGGATTTTGTTTTCGTGATCGGTGATGCCTATGTGGATCACTCGTCTTTCGGACCTGCCATAATAAGCCGTGTTTTGGAATCCAGAGGCTTTAAGGTAGCCATCATATCGCAGCCTGATATAAGTAATCCTGACAGCATAAAAACCTGCGGAACTCCGCGTCTTGGATTTCTTGTTTGCGGCGGCAATATGGATTCGATGGTAAATCACTATACGGTAAGTAAGCGCAAAAGAGATTCCGATGCTTATACTCCGGGAGGTGTTATCGGAAAACGACCTGACTACGCTACAACGGCTTACTCCAAGCTCATACGTAAGGAGTTCCCGAATCTGCCGATTATTATCGGAGGCATCGAAGCAAGCCTTCGAAGAATGGCTCATTACGACTATTGGTCTGACAGAATCAAGCCTTCGATACTTATGGATTCCGGAGCCGATTTAATAAGCTATGGTATGGGTGAGCTCTCAATCGTGGAGATTGCCGAAGCATTGGATTCGGGACTTGATGTTAGGGACATAACCTTTATTAAGGGAACGGTTTATAAAACTAAAGATATCTCGTCGGTATATGAGGCCGTTGAGCTTCCGCATTATGAGAATGTTAAGCAGAATACCCCTGAAGGTAAGAAAGCATATGCGGAAAGCTTTGCAGTTCAATATAAGAACACGGATTTTATAACGGCCAAACCTTTGGCGGAAAGATATGAGTCTTCGGATATGTGGGTTGTTCAAAATCCGCCGATGAGACCTCTTACGACGCAGGAAATGGACGATATATACGAGCTTCCTTATATGAATACGTATCATCCGTCTTATAAGGCATTTGGCGGGGTTCCTGCCATAAGTGAGATTAAATTCTCGCTTACAAGTAACCGAGGCTGTTTCGGAGGGTGCAGTTTTTGTGCGCTTACGTTCCATCAGGGAAGAATCGTGCAGGTAAGAAGCCATGAATCGCTCGTTCGCGAGGCTTCCCAAATGACCGAAGATCCTGAATTTAAGGGATATATTCACGATGTCGGTGGCCCTACTGCGGATTTCAGAAGACCTGCCTGCGATAAGCAGCTTAAGAAGGGTGTTTGTTCCGAAAGACAATGTCTTTTCCCGACGCCGTGTCCGAATCTGAAGCCGGATCATTCCGACTATATTAATCTTCTTCGTAAGCTTCGTTCCATTCCGCGAGTGAAGAAGGTTTTCGTGAGGTCGGGAATAAGATTTGATTATGTTATGGCAGATAAAAATCGCAATTCCTTCGTGAAGGAGCTGTGCGAGCATCATATAAGCGGCCAGTTAAGAGTCGCTCCGGAGCACGTATCCGACAGAGTTTTGTCGCTTATGGGAAAGCCTTCGGGATCTGTTTATAAGGATTTCTGCTCACTTTACGAGACTACCAATCAGGCTCTGGATAAAAAGCAATATGTGGTTCCTTATCTTATGAGTTCGCATCCCGGTTCTCATCTTGCAGATGCCATTGCTTTGGCCGAAAGCATTCGCGATATGGGTTATATGCCTGAGCAGGTTCAGGACTTCTATCCTACGCCTTCCACGGTTTCAACCTGCATGTACTATACGGGTCTTGACCCGCGCACCATGAAGAAGGTTTACGTTCCGAAATCTTCTCATGAGAAGGCAATGCAGCGTGCTTTGATTCAGTATCGAAAACCCGAGAACTATGATTTGGTACTCGAAGCTTTGCTTTCCTGTAACCGTCAGGACTTAATCGGTTACGATAAGAGTAAATGCCTTATTATGCCTCGAAAATCCTCTGACACGAATAGCCATATGACTCACGGCAAAAAGGGAAATTCTTCAAAGCATAAACCTATGGGAAAGGATAATGACGTAAAGAAAAAATCAACATACAAAAACAGAAATGACAACAGAGGAAAAATAGGGGGCAGACGACGGTAAAATCCACGAAATTTGGGTAGTGAAATTTTACCTGAAGACCGAATATTGGAACAGTTTTTTTGATAGACTTGCGGTAGGTTCATTAAGTTTAGTCGGAGGTGATTTACATGAATATATCCGAAGCAGAACAGAATGTTCATAGTTTTTACAGGAAAAATAATCCGACGGCCGATGACGGATTTCTTTTCGTCGAGTCGCTTGAATTTCTGATAGAGAAAACCCAAGAACCCCGTTATATGATGAGTCTCGGCGGATACTATTACGAAGCCAAGAAATTTGATTTGGCACTAAAGTATTATGATATGGCGGCAGAGTATAAAAGCATAGATGCCTATGAATGTTTGGGTTATATTTGGTATTACGGAAGAACGGGTACCAAGGACTATGAGAAAGCTTTTAAGTATTTCTCGCTCGCAGCTGATGCGGGTGAAATTGTAGCGGCGTATAAAATTGCCGATATGTATAAAAACGGATACTATGTTACCAAGGATTATGAGAAGTACAAAAGCATTATTGAAGAACTCTATCCGAAGGTAAAACACGCTAAATATACCAATGAACCGCTTCCTGAGATTTTTACCAGACTTGCAAGAATAAGAAAAGAGGAAGGTAAAATCAGCGAGGCGATAGATTTATATGCGGTAGCAAAAGAGTTTCTTGCCCAGCGAATTAAGTTCAATGCTTTTTTCGGCGATTTGAACATAATGAAGTGGCTTATAGACGATCTTTATACGATGAAAGAGTTCAGAGAAACATATATGAATCTCTATGATTTATATTATCTCCTTAACTCTCCGAATAAGGTTTCTTTCAGATATAAGAAGCAGAAATACGAGGTCAGAGCCGAGGAAGATGAGGATGGCTTGGCTGTCGAATTTAACGGGAAATGGTTCAGGTCAAGAGATGACTTTTTCGTGAAGGCTTCGATAGACGGCAAGAGACTTACTTCAATATATGAGGAGTTGTACGGATTTAAGGCGGAGTAATGGACATCTTAAGATTTACAGCAGGAGATTATGAATACTATGAGTCGCTCGTGTATAAGAAGGAGAACCTTCTTAAGGAGTGCTCACAGCTTTACAATGCCTATTTGAGGGAATTCGGTGATTTAAAAATCGAGGCGTTTTCGCTCAAGATTGATGTTATTGCTTTAAAGAAATCTATTGCGTATTGCCAGGCTGCTTTAAATCACGGGATGAAAGTAAATAAAGCATCCATGGAAGAATATGTCAGACGACAGATGGCATCCTTCAAATCCGAACTTGAGGAACTTAAATCCAGTCGAACGGCTGCAGGCAGTACCTTGGGATCGGTATCCTTGTATGAAGTTGAGCAGATAAAGAAAATCTACCGTGAAATAGTTAAAGTTCTTCATCCGGATTTAAGTCCTCTTATGACGGATTTTCCGTACCTTCATAACCTCTTTATCAAGGCGACTTCTGCCTATAAGACTAACGATTTGGTGGCTTTGGAAGAGATACAGGTTTTGCTGAACAAGTTCTTTAGTGAGAATGGACTTAAGTCTATAAGCGTTATTATCGATGATTTGGAAGGTAAAATCAGAAAAGTCGAGGAGAAAATCGAGGAAATCGTGTCGACGGAGCCATATACTTTCAAAGAGCTTTTGGAAGACGAAGAACTGATTGAGGAGACCAAGGAAAGTTTCAGAAAAGAAATCGAAGAATATGAAACGTATAAGCTTCAGTTGGAAAAAGTATTGGGAGAACTTACAAACGGCGGTGATGTGAATGGATAACGAATTGATGATTAAAAATACCGAACTTGTTGCTACGGCAACAAGTTCCGAGATAAGCGAACTAATAAAGCCTTTAATTGATGAGATTCATCTTTTTGATTCATATGTCTCGGGTACCTCCAGACTTAAGGATGATTCCGTGTTGAAGGAAATTAAGACAGGAGACAAGTTGAAACTTATCAGAGAAGAAAGTAAGTTCGACGATAACGCTATCGCACTGCTTTTTGAGGACGGCAGGAAGGTCGGATATGTTCCTGAGAGGGATAATGTTGTTTTCGCGAGATTAATGGATGCGGGCAAACTTCTTTCCGCCAAAGTGGATTCAATCTCAGTTAAGGGATCGATAACACAGATTAAAATCGGGATATATCTGGTGGATTTCTGATTTGTTGACGTAAATTCTTTATTGATTTTTCGAAGTAAATGAAGTATACATATTTGCGGGAATGAAGTTCTCCCGTGGGAAACCAAAACCGCTTTTAACCGAGCTGATGACTTCTGCAGACAAAAAGCAGAAGTGTCGGCTTTTTGCGTTTTCGGGAGGTTTTCTATGTTAACATCTTTGGCTGTTATTTTTCTTGTCGGTCTTTCGGCGGCTTTTATCTGTAAAAAAATAAAGCTGCCGAGGATTATCGGAATGCTTGTTACCGGTATTGTTATAGGTCCGTTTGTGTTGGATTTTATAGATCCTTTGCTTTTAAGCATTTCTTCGGAATTAAGGCAGACAGCACTGATTATTATTCTCATTAAGGCGGGATTGTCACTTAATATTTCGGACTTGAAAAAGGTCGGCCGTCCGGCAATTTTAATGTCGTTCTTGCCTGCGGTGTTTGAGATTTTGGCCTTTGTTTTGTTAGGTCCCGTATTCTTGCCTGTAAACCGACTTGAAGCAGCTATCATGGGTGCTGTTTTGGGTGCGGTATCTCCTGCGGTGGTGGTTCCGAGAATGGTATCGCTCATGGAGGAAGGGTACGGAACGGATAAACAAATTCCGCAGCTTATTCTTGCCGGAGCTTCTTTGGATGATGTTTTTGTAATCGTTCTTTTCTCGACTTTTATAAGCATGGCACAGGGCGGATCTGCCAAGGTTATGGATTTCGTAAACATCCCGATTTCAATCGTACTCGGCATTTTGGCGGGTGCTTTGGCGGGATTTGTTTTGGCTCTTGTTTTCGAGACTGCTCATAAGAGAGGAAACTCAATAAGGCAGAGCTTAAAAGTAATATTAATCGTAGGCACGGCGTTTCTTCTGATGGCTGTTGAGACATGGCTTGAAGGCAAAATCGCATTATCCGGCCTTCTTGCTGTAATGAGTATGGCCACGGTAATTACAATGCGCACGCGTAAAGTGGTATCTTCTGATTTATCTTCGAAATTCGGTAAGCTGTGGCTTGCGGCTGAGGTTATGCTTTTTGTTTTGGTGGGTGCCGCCGTAGACATTCGTTATACGCTGAATGCGGGCGTGAATGCTGTACTGATGATTTTTATAGCGCTGATTTTCCGTTCTGTCGGGGTGTATCTTTGTCTTATCGGAACGAGACTTAATACCAAGGAGAAAATATACTGCATAATAGCTTACCTGCCTAAGGCTACTGTTCAGGCTGCAATAGGTTCAGTTCCTTTATCGCTTGGGTTACCGTGCGGAAATATAGTTCTTTCGGTAGCAGTCCTCTCTATTTTGATTACTGCGCCGCTTGGTGCAATAGCAATGGATTTATCCTATAAGAAACTTCTTAACGGACAAAACGAAAACCCTGAAACCTAAGGCTTCAGGGCTTGGTGCGGATGACAGGACTTGAACCTGCATGCTTTCGCACCGGAACCTAAATCCGGCGTGTCTGCCAATTCCACCACATCCGCAGGTGAAACAACTTTAGTATTGTATCATATTTTCGAAAAATACTCTTACAAGAAATTATGTGTTTGGCTTCAGTCCTCAAACTCTTGCCACATTCTGGTTCCGCACGCGCGACAATTCTCGATATTTCCGACGCGCTTTAAACCGCACCGAGGACATTCGTCAAACCAGAATCGTAAATCGTCATCTGATGAGACCTCAGAAATCTCGGTCTCGCTTCGCTCTTTCCACATTTGGCTTCCGCACATAGGGCAGTGATCTTTACTGTCGTTATTTTCATAGCCGCAATTAGGACAGGCAGAGAGAAATTGACGTGAACCGATTATTGCATTAAATTCTGCTTTCTCTTTTTCCTCTTTGATTTTCTTATAGTAGCCGGTGCAGATTTCATAAGCACACCTTCGCATTATCTGACTGTACTTGCCTATAGTTATCAAATAAATAATGGTGAAGATAAGGAAAAGAAGTACCGGTAACGGAAGGACTCGAAGCAAAATCACGCTTGAAAGAAGGGTGGTTCCTGCTAAACCGTCTTCCATATTGATATACATCAGCAAAAAGTAGCCTACGATGTAAACAAGAAAAATAAATCCGCTTATAAAGGCGAACAGATAACTTAGTTTCAGATAAACATCCGGGTTTTGCAGATGTAAAGGCATGTCGTTTACCGCATCACCGACAATGTCTTTGGCGTAAGGATCGTTCATGTTAATCTGATAGACTTTGTCCTTAACGTAATTAAAGTTACATTTAACAAGCATGGTGTCATTAACGTCAACCGAAGTTTTCTTGTAGGAGGCACCGGATTTACTGTAGCCGAAATGTCTGATAATAAAGCTTTTACGATTAGTGTTTAAGGTGTTTTTTACTGTTTCATAAGTTTTTGCCATAAGTAATCGAAAACCTCACACATTACTCGTCAAAATCCTGCCACATCTGGCTTCCGCAGTTTGGGCAGTGGTCTACGTTACCGTCAGGGTCGAATCCGCAGTTAGGACAAGTATCCAGGTAAAAACGCGAAGTGATTCTGGAATCAAACTCGGCCTTCTCAGCGGTTTCTTTGGATAACAGATAGTAATGCTCGCATATTTCCGACGCACAACGACGCATGGCAACATAATACTTGCCGATGGTAATGTTAAATAAAATAACGCATACGATAAGAAGCAGAACCGCAATAGGCATGAGTATATTCATACAAGCAAATGCGGGACCTGAGAAAGGGTTTGAGTCGAACTCTCCGTAACCATAAGAGTACAGACACATGAAGATAAATGTAATTATCGCCGAAACACAGAGGATTGACCAACCTATGGTTAAATACGAATCCGGATTCTGATACATTATCGGCAAATCGTTTACCGCATCGGCTACAATACTTTTGGCGTAAGGGTCCTTCATGTTAATAATATAAACATCGCCGTTTCTGTAATTGTAATTGCACTTTAAAAGCATGGAATCATTTATATCAACCGTAGTTTTTTTATAGTCGGAGCCGTGCTTACTATATCCGAATGTCTTTATTACAAAACTGATTCGGTCCGTATCGTGCTTGTTATAGTTTTCTGTAACTCTATACTCTTTTGCCATTAAGCTTTGTCCTCATCGGTGCTTCTTACATCAAATTCGTCTGTTACTCCGTTTCTTTTCGACATAGTATTTATCCCTCATTCACTTACTGTGATTTTGTATGTCACTGAATTTAACATATAAAGGTGTGCCGCAATAAACGCATACGGCCTCGTCTTCCTGTCTTGCAGCTCCGCACTTCGGACAGTTTCTTATTAAATCCTTGCGAACGAATTTTAAGGCCTCTGTATTATTATCCTGACGTTCGTAATCTTTAAGTTTCTCCTCTTTTATATACTCGGAAAGCTTTTCGCGTACTTTTGAACGAATGGCAGAATTGGTTATAGCTCTTACTAAGATAAACAAAAGGATTAATCCGGCAGAATATGCCCAATAAATCGGTTTCTCGATATAGAAACCATATCCCGAAACCACCGCTGCGGCCAAAAAGAAAACAGGTGAGAGGTGGTGGATAAATCTTAAAAGCGGGCTGATTTTCTTATATTCGGAAGAAATAAACTCAACAGCATTCTCGTCATCGTAGTTAACCGAATACCTGCGACCTTCAACGAAATTGCCCAATGCCGAAATCATCGGAGGCTTCCTGTCGAGAAAGCCTTCATCGATGCTGTCAAGTAAAGAGTTGGTCTTGCGAAAAAACTTAGATCTCTTAAATCTGCCCATAAATCCCCCATCGAAAATCCTCTGTAATTATAGCACAGCGCAATGTTTGAAATAATCGCACAAAAGCAAAATAGAACGAGGTATTTTCTTGAAAAAAGCAAATTATTAATCGGCCGTGTTTATCAAATAAGACTTTTTCGACTCGAAAAACTTGTATTTCAAGTCAAGTGTTGTCAAATTGACCGTATTTTGCCTCATATTACCTCGAAAATATCCTATTTTGCGAGTGAATGACGACCGCTTCCTTATGCTAAAACTAATATCAGAAAGAATCTTTTGAAAGAACGGGTTTTACCTATGAGAAGCATTAACGAGAAAACAAAAGTTTGGGTACTCGCTTGGCCGATTTTCCTGGAATTTTTCTTGAACGTCCTCATTAATAACGTTGATACCATGATGTTGAGCGGGGTATCCGAGCAGGCGGTCGGAAGTGTAGGAAATGCAAATCTCGTATTAAACTTTGTAAACGTGCTTTTCCAGATAATAGGTGTTGCGACATCCGTTATGGTTTCGCAGTATATGGGTGCCGAGAAAAGTAAACATGAGATAAATACGGTTTACTCGGTAGCATTTTTTGCAAATTTTCTGTTCGGTATGGTGTTGGCTGCAGTTCTTTTTATCGGTGCGGAGCCGATCTTGTCTCTCATGCACGTCAAAGAAGAGATGCTTAGTGATGCCAAAGCTTACATGATGGTTGTAGGAGGAACAATATTCCTTCAAGCCTGCTTCAATGTTATGGTTGCAATAATGCGTTGTAACGGCCTTCAGATTTTCGGTATGCTTACGGCTCTTTGCGCCAACGTGATTAATTTCTTCGGTAACTATGCATTCCTCTACGGTATTTTCTCCGAGCATCAGCTCGGTGCTTTGGGCGTAGCGATATCGACTGCAGGTTCCAGATTTATTGCAGTTGCGATTCTGCTTGTTATTTTCGCCGCTAAGAAAATCGGTAAGATATCACTTTCTTACTTTAATCCGTTCCCAAAGAAAATCTTTAAGACACTTCTTAAAGTCGGCCTTCCGTCTGCGGGCGAATCTGCCAACTATAACCTCTATCAGTTGGTTTTGTTGTCACTTGTTAACTATATGAGCGCCGAAAGCGTTGAGGCCAGAGTTTACTGCAGTATGTTGATGTCATTTTCCGGCATTTTTGCTTTTGCCGTAGCCAACGCCACACAGGTTTTGGTAGGTTATCTTATCGGATCCGGCAGGGATGACGAGGCTGACAGGCGTGTTAAGAAATATCTTAAAATCTGCCTGCCTATAGCCTGCGGTATTGCAACATTGAACTGGGCCGTATCTCCGTTTACCGTTCATTTCTTTACGAGTAATCCCGACACGGTGACTATTGTGCAGAAGGTAATGGCGGTTTGTATTTTCCTTGAAATCGGCCGCTGTATGAACATGATTGTAATTAACTCAATGAAGGCTGCGGGCGACTTTAAGTTCCCGTTTTTCCTGGGTCTTTTTACCATGTGGGGCGCAGGCTTAGGTTTCGGTGCGCTTTGCGGTCTTGGCTTCGGCTGGGGACTTGCAGGTATTTTTATGGGAACCGCCAGCGACGAATTCATAAGAGGCGTCGTCGTTACAATCCGATGGTATAAAGGCAAGTGGCGCAATAAAGCGATAGCTCGAAAATCTGCTGTCGATTGATAAATTTCTTTCTCCTATTTTCTGCAAGAAAAGTATAATCACTAGTAGATGCTCCATCTATTCTATATTCTCGGAGGCGAAACTTATGAAAGTTCTTTTTATCGGCGGTACAGGCACAATAAGTATGGCAATTTCCCGTTTGCTTTTATCTTCGGGGCATGACCTAACTCTTCTTAACAGAGGAAGCAGAACCGGTGAACTTCCTTCTTCTGAAAATCTTCACATCATTAATGTCGACATTAACGACGAAGATAAAGTTAAAGAACTTCTTAAAGGTCAGACATTTGATTCAGTCTGTGATTTCATAGGCTTTGTACCTGAGCAGGTTGAGCGCGATATCAGACTTTTCGAAGGCATTACCAAGCAGTATATGTATATTTCATCTGCTTCCGCCTACAATAAGCCGGGCCGCGATTATGTAATAACCGAAGGCACTTCTCTTGCAAACCCTTACTGGGAATACTCCAGAAACAAGATTGCCTGTGAAGATCTTCTTATGAGAACATATCGCGAGCGCAATTTCCCGATTACCATCATTCGTCCGAGTCACACCTACGACGAGAGAAGCGTTCCTATGGGTGTTCACGGTACCAAAGGCAGCTGGCAGGTAGTAAAGCGTATGCTTGAAGGAAAACCCGTAATTATTCACGGTGACGGCACATCGCTTTGGACCATGACACATAACAGTGATTTTGCCAAAGGTTTTGTAGGCTTAATCGGAAACCCTCACGCCATAGGCGAAGCATTCCAAATCACAAACGACGAGACACTTACTTGGAATCAGATTTATGAGACACTTGCCAAATGTTTGAACGTTGAATTTAAGCCTTACTACGTTTCATCGGCATTCCTTG
The DNA here is from genome assembly GCA_045598625.1 of Saccharofermentans sp. GTDB lineage: Bacteria > Bacillota > Clostridia > Saccharofermentanales > Saccharofermentanaceae > Saccharofermentans. The sequence continues at coordinate 48,648 of JAZLML010000043.1, forward strand.
CCAAAGCATCCGGTGCGGATAAGGACGGAGTAGGCAAGTTTGACTACATCGGAAGCCTTATCGGCGATAAGGCCAATTCGGTTGTCTTTAATAACACTAAACTTAAGAAGGCCGTTCCGGGATTTACTCCTTCAGTCAGATTTGAGCAGGGAATAAAGGCAACCCTTGACTTTGTTCTGTCTCATCCTGAGTATCAGATTGAAGATCCTGAGTTTGACGAGTGGTGCGATAAGATAATTAAGTCTTTGGACGAGATTGCAATTAGTCTCAGCAAATAATTCGGAACATACAAGGGGCTGTCTCTGAATATACATTGAGATTTCTTCTAACGTCCCCGGCAATGCTTAGCGGCGATACTTATCTTGCAATTGCTGAATTCCATCGATTCTGAGCAAATTCTTTGCTTCTTAATCAGTTCACCCACAAAAATAGGCCAAAATCCGATTTTTTCGCGGATTTGGCCTATTTCATTCCTTCAAAACACTTCAAAATAACTGCCACTGCAATCAGAATAGGCCAAATTTTCATTTT
>JAZLML010000044.1:0-9377 GCA_045598625.1 Saccharofermentans sp.
TGCGCACCTTATCGCTCCGTAGCCCACCCGGGCGGCATCAATTTTGCCAACAAACAGCGTTGTTTTTTGACCGATTTTGATGCGCAACCTACTTGGGCATCAGTTTTGCCATCAAATGGGGGTCGAATGATGGCAATATTGATGGCAATGCCCCTCGGGCATCAGATTTGCCATCAAATGGGGGTCAAATGATGGCAATATTGATGGCAAGCCCCCGAGGCACCGATTGGGGGCGTCGCCAGACGTTGACGGGTGACGTTCTATGGGGCCGAAGCTGTATGCTGAACATAAAAACGCCCCGAACAAAAGCGTTTTGCGGCAGTCGTTCGAGGCGGTTGATATAGCTTATGTGATGTTGATATAGCTTACGAGCAGTTGATGTAAATTACGAAACGTGATTATGAGAACGAGATTTGCATGTCGATGATGACGCCGTTTTCGATGACCGGAGAGCACCAAGCGCCGTATTTGACGAACCAGTCGGTGTCGTAAACGTGAGCTTCGTTCATTACATAATCGTAGTAGTAGGTATTCTGCAAATTGTTGGCGCCGTCGGTGAAAATGTACTGCGGCCAGTTGCCGGAGTCGTTGGCTGCACTTCTGACATTGCTCCATACCTGGATTATCATGTCGTCACAAGTGATGTTGGCATCGGAAGCTACAGGCAAAACTGCGTAATACATGGTGCCGACGTTTGAAGGATCGGATGGGTCCTGCAAGCCGATTTTTACAAGTGCGTAATCGCCGTCCACGGACATTGCAATGATTCGTCCGTAATATGCACCGTCGTCAAAGGTCTCGAAAACATTCTCGAACGGCTCTACGGAATCCTGTTCGTTAACCATACAAGGAAGCTTGGAGAAGCTTTCGTACGGGAAAACCAAAGTAATCGTGCTTTCGAAGAACTCGCCTTCCGTAAGCTCGCTTATCTCACCGGTTGCATAATCATACACATACTTAGTGCGATAGGAGCGGTCTGCAGTTGTTACATAGAGTGCATAGGTTTCTACATCTTCGATTGAATATAACAACTGAAAGTTGTAGTACAAATCAGGGTTCTCTGCATTAAGTTCGGATGCCTTGTCCATATAGGCATGATATGCCGCGGACATGTCTGCATTTACTTCGTTTGTGACTCTATCATAAGATGTGTTGTCGGAATTGTCGTCTTCGGTTTCTTTAGGTTCATCGGAAACATCAGTGTCGCCGCTTTCGTCTGCGGTCAGTTCCGTCGTTTCCTTGTCAGAAGGCTCGTCTTTTTTGCTGTCATTTGAGCATGCGCCGGCTGTAAAAAGCACCGAAAGCACTGTCAAAAGCGCAAGAAGTTTCTTGGTATTTTTCATGTGGTCCCCCTAAAAATGCGATAGCATTAATCTGCTTTAAGCAACAGTTGTTAAAGTATATCACGGCCGGGGCTAAACACAATATTCGCAAAAGTCAGCATAATGCACAAACATTGACGGCTGTCAGTTCGCGAAAACAATGTCGATTCGCGAGAACTTCGACCGCTTCGAAAGAACGTTTGTCATTTTTCAAGAAATGACAGTTCGATGTCGCCGTCTGCGAAAGACGTGTTAATATCACCCAAGCAATCGTCAAAGCATGTGAAAACTGCCGGAGCTTGGCTGAGGAATAAGCTGCAAAGATCTTCCTGACTCAGAGATTCATATTCCGGATAGTCCTCAAAATATGAGTAAGTATCTTTATCCGAGTAATCCCAAAAGGTGGCTGCATCCTCGCCGTTGTAGAAGAATAAGAAGTCGGCATTATCCAATAGCAGGCTCGGTGAAGAAAGGTAAGTATCCAAATCCGAACGGTCGCATGTAAATTGGATACGGTATTCGAAAAGGTCCTTGATAACGCCTTCTTCACCCGTCGGAACGCTGCCGTATCCGTACGAATAGATTACTGTCACCATATTGTTATCTTCTAAAAAACATTCAACCTTCATAGAAGGGGCGTCCTCAGACCACGTTGAAACATAAATTAAAAGCGGAAAGCCCATGTAAATCTCAAAACTGGTGAAGTCGCCGATATTCATCAAATGTTCGGTATTAGTTCCGATATAGAATAAATAGTCGGATGCTGTCGTTCTCTCTTCGAGGCCTTCACGTAAGTACTGATCCCAAGTAATGCCGCAATCCGTGCACACGCCGTTCTCGAAAACATGATCTTCAAATTCATATCGGTTCTCGAAGCTGAGCGGCGTAGTAGGTTCAATATCTTTGTACCACTCTCCGAGATTTACACCGCTTCCTGCGACACTGACATCGGCATCGGCAAAAGCGCGTTCGCACATATTCACAAATCTCGAATAAGCGATATTTAAATCTTCCTGAGCAGGAACAGAGTCTATGTCTCCGAAGCAAAAGGTACCGTCGTCAACGAAATTTTCCGAAGCAGAGAAAACAAAATCCGCAACATCCCCAAAGTCGAGAGTTTCGTAGGCATATAATCTGACACCTTCATCGCAGTAAAACAAATCGTATGACAGGTTGACATAACTATAGTAACCGTCATCTAAATTGACATAAAGTGTTATATAGCAAACGTACTTCCCTGAATTCTCGGCTACATAAGAAAAGGACGCATACTTTGAATTTCCGGAAGTATCAACATAATACGAGAAACTACCCGGAATGGCCGCATCATAGTAATATACTAATTCGTCGTCTCCGGAAACTTCATCATAGTATACTTTCATATCCTCAAGCCAGCCCGTATTATAGCCGTATACGCCTTCCGGATAAGGTGTCGGAGACGGCATAGTCCAAGGTTCCTTCTCGGTAGTTTCGGAAATTTCAGTTGTCACCGACTCTGAAATTTCGGACTCGGATGCGGTCTCGGTAACGCTTTCTTTCCCTGCTTTGCTCTCAGCAGCACATCCGCACATTGCGAAAACAAGCGCCAAAGAAGTAAACAGTGCAATCAATTTTTTCATCTCTCAAAACCTCCCTACGTTCAGTTACTCTAATCCCTGTTTTAAATCGTTACTTAATTCTCTCAAGCAATGATATTTATATTGTCTTACGAATTTCCTTAAAGTCCTTGACTGCCTTCTTGCCGATCTTGAAGATTTTCTTCAAGTTGATTGAGTTGACGCCGCCCTGACGCGGACGGAATGTAATCGGCATGAAGCGGATATTCTCGTTATTCTTAACAAGAAGGACGCTCAAAATGACGTTCGAGAGGTTAAAGTCCTTCGGAATTTTCGGAAGGTATTTGGCAAGAACGTCGCGGTTCATAAGGCGAAACGGCGTGTTGGCATCGGTTACGGTGACCTTAAAAACGAGCTTAATTACGAGCTTCAATGTCTTGGTAACGAAAACGCGCGAGAAGCCGTCCTGGCGATGGTTTCTGTGTCCGATTTGGGCCGCATACTCCTCGCGAGCCTCCCAAAACGGAAGGAATTCGGAAGGAATCGTCTGACCGTCGCTGTCCGTCTGGAAAATATAGTCGGCACCCTTGTCGAGCGCGTAATTATAGGCATAAAGCAACGTCGCGCCATGTCCCGAATTCGGCTTTGTCACAGCCTCGAGCTGCGGGTATTTCGCCTTCAAATCAAGAAGCTTTTGATATGTCGAATCCTTGCTCCCGTCATCGAAAACAACCAATCGGCTCGCTGATCCCGTTTTCGCAACAATCGGATGCCACTCAGCAACAACCGATTCTATATTGGCCTCCTCGTTATAGGCCGGCATAACCATGTATAAAACGTCGCTCATTCTCGTACTCCGAAATCAAACACAAAATTTACACTAGGCATATTTTAATATACTTATGTTAAAATAACAAAGTAGGCCAAAAACGGAGGATTTTATAAGTGAGCAACGATAACAGCGAGTTTAATGCGAAGGTCAAAAACTTTATTAATTCATTGAATCCTGAGCAGAAGAAAGCCCTGTATTCCAAGCTCTCGACAATGCCTGAGGACAAGCGCAACAGCTATCTTAACTGGCTCATCACCACGAAAGAAGAGAAAGACCGCGCCTCCAAATCACAGGCCAAGTCCAAGGCTCAGCCTCAAGTTAAGGCTCAATCGAAAACTAATCAAAACGGTCAGCAGAAAGTTCAACAAAAGCCACAGGCTCAAGCTCAGTCCAAGCCTCAACCGAAGGCACAACAGAGGCCTCAACCGAGAAAGACTTCTTCCGCTGCCCCGATAGCGATCGTTCTTGTTTTGGCATCGATTGCTTTGATAACGGTTTGCGGCATCACGTTCGGCTGGTTTTCGAGCATTTCATCAAAGTTTATAAAGCCTGACGGCTCGTCCGAGGTTTCCGTTCAACCGGCGGCCACGGATGCCTTGCCGGGCACTTCCGATACAGCCATAGCGACTGTTGTCACCGAGACTTCCGCGCCGACTTCGACGCCGACTCCTACACCTGCCCCGACCATGATTCCTATCCGCGAGGACGCACCTGATTTGACAGGCCTCGTCATCGTAATCGATCCGGGACATCAGGCAGAAACCGATAACGAGACGGAAGCCACCGCCTCTTGGCTTTCTGTCGAGAAAAAGCGTTGCACGGACGGCTGCGTGGGCGTAACCACCGGCGTTACGGAATATGAGCTCACACTTGATATCGCGCTTCTCATGAAGGATTACCTTGAGCAGTGCGGCGCCACGGTCATTCTTACCCGTTCCGCTAACGACGTGAACATCAGTAATCAGGAGCGTGCCGCAATCGCAGTTGAAAACAACGCAGACGTATTTATCAGACTTCACGCCGATGCCGCAAACGACGCTTCGGTATCGGGTGTTAATATCTACGTTCCGGACAGCGGAAACTTCACAGGCTCCAGTGTCGCAAGCGGCGATACCTTGGGTCAGCTCTTAAGCGATGAGCTCGGCGTTACCTATAACGGAACGCGACAGACCTACTTATATACCGGTCTTAACTACGCTAATTCCCTGCCGTCGTATCAGGTTTGCCTCGGCTACCTTTCCAACAGCGACGACGAGACTTTCCTTTTGGATCCTCAGAATCAGCTTGACATATGTGCCGTTTTCGCTGAATTTTGCGCAACATTTAAGTAAAAGGTCTTGCATTTTCTTCTTCTTTAAGTAAAATAAGTTCTACCGTATGAGCTGTTTTTCCAGAAGTTCCTCTTTACGGGGACGTACCGGTTTCGACGTGGTTGTTGAGATTGGGAAAGCGGGTGGAGGATTCTCGTTGGCCTCCTTAAAAAACGGGAACGCAAGTAATTGCAAACAACACACAGCTCGTAGCTGCTTAATCTTAGCTACCGCCTGACTCGTATATCTGCGTACTTGTTATAGGCGTCGGTTGCAGACCTTACCCGGCGGAGGTTAAACGGGCCAACCTCGGGAGGAAAGCTTTGACTTCCCGTTGTATCCATGAAGCTACCGGAATTACTGCCTGTCAGCGGGCGAAGTAAGAAAGGGAATAAAACCATTCACTGAATGCACCCGGAGATGTCCCAAAGGATTCAGTTGCGGACAGGAGTTCGATTCTCCTCGTCTCCACCAATTCTTAAAACTAAGGCAGCAGATTTGTTTCAGGTCTGTTGCCTTTTTCATTGCGCTTTACTCTTTAACGCCTTACGCTTTGTGCGTTGCACGTTGCACTTCACTCCTATTTTCTCTTTTTGCTCCTCCCACCTTCATCCTCACGTTTCACGCAGAATTTGAAGAATCCCGCTTCGCCGCACACCTCCTTCGGCATCAGATTTGCCATCAAACGGGGGTCAAATGATGGCAATATTGATGGCAAACGTCCTCTGGCATCAGATCAGAAGCATAAAGGAACCCGCCCCGATGAATTATCGGAACGGGTTTGAGAAGAGTATGGAGAAATGAATCTCAGTCAAATGTCTACTGTTAGGTTTTGATTGTCTTTATCTTTCGCGTGAGCATGATAAGCACCACGATAAGTGAAAGAACATCGGTCACAGGCTGAGCCCAAATCAGGCCCAACTCGCCGATCAGCATTTTCAAGATCAGTACGGCAGGAACAAAAATTACGATTTGCCTTATTACCGTCGACAAAAAGGATCGGATTGCGGCACTCATGGCCTGAAGAGCGTTCTGGCAAATGATGAACGGTCCGACAAGCCAACCGGTTGTCATGAGAATTCGGGTGTAACAGATTCCTGCTTCATAGGATATCGGATTCGAAAGAAAGATTCTGTTTATAGGGACTGCAAGCAGGTAGCAAATTGCCGCAATAACTGCACAGAAGGCTGTACCGAACCAGAATGTGAATTTTACACCGGATTTAAGTCTTTCGATGTTCTTGGAGCCGTAACAGTAACCAATGAACGGCTGCACACCGCTTCCGATGCCGATGCCCATCAAGGTAACGAGCATAATAATCTTTGCACTGACACCGTAGCCCGCAACCAGTAACTCGCCGTTCTCATAGGCCGAAAACTGTGCATCTACGAATATGGATGTCACGCTGGAAAGGAGGTTGGCGATTGAAGCGGAAAGGCCGACTGAAAACACGCCGACAACGATTTTTTTATTCATCGAAAAATACTTCGGGCTGATACTGAGGGCGGATTTGCCTTTGATAAAATACAAAATATAGTAACCTGCTGCAACTGCATTTCCTATAACCGTAGCGACTGCAGCGCCGACAACGCCCCACTTGAACACGAGGATGAAAAGCAAGTCCAAAACAACGTTCAACAGATTGCCGATGAGGGTACCGACCATAGCCTTCATCGATTGACCTTCGGTACGGATGATAGAAGAAAAGCAGTTGGATATCATAGAGAAAATACCGCAACCGACGACAATTCTTAAGTAGTCTTCAGTGAGTTTTAAGCTGTCTTCGCCTGCACCGAGTTTTCGAGAAATGTCCTCGAGGAAAATCCAGAGCACTGCCATAATAAGCGCACCGACGGCAACGCAGGACCACATACAAAATGAACAGGTTTTCTTAGCGAATTCTCTGTTGCCTTCGCCTAAAGCTTTGGAAATTACAGCTGTTCCGCCGACACCGAAAAGCGTTCCCAATGACATAAAAATCATAAAAAGCGGCGATGCCAATGTTACGGCCGTCACCTGGAAATCGTTGTCCGTAAAGCCCAAGAAGAACAAGTCGGCAAGGTTATATACAATTACCATGACCATGGCGATAAGTGCCGGAATACTGTTTTTAATTACTATTTTAGGAATTGAATCCTTGTTAAAAGACTCAATCGGTAATGCTTTATTGTTCTGATCCAAAAGATGTTTCCCCCGCTTCATTTGTTTGTTTCTCGGCAGCCGCTATCAGTCGTTCGCAATAGCTTTGGAATTGCAACTGCTCCTCGGCCGAAAGGCAAGTCATAATGTCAGAAAGCCATTCATTATGAATATTGATAAGGTCTGTGATTTTATCGTATCCTTCGGCACAAAGAGAAAGGCGATTGATTCTTTTGTCGACCGGATCTTTTTCCCTGCCGATGTATCCCTTCTTCTCAAGACTTGCTATTGCCTTTCCGACAGTCGTTTTATCGGTCTTGAGCGCGCCTGCAACATCGTCCTGCGAACATTTATCATGTGAGTAAATATAGGAACATATCATGCATTCCGTATCGCTGATATCTCGGGCTTTTATCTTGTCGTGACTGAATTCTTTGCTGCATCTGAACAGCGTATTAAGCGTTTGATAATCCATAACAAACTCCAATTAGTAGAATTTTCTACTAATTTATATCACACAAAGTAATTTTGCGCAAACAAAAAACCCGCCTTAATGGCGGGGCGTCATTTTAAAGTAAAAGTGACAAGGATTGAAACAGGTTTTTATCCTTGTTACTTTTGAATTTTACTTTTCCATACTCGATTCATCCAACAGGAAGTCAATGATTCCAAGAACCAGAATTCCATCTTCTGTCTTCCAAGGCTTTATATAGTCTTTCACAACAATAATCTTTTTAAAGTTATCCGGGATGTGATTTAGTGATCTGGATTCTTGAACCGTCTTCTCCGGTGTAGACAAATTCAGGGCTGACTGGATATAATATCTATTTCCCCCAAGATTGCAAACAAAATCAACCTCTGTCTGAATTCGTTTATTTCCTTCTCTTATTTCAACTACCCCAACATCAACATTAAAGCCCCTCATAATTAACTCATTATAAATAGCATTTTCCATCAGGTGGGATTCTTCTTGCTGCCTGAAATTGAGTCTTGCATTCCTAAGACCCAAGTCGGAAAAATAATATTTCTGAGGTGTGTTAATGTATTTTCTTCCCTTTACATCAAATCGAAGAGCTTTTTTTACAATAAAAGCATCTTCCAGAAAAGAAAGATAAGCATTCACAGTATTTAATGACAGTTCCTTTTCTCCGTTGCTTTTAAAAGTCTCATATATTTTTTGAGGATTCGTTAATGAACCAATAGAAGAGGCTAGGATATTTACAATTGTCCCCATAATATCGAGCCGTTTTATTCCATTGCGTTCTACTATGTCAGAAAAATATGTCTGTTCAAAGAGGTTTTTCAGATACTGTGATTTTTCAACATCAGACCTTTTGGATAGGATCAGCGGCATACCGCCATAAGTTAAATACTCGTTCCACGCATCATATTTATCATATCCACATGCTGGATAAAATTCAGAAAAGGAAAGAGGGTTTACATGTATTTGTTCTCCCCTGCCTCTAAATTCTGTAATGATGTCAGTAGATAAAAATCGAGAATTGCTTCCTGTAACATAAATATCAATATTGGGTTCATGTAATAGACCAGTCACTACAAGCTCAAATCCCTGAACAAGCTGGATTTCATCTAAAATCACATAATAAGTGTTGTTATCTTTCATTAGCGAAAGAATTTCTTTTTCCAGAGCATCTGCATTAGTATGATATTTTCTGTTGATTGCTCTATCAAATTCATATTTAATTATATGATCTGCAGGAACTCCATCCGCTAACAGATAGTTTTTGTATAACGGATCGAGAAGATAGGACTTGCCACATCTACGAATACCGGTAACCACTTTAATCATACCATCATTTCGTTTATCTATAAGCTGTTGAAGATATGCGTCTCTTTTGATTTCCATAAGCTTCTCCCTTCCTGCTACATTGAATTATAATGACGTTTTCGGCAATTTTCTTCAACGCTATTATACTTCCGATCGTGCATTTGGTCAATGAAGATTTTTGCCATATTCGTCAGAAATACTCAGCAGAATATGCCGATTTTCCAGGGAAAACTTGCTGAATTATATAATCTCGCGGAGGATGAAGAGCAAAGGTGCTGTCTCAAAAGTAAATAGGCCAAATCCGTGAGAAAATCGGATTTTGGCCTATTTTTTATAGTGTGTTCGTCTTATCTGAAGCTTAATCGGGAACGAAATAGGCCAAATCCGCGAAGAAATCGAAATTTGGCCTATTTTTATAAAGGAACTTTT
>JAZLML010000045.1:0-35427 GCA_045598625.1 Saccharofermentans sp.
CAAAGAAGAAAAAAGCGTATAGATTAAAACTCGAAAGCCAATTCTATACGCTTTTACTCAAATTCATTCAAAAACAGTGCATCTAAGTAAAGAAGGCACAGTGGATTTGCAGAAATTCAGGTTTTACAGAGCCAGAAAAAAAGACTGTCCCAAAATTTAAGACAGACTCTGAAGTACTAAATGAAAGTTTTACAGAGCCAGAAAAAAAGACTGTCCCAAAATGTACTTTGTTTTGAGACAGCCCCACTCATCAAAGAAAAGAGGTAACATTTATGACATAGCATTCATTTCATCATTCGTCTTTAGCCTCGGATTCTATATATCCGAGAACTCCGTTATCAAGAACATACATTACGGTACCGATAACCTCATCACCGATTTTATCGTAAAGTCTTCCTGCGCTGAAGCTGTCGCCGATAACAGTCTTCCAGGAATTTGCAACATAACCGATTTTTCCGAGGCCTTCCATCTCAACCTTGATGGCTTCTTTATCAAATTCATTATCAGGTTCCTTGATAAGCTTAACTTCTGTTCCCTTCTCAAGAAAATCCTTACCGTATCTGTATCCTGTACCTGCTATAGTAAAAAACATCTTCGACATAACAATCATCTCCCGTCAACCACTTTAAAATTCGTATCTGATTTCTCTTACACCCCAACTCTATCACGGGATTGGGGGCAATAATGGGACAGTTCGATTAATTGCTGTAGCCTTAATTGCTGTAGCCTTAAATGGAGGATTTAGTATTTCTACTTAAATCTTTGCAAGTAAGTTCTCAATTGAATCGTTGAAATCAATATCAATTTTTCCTATCTGTTTCTCATGCTTAAATTCTTGAATTTCATTTTTACCTCGATCCCAAATAAAGCTCTTATTCTTATAAGTAAATGGGATTTTCAAACCATTAAAGAAGCCTTCAGAATGTATCACGCCTTCGTTAATACTGAGGTTCGGAATTTTCTCCAGTTCTTCGCCAAACTTTATGTTATTGTTATCAACGTAAATGTATCCAATGTTAGATCCTTTATTATGAATTGCATTAAAAGCTGAGACATATCTATATTTATTGGCACCACCAACAATATTCGCAATGAATTTAGATTTAATAAACTTCTTATAGTTTTCAGCTGCATTCACCTGGATATCATTAATTTCCGCCTCGAGTGCAATAGCATCCTTATCAAGCAATATTCGAATATTCTTCATCACTTCCGGATTATCACTGCACAATATGTCTTTCTTCCAACAAGCATTACGATCGTGATAGGTCGTAATATTATATACTCTGCAATTTTCAATTTCGTCAAATCCCTTGAAAAGGCTTAAAAATGTTACAAGGGTCTCAACTTTGATGGATTCTTCACTAAATAAAGTATGTGCATTCTTTACTCTGTTATTTAATGTAGATCTAACAGCCGTTTTTAAAGTTTTTCCATTTTCATCTGCATATAAGAATCTAATACACCCCTTAAAGAATAATGCTCTCTCCGCCTCGAACAACTCGGTCTCAATATCGGTATCTGCGATTACTAATTTCGCTTTCTGAATCTCTTCTTCTAACTGTAACTTAAGCTGCTCATTAGCATTGCCACTGTAATCATAATTGTAATCATTAAAGAATGCGTATACATCAGCAGTATTATTTGCATTCATATTATTCCGGATATCACAAACAAGTCTCATACAGTTAACCATTGGTCCAATACCATCAATACCTGCATTATTCGCAAGATTATATGCAACTCTAAGCCAGCGACTAAACTCTGTTTCATTAAATGAGAACTTCTCATTTTCCAAATAGAGACATATCGCAAGGAAATATATTCTTTCAATCTGAGAAATATTGTTCACTTCATTATATTTAGGTATAAACCTAAACTCAGGAATATAAGTTGAAATGCATTTTTGAACTTCATCACTATTCTTCTGATAGTTTATAAATACTCTGTTAAGTCTGATAAGCAAATCATTATGTAAATCAATTACAGTCTCATATGGCTTGAATTCACTGTAAATGACTGTGTTTTCATCATCCGTCGGTTTGTTTTTTTCAACATATCTTCCATAAAAATAAGAAAATGCTTCATAAATGCTAATCTGATCAGAAGTCTTGGAAGAGTTATCAGCACTATAGTCAAAATCAGAAGCTGAAATGTCATTTTTTATACAAATGTTATTGAGAAAAAAGCGATTAATAAACAAATAGAATATCTGATTAATATTGCCATCAAAATTATTCTGCTTATCTTCTACACTATTCCAAATAACATCTGTCCAGATACTATCAATACTACTCTTGATAACTGCTAAATCATTATTCTTAGTTTTATCAATATAATAATCAAGATCCGACTTAAAGTTTTCAAAATCTGTAAGTGCCTTTCCTCTGGCGTTAAGCTTAATGTACAAATCATCAGAAACGCGCATATTCTCTAATTTTAGACGCATAAAAACAACGCTTTTAAGAAGCCACTCTAATCTATGTACATACTCAGTTGAATACTGATTTTCAGCAATACAGAGTGCAAACTCTATAGCATCCTTTTTGATTCTGCTATTCTGAGACTCCTCATGACTTTGAACTCCAGTTAAGGAAATAAGCATCGCATTAATGGTTGGATCATGTATCCACTCACTATAAAACCATGTTGAGTTCTTAATGTATTCTGCAATAGTAACAGACTTATCCCTATAATCTTTAGCACAGAGCTTATCGCAAAACTCCTGAGAAGAAGTACGGGTCTCATATGTAAACTTGCTTAATAACTCTCTGACCGTTTTATACTTCTTCTTATCAACATCAGAAAAAATCATCAAATTCTTCTTTTTCAATTAAATCTCCATCGATATTTACATAAGCATCCATTTTCTTGGATTTCTGAGCAAAATACCAAAATACAAGCCATAAAGTTGTGAGTCTCTGCTGTCCATCCAAAGGATAAAACACTCCGTCTTTAGGCGAGTTACCATAGACAAAATCAAGCATAAGCTCACTCTTGGATTCATATGCCTTTAAAATATCAGAAAAGAATGTGCTGCGTATTACACTGTTTTTCTTTCCTAATCTTCCCTGCGCATAGTCTCTCTGGATAATTGGGATTATTACTTCATTTTCGAAAAGCAATTTAACAAGACTGCTTCTCTCGCCGGAATTATCATTGTTACACATATTAACCTCAATAAAGAATACTGCTTACTTTAAATAGTATTTCAATTTTTCAAGCATATCGTCTCTATAATCTTCAGCATCTTCCTTCGACCAGAAATCAAAAGTAGATGCAATTTTTGTATAGTACTTCATAAAAATATATCTTGTTACAATTGGTACAAAAGCTACTTCATCTTCTGTCTTTTCGATAAATTCATATGTCTTACTATCTATCACATATGTCTTTTTTATACCCTGCTCTTTATTTCTTACAAACTCTCTCTTAATAGGAAATATAGCATTCTGGTATTCTCGATTAGTTGATGCATCAAGCAGTGTATAATTCCAGATTCTGTTTTTATCGGCATCAGTAGAAATATCACCGGTTCTGTCTATTTCTTTAATAAGGTCATCATACTTTTTTACAACTTCTGCTTTTATATCACTATCAATCTTTTCACTGCAAAACGCTCTGATATTTGAACAATTTTTATCAATATCAGTGTTCCCTTTAAGAAACTCATCAATCTTTTCAACAGACTCTTTAATAGATTTATTTGATGGGTCAGAACTCTTCAAAAACTCAAGATGCTGCTTTAATGCTATTATCTTGTTTTTATCATCCTGATCATCGCCACTCGAAGGACTAATATGTTCAACATCCCAACTTTCCTTCTTATAAAGATGGAAAGGGAACTTTGAAAAATTAGGCAAATTATATTTGTTATCTTCAACAATCTTCTTATTCTGCTGAATAATGGTCTCAATATTATGGAGTAACAGAATTGGCTTACTTATACCCTTTCTTTCAATCTTGAATGAATAATCCTTAATTAGCTCTTCAAGGTTTGCTTTACTTACTTCTCTTGTTTTTGCTATATCATTTACATGCTTATTAATAGCTTTTTTCTGTTTATCAATGAACGCCTTTTTTCCGTCTTTCCAGTCATCTATAATCTTTTTAATTGATACGCCTTCATTAATATGATAACCAACATAATGATACATCTCGCAATCGTGGTACCATTCATCAAAAATCTGATAGTAGTTCTTTATTCTCTTCCACGTATCAAGAACGAAATTCTCTATTGAAATTGAATTTCCATTCTCATCTTTAGGGTCATTAAACCAATCATAATACTTATGAAATGTTGCATATGAATCTTTCTCTTTTTGTGCCAAATCAACGTCAGCAAGTAAATCCAGTATAAAATCAATTCGTGTGGATTTCACTTCATTCTCCTGAAATTGATTGAGGAAAAGCCAGAACTCATCGTTCTGCAAAGCATATTCTATCTGATCCCATTCATAAGCAATCTGGTGCTGATCAGCATATATTTCTTCATCCGTACGACTTCTGTCTCCATCCTTAAGAAAATTATTCTTATTAAGAAACATTGCCTTAATGAGTTCTGAATCAGTAAGTGGGATTTTGCCTTTATTTAATCTGCTGAAGAGTCCGTTTTCAGTTTTTGAAATGGCATCTGATTCTGATTCTTCATCACTTAAAGCAACTTCATACCAAATGAAATTTACATCATTCTTAAGTGTTTTCAGATAATCACTTCTATCAACAGTTGAATTTTCACTAAACCAGTTACTAACAGCCTCAAGAACTGTATACATATGATAGTAATCAATATTGCTATTCTTACGCGTCTTGGAATCAGAAGCATTTTTATTCATACTATCATCTGTAGCATATTCATCCAAAGTAAGTTTTTCCAAATATTCCTGACTGCCATCTCTTGCATACTCAATCGTATATTCCGGCTTATGTTCAGAAGATAAATACTTAATAATCAAATAAATAGTTGTGAGTCTCTGCTGCCCGTCAACTACTCTATAGATTTCTTTACCATTAACATTTTTCTTAATAACAACTAATGGCTGGATACAATATATCTCATTATTATCTTTTTTATCTCTGAATTTCAAAATATCATAAAGAAGTTCATTAACTTCTTTCTTATCCCAGCGATAACCTCGCTGATAATCCGGAATATAAAACGAATTATCTTTAAGTTCAGAAATAGCTTTAAGCTCCAAAACAGTACTCATTTTTCACATCTCCGCACATGTACTGCCTTTTATTTTAATACATAATTATTAGTATCAGGCATTAATTTAATATAAACGTACTTTCCTTCCATTTCTTCTGATTACTTCATCGTTTCAGGAGATGGTTTTTCCCTACTTATACGCCTCGGCCAAATCGCTGCCGGTTATATGCGCCTCTGATTAGTAATCCGGTCACTGTCCGGTCTGAAAGGAACCAAAAACTTCACAAATCTCCTGCAACTGTTTCAATTTGGTTTTCTACTCAACGCTGATTGCAAAAAAACAGACTGAACACATAAAGAGTTCAGCCTGTCGGACATCTTTTATAAAAGACTTTCTGTCGTGGTTTATAAGAATTTAAATAAGCAGAACAAACCTATACCGCATATAGTCAAAACGATACCGCTGGTACGTACAGTCGATACGGCCTTCTTGTCATCGCGTTTTTCCTTTTTTGTGGAGAGTTTCGGAAAGATTGCCATGAACAAACCAAGAACAGCTACTACGACAGCAAGACCCAATTTCAAAATTTCATACATACAAATTTTCTCCTTTCATTATTGCCGGACACAGGTTTTTGAAATATCAATCCCGTCTCGAACATATATCTTCGCTACATATAATACTCTGCTGCCTGGGAATTCTCAATAAGAACCAGAATCTATCACGCACAACAGCCCTATTCTCAAAAGGATTAGTCGAAAACAAAATATAATCGCACATTCTTCGGACAAGTTACAGCATCAGTTGCGCTTTTCAAGGCTCTCCGCCAATTCTCTGTCGGTACGATAGATGTTGTCGTTTGATACGACTGACGCTTCACCGGTCTCGGTAAGTACCGGCGTATCGATGAGGACTTTGAGAGTCTTGGCCAAAGAACATGCCGAGGCAACGATTTTTCGAGCATTCTCGTCGTAAGCGGAATAGTCCAAGCCCTGGGTTTCCCGGATTCTTCTGAACTCGAAAATCATCGGCGTAAAAAACGAATCAAGCTTCAAAAGTTGCATGTAGTTGAGGTAAATGTGCTGACGAAGCGCTATTAACTTGACGGCCTGGATGTTCATTTTCTCGACGGCAACCTTAACGTCAGCGCTTTCGGCGCGGGCCTTCTCGTACTCTTTATTAAGCTTCAAAAACTTGCCGGCCTCGACTGCGAAAGCGGCCGGTGTTATTACGTTGGCGGCAACCTTGGCACCCGTAAGAAGCTTATTCGAACGGACTTCGGTTTTGGAAGCAGGCAGCGAAGTCTCGCAAATCGCAGAAATATCGTTTTTGAAATTAATGACCTCGT
The DNA here is from genome assembly GCA_045598625.1 of Saccharofermentans sp. Classification (GTDB taxonomy): domain Bacteria; phylum Bacillota; class Clostridia; order Saccharofermentanales; family Saccharofermentanaceae; genus Saccharofermentans. Next base: position 6,502 of record JAZLML010000045.1, read on the forward strand.
TAATCACCTCGGACTCTGCTACGCTTACGTTTTTGATTTTGCTCAAATAATCGATGAAGTGCCTGAAAGAGTTGGTGAGAATAAACGTCTTCTCGTCGGCAATGGCATTAAGGGCATCCTTGCACTGCTTCTCTACCGTGCTCATTCGGTTTTCGGCTCCGAGGAGGGCCTCTTCGTTTGCTTTTTTCAGTTCTGCGGTTGCCTGAGCCTTCTTATTGTTGCTGTTACGCATAAGTGCCGCAGCGCCTCCGAAAACAGGATCGACAGCTGCAATTCCGTATGTTTTAAGGACACTTACCGCCTTCTCCTGCTTCGTGTTTCCTGCGGTAATCTCGTTTTTGACAGTGACTGTTGTTTTCTCGCAGCACATAAACCTGTCGTCGACGGTGTAGTAGTTCAGGTAACTCTCGAGCTGCGACTTGAGATTTCGCGTGCGCTCGTCAAAGGAATCGGCGTATGGCCTCATGAGCGAATATTCGTAATCCGCCTCGAAAACCTGCTCTCTGGCAGTATCCAGACACGAAGCCACCTGCCTTATGTAAACGATGTCGTTAAACACCTGTGACGTCATTCCGGCTTTGCGGGCGATGTGGCGAATAAGTTTGCCCTCGCCGACGTCAAGATTTCCGTCGCATTGTGCCAACAAAACGAGGTCGCTTATGAAAGTTCTGACACTTATCTCATCGGGTTCGGACACTTCCTCGGACGAATCCTCGGAACCTGCGGATCCATCGTTGCTCTCGTCCAAGAGCTTGTCGCACCACTCGAAAACGATATCGTTATAATCCTCGTCATCGATTATCTCCTCAATCCTCGGATTATATTCTTCATAGATTTTCTCTGTCTCACTCTTCGTATATTGCGAAATGAGGAAATCTCTTTCCGCATCGCTTATGTCCTTATCGGAAGCCGCCACCAAATATGCAATTCGCGCGGCCGTATTCTTCTTAATAAAATCCATATCCTAAGTTCCTTCCCTCATCAGAATCGCATCAAATTCACATCAGAACTCCAACGGTTCATCGGAATCCATAAGCTTATCGAATTCTTCCTGATTTCTGAACTGCACATCGGCGCCGTTCTTTTCCTGAATCTCGACAGTATATTTGATGAACGAATCCGAGTCGTTGTTGTCGGCCGCGTCCTTCATGTTTTCGAGATTGATAAGGATGTCGGAAGCCTCCTTCTCCACAAATCTGCTCAAATCCTCTTCCAGTTTCTCGCGGTAGGCAATCAAAGCCGGCACATATTCATCGGCGTACTGCTCCTTCAAATCGCCCAATTCCTTAAGGTTTTCCTGCTCCGCCATCTCGGACACGGAATCTTTGTAAATTGAAATCGCCGCATCGCCTGCCGCAACATAGTTCACGTTGACCGCAAAAGCTCCCAGGAAGCCCCATATATTGCCGCCGCACGTGAGCGCCGCTCTGGCCGCAGCATCACCGCCGTCGAAAAAGCTCAGCGTAGTCGAAGCAATCGTCCTCATTCGCTTGAAATTTCTGTCCTCGAAAATATCCCTCGTCTCATCCTCGATTGTCTCACCCGAGGCGTCAATCACCGTTGGCTCAGGCGCATTTCTTCTCTTGATTGCGACCTGAGCGGCGTAAATTCCTCTCAAAATCGCCTCGTTTACCAGAACCGAAGGGGCCGCCGTCATCACCCTGTCTCTGAAATCCGAGAAATCGAGCTTGCTGACATCGCCGATTTTCTTGGCAACCTTCGTTTTGCTCAGCGTTTTCGATATCTCCGTGGTCATTGCATCTTTATCAATCTGACTTCCGACAAGAGCCGCGAAAGGCTTATAGTCGTCAGGAATCAGGTCAATAGGGCGTGCACACTGGCCCAAGAACCAAGCAGCCGCAACGTTTGAAGTCGCATTTATGATTCTCTCGCCCGTAAGCGGTTTGGCATTCGAATATTTAAGGGTTCCCTTGCCGTTTGAATCCAAGCCGACTTCGATTCCCGCAGCGTCGTTAAGCCAAGTTCTTAAGAATTCGTTTCCGCCGCGCTTCGTAAAGAGATTTCCGGCTTTTCCCGCGAAATCATCCTTAGTCTTCTGATAAGTTCCGGTCGCAGAAACCCCGATTTTCTTTTCCATCATCTTATCGGCCGCAATTCCTACGCCCAAAAGAAATCTTGCCGCATCGTCGAAATCGTTGATTTTTATGAGAGGAATCTTCTGACAAAGACTTGTTACCGCATTTTTGCACTTCTCAACACTCTGCCAATCGCCGTTAGTTTTGAAATTACCCTTAAGCGCAGTGTTTACCAGCGAAGCTATTATTCCGGAGGTTGCCGCCAAAGCAGCATCCGTTTTGGAAATGTCGCAGGTAAGATCGTTTAACTCGCTTTTAATCTTATTGATCCGGCTTTTTACGGTCTCGTTATCGTACTCCGGAATATCCCCGGAACCGAACAAAATCTTGGCATTCAGGATTTCTTCACTCATCTTTATAAGTCCCCCCCGGCGCTTTTTCGAGAACGGCGGCACAAAACGCGCACTTCGTCCCGATAGTTCAATTATAGTTTTCCGGGGTGCGGGCGTGTGTAAATTTTGTTTTAACAAGGTGAGCGTCGCAGGGAAATTGAGGGAAATTGTTCTCGAGCAAATAAAAACTGCGCTCGGGGGCCCGAAAACGCAGTTTCATGAATCTATTAATTGTTTTTTAAATTAAGCGTTAGTGTAGTTATCGAAATAACCCTGAACAAGTACAACAGGTGTACCCTTATCGCCGGAACCGGATGTGAGGTCGCACAAGGAACCGATGAGGTCTGTGAGCTGACGAGGTGTTGTACCTTCGCTTGCCATCTTACCTACGAGATTAGCGTCCTTAGCCTTGATGCTCTCGGAGATAGCGTTCTTGAGTGCTTCACCGGAAAGCTCTGCGAAATCGTTATCAGCCAAGTACTTGAGCTTGAGCTCGTTAGGTGTACCCTTGAGGCCGTCTGTGAAAGCAGGAGAAACAACCGGATCTGCGAGCTCCCAAATCTTACCCTGAGGATCCTTGAAAGCGCCGTCGCCGTAAACCATAACTTCAACGTGCTTGCCTGTCTTGGAGAGAATCTTGGACTGAATATCGAGAACCAAATCCTTGCACTCACGCGGGAAGAGCTTAACCTGGTCCTCAGTAGCCTTGTTGGAACCGAGCAAACCGTAGCGCTCGTTGCATCCGCTGCCGTTTACAGGAGCGTTCATGATCTCGTCGAGACCGCAAACCTTCTGGGCGCCTGCTGCCAAGAGGATTCTCTTTGTTCTTGCTCTTGTGTGGATGTCGCAGTTGATAATGTTCTTTGTGTAGTCAAGGATTGCCTTTGCCTGGTTAGCGAAAACGATCTCAACATCACAACCTGTTTCCTTAATTACTTCAGCATAGTACTCAACATAATCAACGCCTGTGAACTCGTGCTTGATGTATCCGAAAAGCTCACGATACTTCTCGAGGGACAAAACGTCGCTATACGGGTTAATGCCTGCCTCGTCAATCTTATCGAGGCTTACAAGCTGGTTACCAACCTCATCGGAAGGATAGGAGAGCATGAGAACAATCTTCTTACAACCCATTGCAATACCCTTAAGGCAGATAGCAAATCTGTTACGGGAAAGGATTGGGAAAATAACGCCGACTGTCTCGCCGCCAAGCTTATTCTTAACATCAGCAGCAATGTCGTTTACGGAGCAGTAGTTGCCCTGTGCTCTTGCTACGATGGACTCTGTCATAGAAATTACATCTCTGTCACGAAGCTCGAATCCCTCAGACTCGCATGCCTCGAGAACACTGTTTGTTACGATCTCGGAAAGATCGTCGCCCTGACGAATGATAGGGCATCTGATACCTCTGGAAACTGTACCTACTTTACGCTCTGCCATAAAGTTACCTCCTCGCAAATGTGCGTGCTTAATGAAATGTTTTCTCTCATTCCGCTCATTATTATAATACGGTTGAATGCATAAGCAAAACAGAATATACTTATATTTATGATAAGCAAAACTTATGTTTAAACTCCCGAAGGAGATTCTCTATGCAGGCAAAACTTGATCAATACAGAATTTTTAAAACGGTGGCAGATGCCGGAAACATTACGTCCGCAGCCAAGGACATGTATATCAGCCAGTCGGCCGTAAGCCAGACTTTGAACTCGTTGGAACAATCTTTGGGCGTGAGACTGTTTTCGAGATCCAAGAAAGGCGTAACCCTCACCAAAGACGGTGCAACCCTCTACGAATACGTCTCGGGCGCCCTCGCCATGATTGAGTCGGGCGAGTCCCGTATCAACGAGAACAAAAATCTGACGGACGGCGAGCTCGTAATCGGCGCCAGTAACACCCTCACGGACAATTTCCTGCTTCCGTACCTCGAGACCTACCACAGAAACTTCCCGGGCGTCCGAATTCACATTCTGAACGGAACTTCGAAGCGTGTAATGAACTATCTGGAAACAGGCGTCGTGGATATGGTTTTCGCGACGACAAACGAGAAGCCTGAGGAATTCGAGAGTTTCCTGTGCTTCAAGACGCACACTGCTTTTGTGGCAGCCCCGGACTACCCGATAGATTTCGACGCCACCTACTCCCTTAAAGACTTATCGTCGATGCCGCTCATCTTGCTCGAGAAAGAGGCCGGCTCCAGACGATTCCTGGAGGACGTTTTCCTGAAGGAAGGCTTAAGACTCGAGCCCGAAATCGAACTCGCGAGCTACGAGCTTCTGATTTCACTGGCCAAAATCGGTCTCGGCATCGCGGTGGTTACCGAGGAACTCTCCAGAGATGCCCTCGAATCGGGCGCAGTTCGTAAACTCAAAGTCAACGCGGAGTTCCCTACCCGTGCCGTAAGCATGCTTTACTCCAAACAAACTACGCCATCGGTTGCCTGTGCCAAATTCGCCGAATTAATAAAAGGCTGAAATTCAGAAATCCACTCAGTCTTTGTCAGATACAACATTATTCTGTTTGCGTTTTTGTAATAACTGCGGAAATTCAGAAATCGCTCAGTCTTTGTCAGAAGCAACGATGTTGAAGTATGTGCGCGCCGTGGCCTTGTAGATGATGGCGTAGAAGAGCGCGAAAACAACAAACGCGATGACCGTGGCTATAAGTTCCGGCCTGATGTCGGTCAGCTGGAAAAGCTTAAGGAGTTTCCAGATAACCGGGAAAGCAAAGCAGAGGTGCACGCCTGCAACGATAATCGGAGCGAAGAAGACTGTAAGGATCTGCGAGTTGATGCTCTTTTTGATGTCAGCCTTGCTCATGCCGACCTTTTTCATGATGGCAAATCGAGCCTTGTCCTCATAGCCCTCGGTTATTTGCTTATAGTAGATGATTACTGCGGCAGCGAAAATAAACAACGCCGACAAAGTGATTCCGAGGAAGAACAGCGCGCCGAAGGTGGAGATGAAGTCAGCTTTGCCACCGGCCTTGCACTGTGCCATATACCCGAAAGACTGGTAAAGACCCTCCCTCGGAGCATCGCTCGGGAATGAATCGGCCGAGAACTCATTCAGAACAGACGCATGCTTTTGGAACAACTCCATCTGCTCATCATCGTTCAGGTCCGGAACATTGTAGGCGCATATGTAAAACAACTCGTACGGGTTTGTAAATGAAGTCTTGCCTTCCTCGTAAAGCGGGGATAGAACGTTCATATCAGACACTACGAAAGTGAATGAAGGGATGAGGGATTCGGAAAGCAAACCGATTTTGACCTGATTATCCGAATGTTCTCTGATTTGAATTTCCAAATTTCCGAGAACAAGCTTGTCCCCATCGTATTTTGCACCGTCTGAGAGAAGAATCGCTTCAGTTCCTTCGAGACTTACATTCTCGCCGAACTTCTCGTTATAGTAATCGACCGGCACAAAGATGTACTGATGCAGAGAATCAAAATCTGAAATATTAATTTCACCCTCATCGGCCGAATAATCAACGTTGCAGCCGTCCAAGCTGCCTACGACGTATGCGAACGGGAACGTCTGATAGTCCGAAGGGACGACGTTTTCGCTTTTAAAAAACTCCTCGTAACGTTTGTTCAAAATCTCGTCGCAGGAATCCAAAATTGAAGGATCGTAGAAGTTAAAGCACAACTCTTCGTCGTACGGGTATGTTTTCTCGATGGCACTGGCCTTGCCGAAATAAAGACTCGACGTGGACGAAATCATTACAAGTACCATCGTGGACAAAATGCAGATAGACGCAAGACCCGCACCGTTACGCTTCATGCGGTAAGCCATGGAAGAAACCGATACGAAATGCTGCTTTTTGTAGTAGTAGCTCTTATTCTTCTGAAGGATTTTGCAAAGCGCCACGGAACCCGCGATAAAAAGAAGATACGTTGCGACGATTACGAGCACAACAGCCAGGAAAAAGTACGTGATTGCGCCGATCGGGTTCGTAATTGATACTGCGATATAGTAAGCGATTCCCAGGATGATGACGCCTGCCAAAGCGAAAACGTAATTCGCGCGCGGAGGTTTTTCGCCGGCTCTCTCGCTCTTCAAAAGTTCGAGCGGCTTATATCTGCCAACCGCAATCAGGGACTTTGCCATAAGCAAAACGAAGACTGCCGCAAAGAGCAAAGCCGTTAATCCCACGGACTTTATAGGCACGCGAAGCTCATAATCGATAGCGCCCTGCATGGCGTTGACTATTCCCATCTCGGCGAATTTCGAGAACAAAATTCCGAGCGCGATACCGCCTATTATTCCGACTACGGATACAAAAAACGACTCAAAAAGAACAACGCAGCCGATTTTGCGTTTATCCATACCCAGGATGTTATAAAGTCCGAATTCCTTGTATCTTCGCCTCGTCAGGAACGAGTTTGTGTAGAAAAGGAATATTGCCGCGAAAATCGCAATGACAAATCTGCCCAAACCCAAAATCACAACAGACGTCGAGCCGCCTCGAATGCTCGGTAAAAGCGGGCTTCGATAGAGCGAGTCCATGATGTAGAACATCATGACCATGCCAACCGACGACAGCAAATAAGGTATATAAATACGGCGATTCTTGGTGATACCCTGAATCGCTAAGCGCGGATAAAGAAGTCTCATTTGATCTCACCGCCTGACTCAAGCATGGTAAGCGTATCGGAAATCTTACGGAAAAGCTGCTCGCTCGAATCTCCGCCCTTATAAATCTGGTGGAAAACCTCGCCGTCCTTGATAAAAAGCACTCTCGACGCTACGGAAGCCGCCTTTACGGAGTGCGTTACCATAAGGATCGTCTGACCCTCTTTATTGACCTTCTCGAAAAGTCCCATCAATTCATCCGACGACTTCGAGTCCAACGCACCGGTCGGCTCGTCCGCCAAAATCATGCTCGGGTTTGTAATCATGGCTCTTGCAACCGCCGCCCTCTGCTTTTGGCCGCCCGAAACCTCGTACGGATACTTTTTGAGCAGATCTGCGATGCCCAAATTCTGAGCTATGGGCTTAAGTCTGCTTTCCATATCGGAATGCTTCCTGCCTGCCAACACGAGCGGCAGATAGATGTTATCTTCCAGTGTAAAAGTGTCCAGGAGATTGAACTCCTGGAAAACGAATCCCAAATTATCTCTTCTGAAATCGGCCTGCGCCTTCTCTTTGATTTTCGACAGGTCTTTGCCGTCCAATAAAACGTTTCCCGATGTCGGCGTGTCCAAAGCCGCCAAAATGTTAAGAAGCGTGGTTTTTCCCGAACCGGACTCACCCATAATGGCTACGAACTCGCCCTTCTCAACCGTAAAATTCACATTTCTCAAGGCCTCGACCTTGTTTCCTCCGAAACGTGTTGTGTAGATTTTCTTCAAGTTTTTAACTTCCAAAACCGGCATTAAAAAAATTCCTCCTTAGATGTTTACGACTTGATTCTAGCAATCCGCCCGATAAAACCTAATCGATAGTCCTTACAATTCTGGGCACAAAACTTACAAAAACGTAAGAAGTGCCGTCACTCGTACATCCTGCGCGCCTGCTTAAGCGATATTAAGACCTTCGTGCCCTCGCCCGCTTTCGACTCAATCTTAAGCTCATGCCCGAGTTTTGCGCACGCCTGCTTGCAAAGGTAAAGCCCCAATCCCGTGGCCTCCTTGTCGGTTCTGCCGTTATATCCCGTGTACCCCTTCTCGAAAATTCTCGGCAGATCTTCCGCCGCTATTCCGATTCCGGTATCGCTTATTATCAGCACATCGTCCTCCGTCTCAATTCGTATGCCGCCTTCCCTCGTATACTTGAGGGCATTCGAGATAACCTGCTCAATGACAAATCCGAGCCACTTCTCATCCGTGACCGCTTTCATCTCGCCGACATTCATCTCAAGCGTCAGCTTACGTCCTATAAACTCCGTCGCGAATTTGCGCACGGAAGCCTTCACGATATCCGAGATTTCGTATTCCTTCAGCACAAAATCGTTGCTCTCGGAATCCAATCTCAAAAACGCCAAAACCATATCGACGTACTGCTGAATCTTAAAAAGCTCCGCGCTTAAATGCCTTGCCGTATCCGAATCCTCGTTCTGAAGAAGCAGCTTCATTCCCGAAATCGGCGTCTTTATCTGATGCGCCCAAACGGTATAGTAGTCCGTCATATCGTTATACTTAACGCGCGCCTCCGATTCCTGTTCACCTATAAGCCGCTGCATTTCGCCGACCAGCTCGGTCAGTGCTTCCTCGCAAAGCGTATCGGCCGTCGGCAGATTCGAAACCGCCTCCGCCATATTATTAAAAACCGCCTGTATTCGTGCGTGTTTTCGATGAGTGCGTGCAAAATCGACACCCAAATATACCGCAAAAATCAAAACGCAGACCACCGTCGGATAAACAAGCGGCTCAATCGGTAATCTGAACAGCAAAAACGAGGCCCAAAACACCGCGGCCATAACGACTGCCGCAACAAGTGCGAGCGTTTTCGATTTCAAATATTCAGCGAATAATTTCATTTGTGCCGTCACTCCACAATGTATCCCACGCCGAATTTCGTGGTCACGAAGTCGCTCAAGCCGGAAGCCTCAAGCTTTTTTCTCAATCTGTTAACATTAACCGTCAGCGTATTCTCATCCACAAACGAGTCCGTAGCCCAAAGTTTCTCCATCAACTTCTCGCGGCTCACCGTCTTTCCTCTGTTCTCCATGAGACAAAGCAAAATCCTGTACTCGTTCTTGGAAAGCTCGATCTTCTTATTCTCATAAACAAGTGACCCGTCGTCCGTATTCAAAAGCGCACCCTTATGCGAAATCACATTGCTCGACGGCGCGAAATCATAGCTTCTTCTCAAAAGCGCCTGAACCTTAGCCATCAGCACATTCCCGTCAAAAGGCTTCGCGATAAAATCGTCCGCCCCCATATTCATGGCCATCACGATATTCATGTTATCCGACGTCGACGACACGAAAACAATCGGCACCTTTGAAACTTTTCTGATTTCCGAGCACCAGTGATACCCGCCCGCGAACGGCAGACTTATATCCAAAAGTACAATATGAGGTGCAAACTCCGCGAACTCCTCGCTCACGCGTCTGAAGTCCTCGCAAACCTTCACCTCCATGCCCCAATTCTCCGCCATTTCCTTCATGGCAGAAGAAATGGTCAGGTCATCCTCAACTATATAAACTTTATACATCAGTCATTCCCCGATTGGATTTCTCTGTAATCAAACTTATTCTTTTTCCGCTTCCGTTGGTGCCTCCGTTGACACTTCTGTTGGCGCTTCCGTTGGCACTTCCACTGGCGCGAAAAAGAGCGCCACACACCTATAAATCATATAGCATTTTGCATTTTGCGCAAACCCGCTGTTCTTTTTCAGCTCAGATGCACTGTTTCCGAACAAATTAGAGTAAAAGCGTATAGATTTTGTTTTTTGTCTTGTTCTATACGCTTTTTTCTTCTTTTGGGATGTTCTGAAGGTGCCCTCTGATGTAAAAAGCGTATAGAATCCGTGATTTTCTTAATTCTATACGCCTTCGGGCACTTCTGATTAGGGTTGCCGTCCTTGATGCAACGGCAAAAGCGTATAAATCTGAAAATTCGGATTAATCTATACGCCTATTGGGCAAATTCAAGAATTTACAAAATGTTGTTCCTTCAAAAAGGCGTATAGATAAGATGTTTTTGCATCCTTCTATACGCTTTTCTTAGATGTAGTATAAAATTCTGAGACTGTAAGGTATCAAAATCAGAAGCTGCTGTAGTTATCTTCATTAAAGTCAATGTCGTATTGCCCGGATCCGCTTACAACATCAGTCGGCGCACCCATAGGTGACACCGGAGCCTGCGGAAATTGCTGTTGCATAGGCTGCGCTGTCGGCTGAGACATCGGTTGCTGAACAGGCTGAGGTACAACCTGAGACTGTACTGCCTGTGGAATCGGATTCTGTTGCTGATACTGCGGAATCTGCTGCGGTGCCTGCTGAGGAACCTTCTGCGGAGCAGCCTGAATGTAAGGCTGAGGCGGAACCGGAGTCGAAATCGGAGTCGAAATCGGAGGCTGAACCGGAGCCATAGTCGGAGCCGAAGTTACAGCCATAGTTGAAGCCATCGACGGGGCCGAAGCTTTGCACAGGCGACGGTATTTTCGATAGCGAAGCAGGAAAATTATGTCAAATACGCAGTAAACAATCTGCATTGCTATAAAGGTTATGACTAAGGAACTAACACCGTTGCGGCTGTTGTTGGTCGGCGGGAAGATAAAGAAAGCCGCCACAAACAACGCCATATTCAAGATGGAAAAAACCGGTATCAGTACGTTACAAGGCTTGTCGGAAATCGGCGCGTGTTTTTTGGAGGCAACGGTCTGTCTGACGCCGCTTACTATACATATCACTGCGATGGCTTCCGATAAAAACATATAAAAAAGCCAGACAAAAAATCCGATCAAAAAGACAAAGACGTCACCCAAGGCAATCGAAAAGAAGGAAAGCAGCGAACCTGCCGCATATAAAGCAATGCATACCCACATGCTTTTTATCTTAAGTTTGGTATTAAGTTCAAAATCGTTCATATAAATCCCCTTTTAATCTGATACAACGAAAAACCGCTGCCGAAAGCAACGGTTTCGTCAAATGAATTGTATCAACTTCTTTGCCTTATAACAACATTTTACTCAGCCACGAGCATCTTATATGCTTCGATTTTCTTGATTTTGGCAGATCCGGCAATCGCGAAAACGAAAGCGATAACAATCATGCAGGCGCCGATAATCGCTACTCCGCCGAGCGGCACCGTGAAAGTGCTCTTCATAAGGCCGAAGGACAAAAGCGCCAACGACATGAACGGATTCACAAAGAAATACGAGAGGATTGAGGACACGATAACCGCAAGAACTATCGACGGCATAAAGCTCAGTGCAGTCTGCAAAATCAGGTCGCGAGATGTAAATCCGAGTGCCTTTGAGATTCCGTAATCCTTACGCTTGTTGTAAAGAAGCGCCTTGATATAAAGGAAAAGGATAAGCATTATTACTACTGCGGAAATGATACATACCATTATAAGAAGTGTCATTGCGATACTCTTAAAAATCGTCATATTACCGTCGAGTGTCTCATAAAAATTGATTGTGGACATTATGTGCTCACCGTATAATTCGGTGCAATCATCGATAACGTTCTGACATACTTCTTTGTCGGCACAATCGAAGCACAATAGCGTATCGTTTTCGGAAAGTGCAATGATATGCTCGGCTGCGCTCGTTGTCATGGCTGCTTCCCTGCCGAAATTATTGCAGGTCTGAACGAAGCCTGTAATCAGGTAGTTGTAAGACTTGTCACCGCAGGTAAGAAGCACTTCATCGCCCACTTCAAATCCGTAGTCCTTAGCAAACTTACCGCTTACCGCAACCTCGTTGTCGTATTCCGGGAAACGACCTTCATAACAAACGTCCTGATTATTCATAAGGGAAAAATCATCGAAAACATTGCAGTTAAGACGATCCTCGTTGTTATATGTCAAATTAAAAACATTGTAGTATCGAAGATTGGTAATATCGGTACGTGTTTTAAGGTACTCCTCAGTTTCATCCGCAGTTGAAGGATCGACGGTAATAATTCCTCCGAATGTCTCGAAAGACAGGATTCCGATGTTAGGATTTCTATAGAAATTCTCGAAAAGCAGAAGTCCTATGATGCAGACAAAAACCAAAGCACCGGTTACAAAGAACGTAACAAGATTCTGCTTTACGTTGGTAAAAAGTGTCTTAAGAGCAAAGCTGAGATTCAGGTTCAGATTTGTCCTGTCAAGGCGAACGCGATTGCGCTTGAAACTGTGTGAAGGTGTATCGTCACGAAGGGCAACGATTGGCTCGATCTTGCCAATCTTGCGAGAAGAAAAGGCCGTTACAAGAATAACGAATAACGTAACCAGAGCAAGCGAAACAATAACGGAATAAGCGTGGAAAGATGGACTATATAAAATACCGGACTGACCTACGACTATGCTCTTAAGGAAAGGCATAAGACAATATGCAAGGCCGCTTCCTACAACGCTTCCGAGAAGTGCCAAGCCGCCAAAGAGAATCATCAGGGACTGTCTGATGTCACTTCCGGAATAGCCGATTGCTTTAAGGGCACCGATGGACTTCATGTTCTCTTTGATGTAGTTGGAGATTGTGTTACTGAGCATCAATGCAACTACCAGGATGATAATAAGGTTTACGATTAGGAAAGCAACTACAAGGATCAATGTCATGAAACTCTTTGAAGATATGGCTTCATCGGCACTTTGGCAGCTAATTCTTACTGTCGGGTGATCCTCCATATAATTGTTGGAAGAATTCAAGATAAACTTGGAAGCTTTGATCCCGTTTTCGAGCTTGAAGCAGACAATGTAACAACAGTTCGCATCACCCGCAGTCAAATAGAGATCGTCGTATGTCTCATCATCGAGAATAAACTCGAAAGCGCCGCCGTTACTGCTTCCGAAATATGTTGTGTCAATAAATCCCTTTATATTCCATGTGTAAGACTCACCCAGAATTTCAAAAGTTATCGTATCACCGAGAGCATATCCGCCGCCGGTAAGAAACTGGTAAGGAAGATATATGTAGTCTGAAGTTACCGAATCGTCCGAAACAACAACCTCAACCTTATTGAGAACGGTATCAAATCTTGATGTATCAGTGAAAATAACACTCGGCGAAAGTTTGCCGTTACCGAACTCAATCGAGAAATTATTGAACTGTACATACTTATGTGACTCTGCTTCGGAAGCATCGCCGGAGATAAGGTAATTCTTATAATCTTCGATATCTTCCTCGGTTCCGCCGACAAAGAACACGCCGTCACCGGCATTTAAGTCGACCGCACGCTTGGCGATTGCACCGTATGCATCGAAATACATCAACAATACGAGGCTTATAAGCATTGAACAGATGGTCATCAAAAGGAAAAGTCCTGCCGATGTGCCGCGGTTCTTGCGGAAATTGGACTTGGCAAGCATTAATTTTCTGCCCATATTACCACCCCATTTCAGCAAGGAAGTCGTTCAAATTCTGATGGCGGGCTTTATCACCGGTCTCATATTTTCCAAGCTCGCAAACGCCTGCAATCTCGCCGTCTTTTACATAAAGGACACGGTTTCCGCGTCTTGCGCTTGTGATATCATGAGTTACCATCACGATGGACTGGCCGCGATTGTTGAACTCGGTAAGGGCATCAAGTACATCCTTTCCTGTTTTCGAGTTGAGAGCGCCGGTAGGTTCGTCGGCGAAAAGCATCTTAGGATTGTTGATAAGAGCTCGTGCGATACCTACACGCTGAGCCTCACCACCTGAAATCTGCGTCGGGAACTTGTCCCACAAAACCTCGTCGATGTCCACGGACTTTAAGATTGTCTTGGCTTTATCGGTAACTTCCTTACGGTTCTTGTTGGTAAGAAGTCCTGCCGCGATAACGTTATCAAGAATGCTCATGGAATCAATCAGGTAAATCTGCTGGAAGACAAAGCCGCAGTTCTTTCTTCTGAATACGGCAAGCTTATCCGAAGTCTCTTTCGTGATGTCCGTGCCGTCAAAGATAACCTGACCCAATGTCGGCTTATCCATGCCCGAAAGCGCGTACAAAAGCGTTGATTTACCCGCGCCGCTTGCGCCCATGATGATTGTGAAATCGCCTTCGTAGATTTTCAAATCCACGTTTCTCAAGACGTGCTGCTGCACGCCGTTACCGGAAAATGTTTTGCAAAGTTTTTTGGTTTCAATAATGTGTGTCATAGTGTCTGACCTCCTTATGTCACCAAGAATACATTTCTGACTCTTAAGTGACTTTAAGGAACTCTTAAATAATCCTTAAATCGTCCGAATATAAAAAATTACCGCGAAACCCTTATCAGTATTCTGAAGTTCCAATCGGCCGTTCATCCCGACCATAAACTTATCGGTTATATAAAGGCCAAGCCCCGCGCCATCCTTGCCGTCAGCGTTTACGCCGCGCTTATACTTAAGCTTCATAAGCGGCAATTCGTCTTCATTTACGCCGCCGCCGAAGTCCTCAATCGTAACCTTAAGGCACTCGTCCTCAATCAAAGTTTCGACCTTGATTTTTGTATTCGCATACTTGTACGAATTCATAAATACATTATCGAAAACCTGCTGCAAGCGCATTTTGTCTATATAAACAAAGCATTCCGGGACTTCAAAGCCGTCCGCTTTTTTGAGATAATCGGCCTTCAATATCAGTTCTTTTATAACAACCGAATCGTATCTCGAAGGCACCACCGGAATCTCGGTTATGTCGTTTACGCTCGCGTTAAAAAGGTTGTCCGTGAGCGCCGTTATCTGATCCGATTTCTGATTTATCAACTCGAAAAGTTCCTTCGCCTTATCGTCTTTCGTCACCGCAGCCCCGATTTCCGATGCCGACTTTATCGAAGCCACCGGAGTTTTGATATCGTGCGAAAGCTTTGCGACCATTTCTTTTTTATCGTCGCTCGCTTTTTTCTCCGCGGCTCTTGCCTTCTTAAGTTCGCTTCGCATCAAATCAAAAGCTTCCGTAAAGCCTCCGAAAACATGCTTCCTGTCAAGTTCCAAAGGCACATCCAAATCGCCCGACGCAACCCGCACGGCAAAATCATTCATCTCCTCGAAAGGCTTGACTATGGTTTTGCGTAAATAAACCCAGTAAACAAGAACAATCAGAATCTGAAGCGACGATAAACTAATTACCGTAATTACGATGCGGTTTTTATACACCTTAATTTGATCGGCGGTGCGATTTGCCACAATAATCGTGCCCAAAATCTCGCCGTCTTTTTCCACTCTCAACATGGTATCGTTATTTTTGACGCCCTCGTTAATGGATTCCGAAAGACCCTCTTCTGTCTTAAAAAGCACATTGCCGTCGTTATCGATTACCACATACGGAAGGTCCTTTTTATACTTATCAGATTCCCCGAAATTATCCTCAACCGAATGAAGGCAGGAATTTACTGCCACCGTATCCTGCTTAATATCGGAAAGTTTACCGATACTGACAAAGCAAACCGTGATTTCCAGAACAAACGTAAGTACAAGAATAATAAGAAACGAAAATTTCTTCATTTGCCGCCGCCCCTTGTCTTGGCCGAGCCGGCAGCCGATATGAACTTATAGCCCTCTTTCCAAACGGTAACTATGTACTTCGGACTTTGCGGATCTTCCTCTATTTCCTCTCTGATTTTTCGAACATGAACATTAAGCGTTCCGTCGCCCGTAAACTTATCGTTCCACACATTATCGAAAAGTTCCGCCTTGGTGATAAGTCTGTCATTGTTATCGGTCATATATTTAAGAAGCTTAAATTCGATGCTCGTAAGCTTGCACTCCCTGCCGCAAACTATTGCAACACGGTTAATGCTGTCAATTTTAAGCCTTCCGTCATCGTAATCTTCGTCTTCGGCCGTTACGGCACCACTTTCTTCGCTTCCCTTGTATCGCTTAAGCGTAACCTTAACTTTGGCCAGCAAAACGCCTAATGAATACGGCTTCTCAATATAATCGTCACCGCCGATGTTAAGGGCGATGATTTTGTCGTCATCTGTTTTGCGAGCGGAAATAAAGAGAATCGGAACATTTAAATACTCACGGATTTCCTTACAAAGCATGAACCCGCTGCCATCCGACAAATTGATATCCAGCAAAATAAGAGCTGCGCTGTTTTCTTGTAAAAACTCTTCAGCCTCAGCCTTGGAATACACGGCGCGGGTATTTACATCAAACATGTTGAAGTATTCGGCAGTGTTATCAGCCAGCATTTTCTCGTCATCTATTATCAAGCAATCGTATTTCATCGCCAAAGCCCCTTGTTCCGAATTCTTTTTACACTATATCATTTTGCAGCAATTCACAACAAATTCACGACAGTTCACAACATTTTCGGGAGCAGGGATTTTTCTGTGGTAGGTTTAGGATGACTTTCTAAGACAGGAGACGGATAGATGAAAAACATTAACAAAGCGACAATCATCAGGGCAGCGGCCGCCGTAGGAATGGCCGGGTTGATGGTTTTCGAGACCGCGGGATGCATGGCAGTGGTTCAGGAACCGAATACTGCAGGCGAGCCGCAGATTACAGAAGAAGCATTTGACATCACGAAGTTGGGGCCCGGGGACGATTTCTACGGATATGTGAACGCCGAATATTTTCAGAATGCGGAAATAGATATGTACGGCAACGCCGGAGCGTTTAATGACCTGAATAAAGAAGTAGTCGACCGTTGTGAAGAGATAATAAGAGAGGTTGCATCAGGCGACAGAAATTCATACCTGCCGGGAAGCAACGAGCAACTGATATATGACGCTTATGAGCAGCTTTACGATTATTCCACAGGCGAAAACAAGGATTTGGAAGCAGTATCGGCTATAGTAAATCAGATTGTAAGCGATATTGAGAACACAGACAGCACGGATGAACTCATGGAAGAGTGGGGCGAGCTTTATAAAAACTACGGTGTAACGGTTCTCGCCGATCCGCATGCGGAAGTTGATAACGAGAACATAAGCGAATACTGTTTAGTGCTGTATCCGCTTGAAATCGGTAATATGGAAGACCTTGCACGAGGCGGTACGACGGCAACAAGTCTTTATGAAAGCTACTCGTCAACGCTAAATTTCGCAGGTTGTGATTCAGAGACCGGTAAAGAACGAGCGAGAGCGGCAACGTATCTTCTTGTTGAGATTGCGGAATGCACAGACTATGACACTTTGGACAGTTATTCCGATTTTTATGCCGATATGGAAAGTTATACGCAGGAAGAATACAGCATCGCTTTCCCGAATACGGGCAACGGTATGATCTTTACAATGATCGGACTTGATGCGTCGAATTATGCGGACACGAAAGTAGAGCTTTACGATATCGGGCAGTGGCAGAAGATTGATTCGCTTATCACGGATGAGAATTTGGATGCGCTTAAAGCACTCACTATATGCAGATTTTTCGAGGCGTATACCAATCTTCTTCCGAAGGAATTGGGCGGCAGCGATATTTTGGTTACGAACGACAGAATTGCCGTTGAAGCAATTAACAACTACCTCCCGTCACAAGTCGGTGAGCTTTATGCCGAGAAGTATTACGACGAAGAAACCGTCAATGATGTTTACAATATGACGATGGAAATAAGGGACAGATATATAGAGTTAATAGGCGAATGCGAGTGGTTAAGCGATGAAGCCAAGGAAAATATCACCCTTAAGCTTATGAATATCAAGCCGTTCATCGGCGCAGGCGAACCACATACGGTAGATCCCGCCGACGAGCAATTGATAGGCGCAACGGCTTTCGAGACCTACACCAATTTAAGAACTCGGGAAAATTACGGTGACCTCCTTTCCAAACTCGGAACCCAAGTGGTTATTAACGGTTTCGAAAACATGGCGCCGCAGACAGTTAACGCCTGCTACGATCCGATCGGAAACACAATCAACATTCCGCTCGCCATTATGGGCAGCCCGTTCTACAGCAAAGACGCCGATTACTTTACCAATTTGGGCGCTATCGGCGGAGTTATCGGCCACGAGATTTCCCACGCTTTTGACAGCAGCGGCATGGATTTCGATATGGACGGCAGATATAACCCTAGCTGGATAGGTCAGGCGGACAGAGATGCATTTGATGAGATGGCACAGAAAGTTTCCGACTACTATGATACCTACACGGTCTTAGAGGTTTATCACATAGACGGTGAACTGACCTTAGGTGAGAATTTAGCGGATATCAGCAGCGTCGAGTGTATGCTCTCCTTCGCTGTAACCAACGAGGATAGGATGCATGTTTTCGAAGGGTGGGCCGCATGCTGGTGCGATATCAGCAATAACTCTGCGGCACTTAACAGTCTGGAATTTGATGTACATAGCCCTGCCAGAATAAGAACCAATGCCGTTGTGGCACTTTTCGATGAGTTCTATGAAGTGTACGGGGTTAAAGAAGGCGACGCTATGTATGTTGCGCCCGAAAACAGAGTTACGAGATGGGGATAATGATAAATGAAATATATACTTAAACACACTTTTAAAAATATTCTTTCAAAGCCCGGCCGTTCGCTGATCTTGATTTTCTGCATTACGCTTACAGCTTTGACGGCAATGATGGCCATCGACCTGAGTAAAAGTATTGAAGGTGTCTTGACCTCATTCGTTACTGACACGGTGGGCACGGCCGATATTACGGTATCGTTTTACAGCAAACCGAATCTCGAAGGCATCGAAGATGCGGATTTGTTGGGAGCAGCCCAGATGCCTAATCCCGTCTACGAGACAGATGACGAACTTTACTGTTACTCCATCATGGATGTAAGGACGGTTTGTAATTTCAGCGACTGCTCTTATGCCGCTTCGCAGGGCGTTTTAAACAAAGAAATAAGCCTGTCGGACGGAGAAGCAGCAATTAACGGTCTTTGCGCCGAGAACCGCAACTTAAAAATCGGCGACAAGATTACCGTAGCGGCACCGTATACGGGAGAAGAGCGTGAATTAACCGTCACGGATATCGTTGAAGTTACTTTACCTATGCTTCCTCAGAACAGAGAAGCAATCCTGGTCGGCGACAACGATTTTCGATTTGTAAACTCTTCGAGTGAGATCTATTACGATTTCTATCTGATCGACGTTCACGACGACGACAATATCAAAGATTACAAGAAACTTATAGAAACCAATAATCCGGACTGTGAGATTTTTGATACCGAAGTGCTTTTATCCGCTGCAGATATCGGAGGTATAAAAGGTTTCTTAATCCTTATTTTCGCGCTGACTTTGCTTTTGGTATTTTTCATCACCATAAGTTTCTCGGAGAAAATTGTAACAGAGAGAATGTCCACGGTCGGCACCTTGAGAAGTTTGGGCGTTTACGCATCCAAAACGGCATTCTTCCTTCTTCTCGAAAACATACTCTACGCACTTATAGGTTCCGTCCTGGGCTGTACTTTTTACGTTCTTATAAAGAATGCTGCTCTTCCGGGAATACTCATGCTCGAGAACAGCGGTACGTTATACGATGTAAAATCTCATATTCCGGCAACACCGTTTTATATGTATCTGGTTGCAATATTGGTGGCATTGGCAATCGAGTGTATTTATCCTATCAAGGAACTTATCAAGGCTTCCCAAACCTCAATCAGAGACATTATCTTCGATAACAAAGACACTGCTTTCAAATACACTTGGAAGAGACTTTATGCAGGACTTATTCTGCTGGGTGTTTCCGTTGTAAGCATGTTTCTTGTAAAATCCTTCGTCGCATTAAGCATAAGTCTCGTAGCAGCCATTTTGGCAGCGGCAATTCTTATTCCTTATCTTCTCAAGGTATTAAGCATCCCTCTGTCAGCGCTTTTCGGAAAGCTTAAAATGCCTATTGCAAAACTTGCGGCAAGCGAAGTTTACAATAACAAGACACAGGTCGGAACAGCGGTCCTTTGTGTAACAACATTAATTCTTTCATCGTGCCTTTTCGTTTATTCACAATTTTTTGCTGACGGCATAGCTACTCCGCCGTATGACTGCGATGTCATCGTCGCCAATGCTTTCAGAAGCGAGTTCTTCTTCTCCTTCATCGAAGATATGGACGGCGTAACCGATGTCGAATTCGAGATAAACAACTATGCGAACTGCAAAATCAACGAAACCGAATTACCTTCCTTGAAAGTCTGCGATTACGAACAGAAGGATATGGTTGTTTCCTACCGAAATTTTGAGGGAACATTAAGCGACAACGAAATCGTTATCACAACCTCCCTCGCCCGCAGATTGAATCTTTCGATCGGCGATACCGTCGACATAACATTCGGCAGTGACTGGTTCATACCTAAACCTAAGTCACTTATGATTAAAGATATCATTCCGTCAGACGGTATTCTCGTATCAGGCTCAACCGTTTTCATCAACAAAGAACTGATGTACACCGTTTTCCCGGATGAAGTATCAACCGTTCTTATCAGGAGCGATAATCCGGATGATACTCTGGCAAAACTTTTAAAGTACGTTCCGCAGGATGAAATAACCATGATAGCGTCTCTCGATGAATGGTTATCCGTTGCCTACAAAGCCGGTTCAATCGTCGCCATCATGTACGCCCTTATCGCTTTAAGCCTCGGCGTCACCATAATCGGCGCAGCAGGAAACCAGACCATCGGCTTCATAAATCGAAGAAGAGAGCTTGCTGTCCTTTACTCGACCGCAATGCCGCGCAAAAAGCTTAACAGGCTCCTTCTTCTCGAGAATGCTCTGACAGTGGGAATCTCATCTTTAACCGCCATGATTTTGGGTCCGGTACTTATAAATCTCTTAGCCCGAATCATCGCAATGCTCACCGACGGCGACTTGGAACTTACGCACTTTAATTACCTGAGTGCCATCGTTTTCATAACAGTCTTCTTCATTATCATGGGATTCACGGTAATTAAACCGATAAGATTCCTCAAGAAAATGAACATAGCAGAGCAGCTTAAATACGAGTAAAAACTAAGGAGATAAATCACAATGGATACAATTATTACAGTAGATAACGTTTATAAATCATTCGGCACGGGCGAAGCAGAGGTCAAGGTTTTGCAGGGCGCAAGCCTCTCGGTAAAGCAGGGCGAGTTCGTTTCCCTGATGGGTCAGTCGGGAAGCGGTAAGTCCACCCTTCTTTATCTTATAGGCGGCCTCGACAAGGACTACGACGGTGAAATCATCGTCTGCGGTTCCAAACTTCACGGTCTCAAAGAGAAAGAAATGTCCGACATCCGCTTAAACAAAATCGGCTTTGTTTTCCAGTTCTATAACCTGGTTCAAAACCTCTCCGTAGAAGATAACATCCTTCTTCCTATCTCGGTAGCAGGCAAGAACCTTGCCGAGTACAAGAAAAAACTTAACGAGATTTTGGACATCACCGAGCTTTCCTCCAAGCGCAAAGCTAAGCCTTCCGAGCTCTCAGGAGGCCAGCAGCAACGAGTTTCCATCGCCAGAGCCCTGCTCGGAGAACCGGCGGTAATATTGGCCGATGAACCGACAGGTAACCTCGATAAGGAGTCTGCAGAAAAAATAATGAAGCTTTTTTCCGACATCAACCGCGAGAAGGGCATGACCATTCTTCAGGTAACCCATAACGAGGAGTACGCCAAATACGGCAACCGTATCGTCAGACTTGAAAACGGCAAAACAGTCGGCTAAGATTTACCTATAAATTCGGAAAAAGCGGTGAAAACATGCGTTTGGCATTATGTGACGACGAGAAGGTTTTCTTAAATATTCTCGTTACGACAATACGTGAACATACAGACGTTTTCGAATCCGAGGCAGATACCTATCTGTCCGGATTTTCGCTGCTTGAAGCCCTGAAATCGGGTATTTCTTACGATGCCCTGTTCTTAGACATCGAGATGGGCGATATCGATGGCCTTACTTTGGCGGGAAAAATCCGCGAATTTCTCCCGAATATCCCGATTATCTTTCTCACAAGCCACACGGAGCTTGCCATCGACGGCTACGAAGTGTCCGCCATGCGTTTCCTCAAAAAGCCGATTGATAAAGAGAAACTTTTCCAAACGCTCGATGACCTCAAAGCTATGTCCGACGGTCGCAAGGGCGTAATTATAAAAGAAGCGGGCGAAGAAATCGTTATCGTTCCTTCCGAGGTCCTTTTCCTGGAATCCGACAACAACGACGTCCGAATCGTAACTTCAGGCAAAACTTTCATTACCCGTATGAAGTTGACCGACGCAGTCGAACTTCTTAATTCCGTAACCGATACCGTAAGACGCGTTCACCGCTGCAGTGCCGTAAACATGACCCACGTAGCAAGAATCCGTGACCGTGAGAAAGATATCATCCTTGACAACGGTGCCGTCGTTCCGCTCAGCAAAAGCTATCTGTCTGAGTTCAAAGATATCTTCCGCGATTACGTAAGGTCTTCGGTGCGCTGATTTTGCGGAGGCCTACATATATGTCCGAATTAAGTTTTCTTCTCGCTATATCACCCGCCGTCTTAAACTCACTCGGCATAGTATTGACGCTTTTTTCCGTCGTCGCGATATTCATCGGCGAATATATCTTAATAAGATTCGTATATAAAACAGGATTTGCCTTTTCCAAATCCGACTTTAACGGCTCCAAATTCTCCAAAATCCAATCCGTTCTGCGATTGATATCGGTAATTTTCTCAAACCTTACCTTCTATACCTTTTTCTCCGTAATCTCGGTCTCGCCTTCTTCATCGATTTCGGACGAAGCCGTTACGAACACATCGGAATTTTCTTTCCCGTGGGCATTCCTTATAATCACGGCGGGAATTATGGTCGTATCCGCCGCTTTATGGTTTCTTGGAAAGGGTTCCTTCAGTGACGGCATTTTCCATTGTTGCGCTCTTTTAACCTCGCTATTTATCTACGCCGAGATCAGCAATTTCCTGACAGGGTTTACAAACCTGGTCGATACCCCCGTTTTTCCTTTCGTAGCACGTTTGGCAGCAGGCTTGGTTCCGCTTCTGATTTTTATTCCGCTCACCCGAGCATCTGCCGCCGAAGACCAGGAAAGCTGGCACAAGGAAACGGCTCTCCTGATTTTTGCGGTCAACGTTTTCGTGCACCTGACGGCATTTTCCGTAGGCGCCGTACTTGTTCACTCTGACGCTGAAGGTGCACAGTACTTTTTATCCCTGATGATGCTCTCGGCAGCGGCAGTTAACGCCTTAAGCATTTGCCTGGGCGTAATTTTGGCGAAGGACCGCTACTTTAAGCGCATGACCCGCATCAATAACGAGATGATTTCTGCGCAGGCCTCCCACTACGAAGCCGTTAAACAGAGCAATTTCGAGATTCGCCGCGTCAAGCACGACATGAAAAACCACCTTCTCGTAATCGAAGAGCTCGCCAAGGCCAAAAACTACGATGAGCTTTTGTCCTACACCTCAGAGCTGAACCGTCAGATTTCTTCCGCAGACCTTTTTTACAGAACCGGAAACGACATCGCCGACGCGATTTTATCCGACAAAAACAACAAAGCTTCCCTACGCGGCATAATTCTCAAGGTGTCAGGCGACCTCTACGGCTGCACCCTAAATCCTGCCGACCTTTGCACGGTGATTGGAAACCTTCTTGATAACGCCATCGAGGCAGTGGGCGGCTTTTACGGACTTGATACCGACGACGAGACCAGGACGATTGTTTTCGAGATGCGAAAAAACAACAACTTCCTGCTTTTAACTGAGACCAACTATTCACCTGAGCCGATAATCCGCAAGGGCGACAAAATCGTATCTTCCAAGAACTCCGACGACCACGGCTTCGGAATCTACAACATCAAAAACGTTGTCGCAAAGTACGACGGCGAATTCGAAATCATTCCCGAAAACATTGACGACAGCGCCCGTTCCCACTTCTACAAGTACCGCTTCGAGATTATGCTCCCGATGAAAGGCTGACGATTACTTTTAAATCGGGCAATTATTGAATAACACAAACCCTTATTAATACTAAAATTCTATTCTTCATTTCTCACTTTCAGATAACCACCGATCACAAGAAATAACATACCAATAAGCAGCATCAACACAATCACTTTAGTGGGGTACTTTGATACAGCGGGAAATGATGTTGACACATAAACATCTACCGAGAAGTAGCTCAAAATAGAATTGGAACTGGATAGCAGATTCAGCAAAGAATGCGCAAAAATGCAAAGTAATGGGTTTCTCCATATCAAGAAGATTATTCCTAAAAATATGCCAGCAACGGTCGCAAGAAGCTGATTATCTGACACATTATGAATGTATCCAAAAACAATTCCGCAAATAATCATAATCATCACACGTGGAATCCGCGAACGATAAACTGACACCGGAATTACACGAAAACACATTTCTTCAAAAAGTGGCGCTATCAGAGTTGATGAAACAAAACTAAAGCAAAAGAATTTACTGCCTATAGACGAGTATTGCAACAGTCTCATTTCAGGCTTGAATACTACACAGATCAACAAGTTTGATATAAAAAATAAGATTATTGACATTCCTGCAACAACAAGGAGCTGTGGCAATGAGGGCTTCTTGAATCGACTCTTTTGTATGTATGGAAACACTTTACTCAATTCAATATAGAACAGAAAAACAGCAATCACGGCCGCTATAAATCGAAAGACCAGAAGTTCAATCAAGTCCATATTTCTCGGAGCACACTCAGCAATTCGGCTAACCAAATATGATGAAAACAGGAAATATGCTATCGACAAAACTGGAACGATAGTCTTGAAAATACATAATCCTACTTTGCTTTTGCATTTATTCATAGAAATGTTCACTCTGAGTAATTTGTGAAATCTATCACAGTTATAATTTCAGGATGGTCATGGCACCTATTTCGTACCGAACTTTCACACTATAGTATAAAGCAACCAAACTCCCTACGGCAAGGAAGTTCCAATTTCACAATACTTCCCTAACAGACTTGCGCAATAACATTTGATGTGATAAATTGGCATCAATAAATAAGTCATTGAGTATTTTGAAAGTTGATAAGGATTGAGCAGGATTATTGTGCCCGCCAATCGTATCAGCTTTTTTTTGCGCTGCAAAAAGTGCACCTTGACAACTGAATAGCTGTCCAGAAGGACTACTTCCGGTGAAGTCCGCCGTTACCCGCACCTCGCGGCAGCAGACCAAGGAAGCAATACGAAACGGTGGTGCGTTTCAGGAAAGACTTCGAAGAGCAGTAGTTAATACTATTCCCCTTTAGCACACTTTGCAGAAAGGAAATATTCAATGAAAAACACTATAGACCTTATTAAAAACACTACAGTAGCAATTGCCTTAGATATCAACGTCGATTTTGAAGACAATTACTCCTTCTACTTTAAAGGTGAGAACCTCTCCGATAAGAACCGAATACTCAAGAATCTTTATAGCCTCAGCTCAAAAATTTCCGATAACGAATTTATCGGAGTTCAGGTTGAACTAACCGGTAAGTACCGTTATAACTTAACCGCTTATACCAATTCCGATGCGACCGAAGATGACCTCCAATGGGCATTCGAGTCAGTAGGTAAATCTAAATCCCATTTGAAGCTTGAAAACTGTGGCGAGACTTCAGACGAACACTACTTCACCTACTTTGCTTCTTTGATTAATCCTGATAAACCTAACCCAAACTCAGACCACGAATCAGCTTTCTTCAATGCTTCGGAAATTCTGACTGAAATTCACGGTATTATGGATTTTATTTTATTTCCGGACAAAGATAACAATGTCAAGGGTTTGGTGCTCTTAAGCGCTCCCTGTAGAATTCCTCTTCGTCTTTCAGCCGCTCTTCCATTAGCCCTCCCAAGATTATCTTTCACCCGAATTGAAAACTGCAGTAATCTCGATTTATCAGATTGGATAGCGTACAGTCTTCCTGCCGATTACGTTTTGGACGCTTCATGTCATGTGTTTTATGTTTTGGCAAATAATGACTTCGACTATTTTGAAGATATATTTTTGGAAGACCAGTTGAATGATTTGCCGGATGAACTTTTGAGCGACAATACGAACAGTAAAAAACCGGATACCGATGACAAAGAGCCCGACTATGTTAAACAGCTTAACATGCTTGTCGGACTCGAAAATGTTAAGTCCGAAATATCCGATATCATCGCCTATGCACGAATGAAGAAGGATATGCTGGAGTCCGGTATGAAGCCTTCCGGCATCACTCTCAATATGGAGTTCGTCGGAAACCCAGGAACCGCAAAGACTACCGTAGCAAGACTTCTGGCAGGAATTCTCTATCAGATTGGGCTTATCCACAATCCGGTACCTTTCGAGGTTGGCCGTGCAGACCTTGTCGGCAAATACGAAGGGCAGACGGCGGACAAAATCAAGCATGTTTTTGAAAAAGCAAGCGGCAGATTACTTTTCATCGATGAAGCTTATTCACTGGTCGAGGAATGGGAAGGGGCTTACGGTGACGAAGCCATAAACACCATAGTCCAGGAGATGGAGAATCACCGTCACGAGACAATAGTGATTTTTGCGGGCTACCCGGACAAGATGAAAGACTTTATTTCCAGAAACCCCGGACTTCGTTCTCGCGTACCGTTCCGCATCGAGTTCTCAGACTATAACGCCGAAGAACTTGCACAGATTGCTTCTCTCTGTGCCAAGGAAACCGGATTTACCATCGATTCATCCGCAAAATCGAAAATCACCGATATCTGTAAAACCGTTACCGGCAACTCCGAACTCGGCAACGGCCGTTTTAGCAGAAACCTGATTGAGAAAGCAGAAATCGCCTACGCCAAACGTTTCTACTCCGACAACGATACCGTCCGAGAAGGTAACGACTTTGTCCTCCGCGCCGACGATTTCACAGCAATTAACTACACTACAAAAAGACAGCCCAACACCATCGGCTTTCAAATAAGTTGACCAAAAGTAGTTAATAATCGAGTACCATTAAATGTGTCTTCGGTATAACTAAACAGGATTATGTTCGGAGCAATTAATCACAATCCAAGCATTTTTAAAGTACGATAATCAAGCTGACCATCAAAATACTTTACCAATACGTCCTTAAACACAGTTTCATTTTGATTTGCTAAATGGAATAACGTCATTGAAGACTTTAGTTTTCTCCCATCTATACTTCCCATAATCTCTTTTGCATCATTACACTCAAGTTTAAGCAGAGCGTTTGAAATGTTTTTTAAATGATTACCCAAATAATCATCATTCAAAAAGCTCTTGCCTCATCCAAATCAATTATTCCATAATACTCAGAAATCGAAGTCCGACCCAAATCCAATGACTTGTTTTCTTGCCACCCTTTATTTCGGATAACGCTCTATCGTAATCTGTTTTATGAGCAGAAACAAATCTCGAAAGATCAACACTCATACATCCTTATCTCCGAAACGCCACTACCATTCACTACAGTTATTAGTTCTTCAGCAAAGCAAATGAACAGAGTCGTTTAGCAAGGAAACGTTATAACATTATCTTCAGACAAGCCAAAGGTATAGACACTTGATAATGTGTAATCAGGGTTTGCAGCTTTCTCAGGACAGAATGCCGCCCAGAGTATGAGGCTTCCTTCTCCTCGATCTCTAACACAAAAGCTGACTTGACCATTTTTAACCTTTTTCCATGTACCGGGATAAAAAGCGTCTTTCACCCAACTGTATTTAACAGAAAAGATAGCATAGGCATATTCCGAACTATTGGGAATATTACTGAAATAAAAAGTGTCGCCTCGAGTCTCAATTACAATGCCTTCATCTGTAATAATCTTACTCATAAATGTATCATCCTCCTATTTAAAATATATTATCTTATATAATAAAACTCCTTGAGTAATCGTACATACATACACCGC
The DNA here is from genome assembly GCA_045598625.1 of Saccharofermentans sp. Lineage (GTDB taxonomy): Bacteria > Bacillota > Clostridia > Saccharofermentanales > Saccharofermentanaceae > Saccharofermentans. Next base: position 34,259 of record JAZLML010000045.1, read on the forward strand.
ATTCTTAAAAACTTTCGTCCTCAAAATCAGATTCCGATATATACATAATGAACTTTTTTGCAAAAAACAATATTTCTTGTAATTTTTCATAGTTGCTAATGAGATGGTCTATTTCTTCACGTATAAGTTTTTGATATACAGGTGAGTTGTAAAGATTGTCCAAAAGTACTGTATCAACATAATTGACAGCACAAGGTGTGAACATCAAATTAAAGTCGGAAGTAACTACTTTCTGTCTATCGCCATTCAACCACTGATCAATTTCGGAACTTATCTCATCCAATAATCTTCTTTTCTCAGAAACAAGAACACAACTTCCGGCAACCTCAGCTATTTGGTTCTCGAGTTTATCGATCGCCTCATCATAAGCCTTATCTACAACACTTAAAAAACAACTACCGGTCGAGACAGTATTGCTTATATCTATCAATCCATTTTCTTGTGCTTCTTCGAAAAGTTTTTCTACTCTATTGTGATTCTCAGATAAATTATCATTCTTAGATCTGCTCAAGGATGTAATTTCCGGCAGTTTTCTCCAATCAGAAAAAACAACATCTTCATAAATACCATCCTTCTCATATAGGTGTCTTCCTGTTTCAGGCACACTAGCAAAATTCTTCTCTTCAATGTCAGAAATGGAAGCACACGCTTGTATCGGGAAACCGTATCTCATCTGAACAAAAAGGATTCTATCGGTAATAACACTAGGATTGAGCTGCCAATTATCATCCAAAGAACACTCAGAACTTCCAAAAGCACCCTTTAACACTACGGATGTCTGTGGGTAAGCACAACGTTTAATGTAATTATGTTGGCCATCATACTTATAACTATTTAATCTAAGCAATGGCGTTGAATTAGCAATAAGTTTGTCTACCCAGTCTTCATTTATCTTCTTCTCTAATAGGGATCCACTCAAATTATACTTTTCTGAAAGGAATGTATCTATCGAGATGTTTGGTATATCTTTAAAAACGCCTGTTGGTCCCACGAAGAAATCATTTACACATTTTGACAACAAAGTTTCCGGTTGCGCCCACACCTTAGAGCCAGCATCAATAAGAGTTGACACAAGATTACTGAAAACATCAGGCATACTAACATTTTTAATTTGATTTTCAAGAGTGTCCTTAACTTCATTAATTGTAATGAGTTTCATTTCAAAACTG
>JAZLML010000046.1:0-32536 GCA_045598625.1 Saccharofermentans sp.
ATTCTATATCCTTTCGAGTTTTTATTTTTCCAACTAAACCTTAGGATATATATGCTCCTTTTTCAATTACTTATTCCCACAAATTCTTAGAAGAACCAAAAAAAGAGGCGCTTACGATAGCACCTCTTAACAATAATTTAATTTTGATTTTTATCTTAACGTTGCACCATAATTTTTCGAAAGTCTGGCAAGAATCTTATCAAACAATGGATTAATATCATTATCTGTAAGTGTAGAATCTGCAGAACGGAAAACAAGAGAAACTGAAACAGATTTCTTATCTTCTCCTATCTGGCTGCTTTCGAAAACATCAAAGAAATTAACTTGCTCAAGTAAATTACCACCTGAACTCTTACAAGTCTTGATGATTTCACCAACCGGAACAGACTTATCTACAATTACGGACAAATCACGTGTAGTAGCCGGGAACTTAGGAAGATGCTTATAAACTCTCGAACTCTTTCCGGCAGCAATCAATTTCTCAACCTGAAGCTCGAATGCTACAGTTCCCTTAGGACAACCGAAATTCTCAGCAACATCAGGATGAACAACACCGAAATAACCGATAACCTTGCCCTGAACAGTGACGGAAGCACATCTGCCAGGATGATAAGAAGGATTACTCTTACATGCATCAATACTTAAAGACTTGATGTTAAGCTTTTCGCAGATTTCCTCTATTGCGCCCTTAACCTCAAAAAAGGTCTCCTTAGAATCGGAATAAGCGTTATTGTATGAAAAACCTGAAAGCATCTGACGTTGTTCAGGAAGATTCTCAGAACTTGAATCAGGAATATAAACATATGCTACTTCAAAAACAGAAGCTTCAGGTACAAATCTGTTACCGTTACGTGCAGCAATTCTAAGCATTGAAGGAAGCATAGAAGTTCTCATTACAGATGAATCGTCACCCAAAGGATTGGAAATAACAATTTGATTTCTCAGAGAGGAATCTTCAGGCACCAAAATGAGATTCATATCAGCAGGGCTTTCAAATGAGTATGTAATTGCTTCACAATAACCCATACTTACCATAGCATTTCTGATATCTTCAACAGTCTGCTGTGCAGGAGTTCTTCCGCCCAAAGTAGTCTGCATACCTGAAAGCAAGGATGGTCTGATTTTGTTATAGTCGTAAAATCTCGCAATTTCCTCAGAAATATCAGCCTCTGACTCAAGATCAGGACGATATGTCGGCGGAGTAATAATATTATTCTCAATTTTGCAACCGAGTTTGTTAAGAATATCGGTCATAAAATCAACCGATGCGTCAATTCCGATGAAAGAATTGATTCTTTCAGGTCTGAAAGGAATGGTCTTTACAGTTTTCTTTGTAGGATAAACATCAATCAAACCCTGAGAAACCTTACCTGCGCCAAGCATTGTAACAAGCTCACACGCACGATCCAAGGCTCTCAAACAATTCTCAGCGTCAAGTCCCTTCTCATATCTTGATGAAGCTTCAGTTCTTAAACCGTTCTTAACGGCTGTTTTACGAACGGAAACGCTGTTAAATACAGCAGACTCGAAAAGAATAGTCTTTGTCTCAGGAATTACTTCGGAATTCTCGCCGCCCATTACACCTGCGATTGCACAAACTTTTTCTTCATCAGCAATAACAAGCATTGAACAGTCCAAAGTTCTTTCAACTTTATCAAGAGTTGTCGTAACTTCTCCGTCTTTAGCCGTTCTTACGATAATATGCTTGCCGGAAAGGTAATCCAAATCAAATGCATGCATAGGCTGGCCTAATTCAAGACATACATAGTTTGTAATATCAACGATGTTATTGATAGGTCTCATACCTGCATCTGTAAGTCTCTGAGCGAGCCAAGCAGGAGAAGGTTCGATCTTAACATCTTCAACAATACGTGAACAATATCTATAGCACAAATCAGGATTCAAAATATCAACTTTAGCAATATCATTAATATTAAGTTTACCTTCCTGCTTAACTACAGGTACACATGGCTTAAACGGCTTGTTAAGAGTAATTGCAGCTTCTCTTCCGAGACCTTCTACGGAGAAACAATCCGGTCTGTTTGAAGTAATTTCGAAATCAATGGTAACGCTACCGAGACCCAAAAGTTTTTTAATATCTGTTCCAAGTTCAGGATTATTAGGAATATCCCAAAGTCCGTCTTCACATGCACCCTCGATGCCGTCAGCGGCAAAACCGAGTTCCTGAACGGAGCAACACATACCGAAGCTTTCTACACCTCTGAGCTTACCTTTCTTAATTACGAAATCCCCCGGAAGATGAGCACCGATAACAGCTACCGGACAAATCATTCCCTCATAAACATTCGGAGCACCGCAAACAATCTGAAGGTTTCTTCCAAGTTCATCAGAACCTAAATCAACAGATAATACATGAAGATGGTCTGAATCAGGATGATTCTCGACTGTCAAAATCTTACCGGTATAAACACCGGAAATATCATCGCCGGATACAATAACTTCTTCAACCTTGGAACCGGAAATAGTTATTTTCTCAGCGAACTCTTTAGGTTCAATATCAATCTCAGTAAAATCTCTGAGCCAATTCATTGGAGCTTTCATTAATACTTATCCTCCGCCATTACTTAAATTGTTTCAAGAATCTGACATCGTTCTCATAAAGCAAACGAATATCATCTATGCCGAAACGACCCATAGCAGTTCTTTCAACACCGATACCGAAAGCAAAACCGCTATATTTCTCGGAATCAATTCCGCAATTTTCAAGGACTTCAGGGTGAACCATACCGGCACCCAATACTTCAATCCAACCTTCACCCTTGCATACACGGCAACCTTTACCGCCGCATGCCCAACAAGTAAGGTCTACCTCACATGAAGGCTCCGTAAACGGGAAATGATGCGGACGAAGTCTGATGTCAGTGTTTTCGCCAAAGAGCTTCTTAGCAAATAACTTAAGTGAGCCGACCAAGTCGCCCATAGTAACACCCTCATCAACAACAAGGCCTTCTATCTGGTGGAAAATCGGAGAGTGAGTACTGTCCAAAGTATCCTGCCTGTATACTTTACCTGGGCAAATTACCTTAATCGGAGGTTTCTGATTCTCCATAATTCTTATCTGCATAGGCGATGTCTGTGTACGAAGAAGAATATTCTCTGTAATATAGAACGTATCCTGAGTATCTCTTGCCGGATGTCCCTTCGGTAAACGAAGCTTCTCAAAGTTATATAAGTCATATTCAACTTCAGGGCCTTCACCGATAGAATAGCCCAAACCCATAAATATATCGCAAATTTCATTTATCGCCATATTCATCGGATGACGAGAACCGCTCTTGCGAATTTTACCAGGTAATGTTACATCTATTACTTCTGATTCAAGTTTCTTAGCTTTCTCAGCTGATTTTACTCGATTTAAGGTCTCATCGAGTTTGCCTTCAATATAGGAACGTACTTCATTTGCAACCTGACCGATTATAGGTCTTTCTTCAGGAGATAAAGCGCCCATGCCTCTTAAAACAGAAGTAAGTTCACCTTTCTTTCCCAAATATGTAACACGAAGATTCTCAGCATCTGCTGAACTGTTAATATCACTGATTTTACTGTCAAACGAATCTTTGATTGACATCAGTTGTTCTTTTAAATCGCTCATTCTAACCTCCGACGGAAAGAGAAATTCGCACACAAAAACAAACACCTGCGTGCGCAATATAGAAAATATAACACAATAGTATAATTAATAAAAGAAAGAATTATATTGTTTCTCTTCGTAAAGAACGCCTGACGGACCGTGACCCGGAAAAAACTCCATATCATCACTCAGATTCTTAAGTAATCTTATAGATTCTCTCATAGAAAACATACTTCCGAGCGGCAAGTCTGTTCTTCCTATTGAACCGCAAAACAGTGTATCACCTGTAAACATGACTTTGTCGTTCTCGAAAACAAGACAAACAGAACCTTTACTGTGACCCGGAGTATGTAAAACCCTTAATCCGCTTACGAAAGACTCTGCTTCATAAATATCATGAACTTCAACATTAAACTTTAATGGTCTGTACATATCACCGGAACAGTTTAAAGAAGGATTAAGTAAAGCTTCCTTATCGTAAGAATGAATAAAAACAGTGGAGTTAGTAAGCTTAGACCACTCTTCTATATAAAATACGTGATCAAAATGTGCATGTGTTAAAAATATCGCTTTGATTCTCGCGAAAACACTCACATCAAAATCCGATTTCAATAAAAATTCCTTCGGTGACACCGAAGGATCAACCAAGCAGTAATCATTATCCAGATTGAATAAATACATATTGGACGCCAAAGGTCCATAAGGAAAAGTATGAACTTTCATCAAGAGAAATCCTTGGCCCACTCACGATAATCGAGGTCACCTCTGTCGATGGCAAGAATCAAAGTCTCTGCAGTTGCAATATTCGTAGCATAAGGTATGTTATTCAAATCACATACCTTCAAAAGTTCCGTTGTTGCACGAAGAGGATCAATTCGTCCGTCTCTTAAGTAAATTACACAGTCAATCTCGTTAAAATCAGCACGGGAAGCAATCTGTTCAAAACCACTCTCGTAATCAACGGAAAGACCGGAAACATCAATATCAACAACCTCAGAAAGAAGTTTACCTGTGTTATAAACCGAAATAAGCTGATGCTTGGAAAGAAGAGTTCTGTATGCAATACAAAAGTTGACCAATAACTCAATTTTACGATTGTCAGCCATCAAGACAATTTTCATATCGGCACTCTCCAGAAAAATAAACTGTTTTTATTTTACAAAAAAACAAAATAATTGGCAATAATGATATCTTGCGAATTTATGCAGCAGTCGGAACGATAGTATCAAAATAATCACCGATTGCTACTTCACTTTCAACTACCTGGTATCCGCTTTCCAAAGGAACACCGAAATAAGCAGACAATAATTTCTTCGCGATAACAACAGTAGATTTACCCCACTCACCTCTCTCAACTACAAGAGCGATAGCGATTTCAGGGTCATCTGCCGGGGCATAGCAAACGAAAAGACCGTTAGAATACTCCTTACGAAGATCTTCGTAACCGGTTTCGGCAGTACCGGTTTTACAACATACAGGTATCGGGAAATCATATAATTCCTGTGCAGTACCTTCCCACATACTGGTACCTGCAACTACGCATCTCATAGCATTTTGAACAGCTGCAAGATTATCCTCATTAATGTTTAAATCAACCGATTCACGTTGGCCCTGATAAAGAATTGAACCGTCAGCACCGACAACATCATTAATAATATAAGGCGACACAAGCTGATTTGTAGCAACAGCAGCCGTATATCTGCATAATTGAAGAATTGTAAAACAGTTATCGAACTGACCGATAGCTGATTGGGCAGTATCTGCCGGGAACCATGTTCTGTCATATTCGGATTCATGAAGAAGACGTTTGGTCTCACGACTTGCTCTTACGCCGCAAATTTCACCCGGTAAATCAATACCGGTATACTCACCTAATCCGAGTCTTTCGCCCATAGCATCAATATTATCAATACCGGTATCAACACCGAGTCTCATAAAGTAGATGTTACAAGAAGTTGCCATACCGCTATTCAAATCAAGCGGACCGTGACCTGATTCAGGATACTCAAGGCATTTAAATGTCCAACCACCGATATCAATAGGACTTTCGCATCTGTACCAGTTTGAAGTAGGAGTTATAGTGCCGCTTTCAAGACCGGCAAGAGCAGTACACATTTTAAAGGTTGAGCCCGGAGCATACTGGGACATAATAGCTCGATTCCAAAGTGGCATATCTTCACTCGTAATATCCTCATACTCACCGATACCAAGATAGTATTCAAGCTGCTCCTCTGCCTGTTCATCACCGGACATAGCAAGAACAAAGTCATTAGGATCATAGTTAGGATAAGAACCCATGGCAAGAACGGCACCGCTATTAACATTCATCATTACAAAAGCTCCTGCGTTAGCGGTTTTATATCCGGATTGTCTTATTAATTCATCGGCCTTTGCATCCTCAATAAACTGTTTCAGAGCTTCGATACCGACTCTTTGAAGATTAGAATCAATTGTCAAATTGACGGTTGCACCTGATATAGGATCGATACCGTAAGAAGTAGGATAATATTCCAGATTCTCACCTTCGGCTGTCCAAGTAGAATAAGTTCCTATACCTGTCTGACCGTGAAGATATCTTTCCATCTGAGACTCAACTCCGGATTGTCCAACAATATCACTGCTCGAATAACCGAAACTTTTTAACTCTGAAAGACTTGACTGTGAAATGCTTCCGACATATCCGACAACATGACATGAAAGCTGCGCCATAGGCGTATAAACGCGACGATAATCCTTGGTACAAATGATTCCTAAGTAATGAAAATTCTGTTCGGAAAGCTTTGTGACAAGTTCATCGGGAACATCAGTAGCAATTTCAACCGGTGTACCGTTCTGAAAAGACCACAAATCCGAAAAGATCTGATAACGAAGTCTTATAATTCTATAAGCCTCATCGACAGTGTAGTTATTATCTATCTTAAACAGTTGTCTCAAATAAAGGAAACACACCTGTGGATCAGTTTTAACGTAATTATCAGAGAAAGTAACAATTACACCGTTTGCTGCACTTTCCAGATTAAAAATATTATAGTTGGTCTGCCAAAGTTCTATTTTTTCTTCATCTGCCAAAAACTGATAAGGTTCAATCGAAAAATAATCGTCAAGACCTGAAACTGTAGTGCAGTTATATTGATCAAATAAATAACTTAACTCCAAAAGCATTTCGTTTAAGTCATCATCTTCCAAATATGCTTCCGAAATCAAAATAGAATTAACTGACTCGGATGTAGCAAGAACAACGCCGTTGCAATCAACAATGTCACCTCTCGGAGCATTTATCGAATACATGCGCTGGATTCCTTCTGAAGAGGATGAAATAGTCTTCTGATAACCGGAAAACTGCAAAGATGTAGTCATGATAAGAATAATGATTCCGAAAACACTGAAAATCAAAGCTAAAGCAAAGTATCTGTTTGTAAGAACGGAATATAAAGCGGACAGAAACGAATTATCTATACTGCTTTGATTACGTTTATCTTCATCAAATACATAAAGGCCGTCGTCTTTCAGATTTTGAGCCATAATTCATCACCTTCCACAGAATATTCATCAATAAGCTTTGGGTTAACTCCCTTACTGTAAGGTCCGAGAAACCTTACCAATAAAAGAATCGGTATCGAGAATACCATATTCAGAAAAACAGACGGAAGTATTGAAGATATAACAATATCGTACATATCCAAACCGTAATTCAAGTCAGTAAAGAATCTGATATAAACAAAGTTCACAACATGACCGACAATTTTATATAAGAACGAAACAATCAGAAGAGTTAAAAACGAGAATGAAACTTTACGATTGACTCTTCTGCTGAAAATGGTTGAAGAAATAACCGAAATCACAAGCATCGAAAGCATTCCGATTCCAAAACTTGAAGTAGAATCGCCGTTAACGGAAATATATGAAGGTGAAGAGAAATAATCTCTTAAAACTCCAACGATAAGAGCAACGGTAAATCCATCCCAAAAACCAAAGAAATATGAAACAAACACGACAAAAATCAACATAAGATCGCCGGTTTGTCCGAAATAAGTAAACAAATCAGGATATGTCACCTGTAAACAGGAGAACAAAACAATATATAAGGTATAAACCAATATTTTTCTGATAAGTTTCTTCGTACCCATAGTTAATTACCGATAGTCTCCGAAGCAGAAGTATCATCCAATGTCACGGCATCGGATGTCTGCTGAATATAAACATCGTAAGGAACCATAACAAAAACATCTTTCAAATCATCAATATTGGAATAAGGTTGCAAAGTAGCAGTAATATTGAGAGGATTCGAATAATCAACTGAAACTATTACTCCAATCGGAACACCCTGAGGGAAAAGACCTCCCTCACCAGAAGTTACTATCTCGTCACCAACTTCAAGAACGGTATCTTCATCAATTCCGGTAACAAGACAGAGGTTATCAAGCTTCAATGCAGCATCACCGGAAATCATGACGGTAGCACCGTTAACCTCATTTACTTTTCCGGAAACGGTAAAACCTTCATGTAAAATCGGCAATACTTTACTTGTATCGGTATCTGTCTCGATAACTCTGCCGATGAGATTCATTCTGGTATCAACAACGGCATATGCATCATATTCAGACAAAATGAGACCGTCTTCGGTGCCTAAACCGATTCTAATAACGCTGAACCATTCATCAGACTCACGCGAAAGAATTGAAGCACCGAAAATCTCATAGTTACTGAAAGAATCTCTGATATGAAATGCGTCTTTCAATTCGTCATAACGAATAGCAGCCTCTTCATTTTGTGTTAACTGATACTCTAAGTCAGCAATTTCTTCGCGCAGTAAATTATTCTCCTCACGAATTGAAGCTCCGTCAGTTATTGCAGCCCATGAATCTGAGAACTTATCTCCTATCCATTTAAAGCCTCTCTGAACCGGATTAGCTATTGAAGTAACCGGTTTAAAGATTTGTTTAACCGGACTGTTAGGAATAACACTTAGAACTACAATCGCAACTAAGAGAACACAAACTACTCCGAAAATAAACCACTTGTTAGAAAGAAATTTACGCAAAATTATTTACCGCAGCACTTCTTATATTTCTTGCCGGAACCGCAAGGGCAAGGATCGTTACGACCGATAATCTCAGTTCTGACAATATTTGCTTCTCTGTACTCGAAAGCAATCTTATCGATTTCTTCCTCAGAAAGAACATTCTTCCAAGAATTAAGCTTAAAAAGCCATGAAGCTTTTGCATCTCTCATATTGTAAAGAAGCTTCTTATAATCAATATCAAGAGAAATCTCTGTATCGTCTTCAACATTTTCTACATCAATTTCCTTATTAAGACTGCTCTTAATACCGTCAAGGAAACCTACAAAAATATCCATATTCTTACCGAAGCCCAACTTATCGGAAAGCTCGGAAGCCTTACCGTTAAGCAAATCGGAATTGTCAGGATACTTCTTAAAAATCATGTCATATGCATCCTTTTCAAGTGTGAAGTAAAGATTCATATAACGTGTGTATTCATTCTGATTCTCAGTGTTTTCGGACTTATCCATCCATGTAGAATAATAACTCATATGTTTATCTCCTTATTAAATTAAAGTTTAGCTGCAACAGCTTTCAAAAAATCTTCTGTATTTACAACGTTCTTAACAGGAACATCAATAAGATTCTTCAAATCACCGGTGATTGTTCCCTCTTCAATCGTTTCAACTGAAACTTTCTCAAGTTTATCGGCAAAATCAACCAAATCCTGAAGTCCGTCAAGCTCACCTCTTTTACGCAAAGCACCTGTCCAAGCAAAAAGAGTAGCCATTGGGTTAGTAGATGTAGCCTCGCCTCTAAGGTACTTATAATAGTGACGTGTAACGGTACCGTGAGCAGCTTCATACTCATACTTTCCGTCAGGTGAAACGAGAACGGAAGTCATCATAGCCAAAGAACCGTTGGCGGAAGCGAGCATATCACTCATTACATCACCGTCATAGTTCTTGCAAGCCCATAAAATTCCGCCTTCGCACTTCATAATTCTGGCAACGGCATCATCGATAAGTGTGTAGAAGTATTCAATACCGGCTTCCTCAAACTTTGCTTTGAACTCGTTTTCGTAAATCTCAGCGAAAATATCCTTGAAACGATGATCGTAAGTCTTGGAAATAGTATCTTTTGTTGCAAACCACAAGCTCTGCTTAATGTCCAAAGCATAAGTAAAGCAAGAACGAGCAAAAGCAGTGATTGACTTATCTGTGTTATGCATTCCCAAAACAACGCCGGAATCCTTAAAATCAAAGATTTCCTGAGTCTTAGTTGTTCCGTCAGGATATGTAACGAGAAGTTCAACCCTAGCAGCACCGTCAATCTTCATCTCGCTGTCACGATAAACGTCACCATATGCATGACGTGCAATGGTAATAGGTTTCTTCCAGCAAGAAACGAAAGGACTTATACCCTTTACCATGATTGGTGCTCTGAAAACGGTACCGTCAAGAATAGCTCTTATAGTTCCGTTAGGGCTTTTCCACATCTGCTTAAGATTATACTCAGTCATTCTCTGTGCATTAGGAGTAATGGTAGCACACTTAACTGCTACACCGAGTTCCTTTGTTCTGTTAGCGGAATCAATAGTAACCTGGTCATTAGTTGCATCTCTGTTAGTTAATCCCAAGTCAAAATACTCTGTTTTAAGATCGATATACGGGAGCAATACGATATCTTTAATCTGCTTCCATATAATTCTTGTCATTTCATCGCCGTCCATCTCAACCAGCGGCGTTTTCATTTGAATCTTTGCCATAATATATGACCTCCATCTGTATTGCCAAAACAATTTATTTTATTATAGTAGCAAAATCAAGTCAAACTTTGGCATTTTTAAGTGTTTTTAACGAAAACTTAATGCCGCCAAAGCAATCAGGCACTCAAATGAAGTTCGTTCATCCATTTTTCCCTGTTTTATATCGAAATCATACTTAACGTACTGATCATAGAGTTTAAACAAAGAATCAAATGAGAATTTTCCGGCCTGAGAAATAAGTTTGGAAGCAGCAAAATCAGGAACTCCGATTTTTTGCATTAATTCATGCTTATCGCGTATTTCCTTGGCGCATATAAGTTGTTTAAGATGCTTGGCAAACATAACTCGAATCTTGCCGATTTTTTCTTTAAAGAGAATTGCTTTCTCAAGTTGCAGATAAGCAGCATCTGTTCTTCCTTCTGCTACGGAATCCAAAATATTAAATACAGTAGCATTGATATCAGGAGAACATAGTTCGTTTATCACATTGATATCGACAACATCGATTCGATTTGCCGTACAATAAAGTCTTATCTTGGTTAAGTCGTTTAATATCGGACGCAAGGATTTCTCATTACGCATAATCAATCCGGAAGATGCCTCGGAAGTAATCGTAAGATTATACTTGGATAAAGTTCTCGCGATTAGTCCGCCGATTTCATCCGGTCTTAGGATTTTACTCTCATATAATGAACCATACTCGTCAAAAAGTGAAATCAATGACTTCTTGCGGTTATTAATCTTCTCATCACAGAAAATAAGCAGAACAGAACTGTTTAAGGACTTAAAAAGTTCCTCTAACTTTTTCTGAAACTCTTTTTTAGGGTCTTCTACTGAAAAAATGTTTGAATCTTTGACCAAAACAAGCTTCTTTTCCGAAAACCAAGGCGGAGACATAAGATTCTCTCGCAAAGTATCGAAATCTACTTCTTTACCGTTGCAATCTATCTTAATATAGTCGGTCTGAAGGCCCGATTCGTTAATAAAACGTTTAACAAAAGTAGCTATTACTCTGTCGATATGATAATCCTCGTCTCCGAAAAGGAAATACAAGTTATCATTTCCAAGTGTTTTAAAGCCGCTTATAAGCTCATTAATAGGTCTGACACCTGCTTTATTCACGCGGAACCTCCTCCGTACATGCATTCAATATTGTAATTATACTCATAAAATCTAACAGTAATTGCTCCGTTTTTTGAAGTTTGATAAATATTTGATGAAATATCATTAAGATTAGAAAGCACGACATCACTCGGATGACCGTAGTTATTATGTTCTCCTACAGAAATCACTGAATCCTCAGGACTTATAATTTTTAGAAATTCTAAAGATGTCGAAAACCTGCTGCCGTGGTGAGCAACTTTTAAAATATCTGTATCATATATTCTTCCTTCTTGTATCAACCTGTTTTCGGTTTCAAATCCGGCGTCACCTGTTAAAAGGACAACAGTATTAAAAATTTTCAGATAAATAACTGCACTCGAGTCGTTATCGCTGAAATCGGAATGCTCAGGCGAAATGACTTCTATGTTGAAATCATCGGATAATGACAGACTAAATCCGGATCTAATCTCAATCAGACTGCTTTTTAACGTATTAATTGCTTCGATATCGCAAAACAAATCAGGAAACTTATATATTATATAATCAGCGTCAATAAAAGGAGAATATATGAAGCCGATTCGATCAGATTTTAAAAGTTCAATTATTCCGCCGCAATGATCTCTGTCCCAATGAGTTACTATCGCAAAATCGAGTTTTCGAATATTAAGATAATCTAATGTATCAGGTAATACATAGATACCGTTATCCTCGGTACCGCCATCCACAATAAACGACACATCATCATATTTTACAAGACAACAGTCACCTTGCCCTACGTCCAAAAAATACATTTGCGCATATGAACTGTCTGCATAAACAATATCGAAAACCAAAGACAACATTAACAGTACTGTCGAAGGAACCTTAAGAAGCTTTTTAATAAGGCTTTTGGGAAGTAATAATGAAATCAAAAGAAGAAATAAAATCGACGTACTAAACAGCCCAAAAAATCTGATATCCAAGCCATCAAACGAAAAGAAAGCAGAAAATGAAGTCAACCTTGAAATCAGCCTTGTAAAACAAGCACAAGGAAAATATGAGAAGCCGGCATCGCTAATAAACAGACTTAATAACGCTGAAAGAAAAACTCCCGGAACAAACAACATGCAGATTATCTGACAGATAAATGATGAAAGTATCTGAACAACAAAACACACAGGATGAAATTTATAACCCACATCACCCAAAACAATAAAAAGGCCTATCAAAGCACCGCTTGCAGGCAAAATGCTTTGTCGAAAGACATCACCGTAATCATTCTTATCATAGGAAAACATTGAAGTAATGAGTCTAATCCCGAAAACGGAAAGATAACTCATTTGAAATCCCGAACTGTTGGGAACAAACGGGTCTGACAGAGAATTAATAAGCATAGCCAAGCAAAAAGATGAGTTAAACTCATAGTCAAAAGCCAGGCAGCAATACATAATAAATGCTCTGGTAACTGATTCGTGCCATCCGGTGACAAATCCGATCAGCAATGCAAACATGATTTTTGCAATCTTCTTTATCTTTTCGGAAATTCTGAAATAATCAATCAACTTATCTGAAAGCAATATAAAAGAAGAAAAATGAGTTCCTGACACGGCAAGAAGATGTGAACAGGACGAAAGCCTGAAATTCCTCTTACTCTCATTATCTATCAGTCCCGTATCACCTAGACAAAGGGCTGTAATCATAGACTTATCCTTATCAGTCAGAAAGGAAGAATCTATAAACAGTTCTGTTACCGCTTTCTTAATGTAACACTTAAACTTAGAAACGAAGACGGATGGATAAAACTTAGCTTTTGTCTTTACTATCGATTCAATCTTTAATACAAAAAACTGTCCTTTCCGATGAAGAAACTCCTTATAATCAAACTGACCCGGGTTAGTAGGTTCATTAGGTTCATATAGGTAACCGGTTAATGATACAACTTCGCCTGAATATATCGGCACATCGCTTTCAAGATATATTCTGACACCTTCATACAGGCCGACGAGTTTATAGTTTCCGTCTGCTTTATATTCAGTTTCGGTAATTAATATGTCATAGTATCCACTGCCCGATGAGTTTTTGATTTCTTGATATGCTTTGAATGATTTACCGATTACATACATCGAAAACACTGACAGCAGAACACTTATAAATAAAATGAATATCGATATGCAACGTTTTTCGAGCAAATCCGAAACATTTAATCTTACAAACAACAGCAAAAAACTTATCACTGAAATTATCAAAACTGGATAGAGAATAATACCTCCAAAGACATATGTTAATCTTGACGCAAGCACAATAAATAACGTCGGCACCATAAGCGGAATGTCGAATAGTTTTAACAAGTATGCTTTAATATATGAGCCGATATTTATACTTTTTCCCATATCTAGACTTTAAATCCGGCACAAAAACAAAGTAAGTTACTAATTTCGGGTAATTATGTGTAAAATATACGAAAATTGCTGTAACAGAGGTATTATATGAATTTCAGAAACACAACATTTGCAGGTCTTGCGGCAGATTTGAACTCATGTCCTGATTTAGGACTTCCTGAGATAGTTTTATCGGGAAAATCAAACGTAGGAAAATCTTCTTTGGTTAACGCACTGGCCGATAATAAGAAACTTGCTCGTGTTTCACAAACTCCGGGAAAAACTCAGGCTGTAGTTTATTTTAACATCGATAACAAGCTTCTTTTGGCCGATCTCCCGGGTTACGGATATGCAAAAACCTCTAAAGACAAGAAAGAGAAGTTCTCGAAACTTGCCGACAGTTACTTTACGAGCGGAAGACAATTTAATCTCGTTTTGCACCTTATTGACTCAAGACATTATCCGTCCGAAGAAGATATGGCGATGATTAAATACATGAACACACAGAAAATCCCGTATTTTCTGGTTCTTACCAAGTGTGATAAATTCAGCAGACAGCAGCTTAATAAACAAATTGAAATGTTTACCGATGTTCTTGATTTTGATGAGAACGCCTATATTTTCGCAGTTTCCTCGGATAAGAAAACAGGACTCGATGATTTAAGGAATGCTGTTGAACAGTTTATTTTCAATTAATATTTTTAATAATATATACAAAATTTTCGACAAAAATCATCTGATTTTATATTTGAATAATATCTTTGTTTCGATATACTGAATTTATATCGTTTAGGAGATTTGTCTGATGCAGTACATTGATGATTTTGATGTTGCAACTACCGATTACAATGAGCTTAGACTCGAACCTATCGGTCCGATAGCCATTATCGCACATACATCAAATCAGGAATTCGCAAAAAATGTCAGCAATGTTCTCTACGAGAAGCGTCTTAAACGCTATGAAACAAATGCAAATCCTTATGTAAATAATCCCGGATACTTAAGAACCAATTACTTATGGGACTCTTCCCTCATCAGATTTCAGACCGGTGAAGGTAAATTCCAACTTGCAGACAGTGTTCGCGGTCATGACGTTTTTATTATTACTGATGTTCTTTCTTATAACGATAATATTAAGATTTGCGGCTATGACCATATTGCATCACCTGACGATCATTACAGAGACTTATTGAGAATTGTATCTGCTTGCGCAGGAAAAGCTAAACGAATTAATGTAATTATGCCGTTTGTTTACGAAGGTCTTCAGGTAAAAAAGGATATTAGTTCCCAAGAATCACTCGACTGTTCTGCTGCATTAAAGCAACTGTATTCTTTGGGTGTAACGAATCTTATCGTTTTCGATCCGCATGACGGTCGTATTGATAACAGCGTACCTCTTTTGGGTATCGAAATGCCAAATTCAGCCTATAAGATGATTACAACGCTTTTCAACCGATTCGGATCTCTTAAAATCGATCCTGAACATACGATGGTTGTATCTCCTGATGAAACAGGCGTTAAAAGAGCAATATTCTACTCTTCCATGCTTAATTTGCCTTTGGGTATTTTCTATCGCCAAAGAGACTATTCCGTAAATATAGACGGAGATCACCCGATTAAAGAATACAGATTCTTAGGTGACGATGTTGAAGGCAAAGACGTTATGATTATCGACGATATGATTAACACTTGTAACACAATGCTGATAACTGCCAATAAACTTAAGGAACTCGGTGCCAGAGATATTTATTGTATGGCTCCGTTCGGTCTATTTACTGACGGTCTCGGAAAATTTGATGAAGCATATGAATCGGGAATAATTAAGGCTTGTGCTTGTACTAACCTTATTTACCGTCCTCAAGAGCTTTTGGACAGAGAATGGTTTGTCGACGTAAATATGACGCCATATGTCGCACGAATCATTGATGCGCTTAATGTTGATGAGTCAATCGGAAAACTTATTAATTCAACTAAGCGTATAACGGACTTCCTCGATCAGGTAAGAATCGACGAAATTCTTTAAATAAAGGTAACAACCGGAAACGGTCTTACAATATACAAAAGAGAAAAAAGAAAGGTTTGGTTTAATTTATGATTTCAGCACCTACTGATGAGAAATCCTATTCACGTTATAACCAATACGGAGATAACCCGATGGCCCCTGTTGGCCCTATAGGATTGGTTCCGCTTAAAGGAAGTGCAACATTTACCGAACAGGTTAACTACTATCTTAACAAACGTCGTTCCGAATATCAGGAGGAAGCTTTCGTTTCAAAGTATCCGGGATTTTTCAGACAAGATTACAGAATTAACGTTGATAACGCAAGATTCTCTTCCGGTGAAGGTAAGGCAGTAGTTTTAAACTCCGTTAGAGGTCATGACCTTTACATTCTTGCAGATGTAATGAACTATTCATGCACCTACAAGATGTTCGGACAGGATAACAGAATGAGTCCTGACGACCACTACCAAGATTTGAAGCGTGTAATTCTTGCTTGCTCAGGTAAAGCACGCAGAATTAACGTTATTATGCCGTTCCTATATGAGAGCAGACAGCATAAGAGAAACTCGAGAGAGTCTTTGGACTGTGCATTCGCATTAGAAGAACTCTACAATTTGGGCGTTGAGAACATTATTACTTTTGATGCCCACGACGAGCGAGTTGCAAATGCTATTCCTCTTTCCGGTTTTGAGAGTCTCTCTCCAACTTATCAGATTATTAAAGAAATGTATCGTCAGGTTCCTGATTTGCACTTCAACAACGGCAAATTTATGGTTATTTCTCCAGATGAAGGCGGTATCTCCAGAGCTATGTATTTTGCTTCTATTTTAGGTGTTCCTCTCGGAACCTTCTATAAGAGAAGAGATTATACTAAGGTAGTAAACGGCAGAAACCCGATTATTGCTCATGAATTCTTGGGAGATTCCGTTGAAGGTATGGATATTCTTATCGTTGACGATATGATTTCATCCGGTGATTCGATGCTCGATATCGCAAGAGAAATGAAAGAAAGAGGCGCAAGAAACGTATTCTGTGCCGTTACTTTCGGATTGTTTACCGAGGGTGTAGATCACTTCAGCAAGGCGTATGAGGAAGGAATTATAAGTAAAGTATTTGCTACAAACCTTATTTACAGAAGACCTGAACTTCTTGAAGCTCCGTGGTTTGCAGATGTTAATATGTGTAAGTTCGTAGCACTTCTTATTGACGCAATTAACCACGACTCTTCCCTCTCCAATCTTATTAATCCTACTGAGAAGATTAAAAAGCTTCTCAAAGAAAAGGGCGAAATCGAATAAAACAAATCTTTTGTATATACAAACGACCTGCAGAAATGCAGGTCGTTTTATTTTTTAATAATAATATTAGTGATAAAATCATATAAGTAATATTAACGGAGATAAATATGGCACAGAAAACAAGTACGAAACCCAAGACAGGAACAAATACTTCAGCAAGAAGAAAGAATTCCTCAAGCAAAAAAACACAAACACAGGTTGCGCCTGCAAAATCGGTTTCGGGTGCCGATTATTTTCACGCATTCACAAAGACCAGATTTTTTAAGATATTGTTGTCCGTATTTATAATTGCTGCCATCATCGGACTTAATTTATTGATAAGTTGGAATAATTTCGACAGATTCTTTCTTATATTGGGAATTGAATTGATTGTGTCGATAATTGTATGGAGTGTTAAAGTTTTCGTTGATTCGTCCAAAGAATCCAAAAGCAACTCATCACAAGGAGCTTCGGTCTGATGGCAATTGACGGTTTGTTTTGTAAAATTCTGGCAGATGAATTAAACGATACATTGTCAGGTGCAAGAATAGATAAGATTTATGAACCTGATAAACATAATATCTTTATTCTCATTCGCGGTAACAATGTGAATAAAAGACTTCTGATTTGCACAGATCCGACTGCACCAAGAGTTCTTTTAACTGATGAGACGCGCGAAAACCCGATGATGCCGCCTTCTTTTTGTATGCTTCTGCGTAAATACTGTTCAGGCGGAAAGATTGTATCCGTTACTTGCCCTGATTACGAAAGAATCATTGAGATAAAGTTTTCGAACGTTGATGAACTTCACGATACCAAAGAAATGCGTTTAATTATCGAATTAATCGGAAGATACAGTAATATAGTACTCGTAAACGCAACGGGAAAAATAATTGATTCAGCATTTCACATTGATTTCTCGGTTTCAAGATTTCGTGAGCTTATGCCTGCACAAATATACGAGTATCCGCCAAAACAGGATAAATATCTCTTAGATGAAGCATTATCAATACTTAAAGACGGAAAACTCCCGATTAAGGAAAGTGAGATAAATAGACCTATCGAGAAAGCTTTACTTAATTCGATAATGGGATTTTCGCCGCTTATCGCGAGTCAATTATGCATAAAAGCCGATATTGAGGGCAAACTTCCGGTAAAGTCTTTAAACGACAATGAAAGTAACTCTATAAAAAGTGTGCTTACCAAATTTATAGAGATGATTTTCGAGAAGAAATATGTACCGACCGTTTTTTTCACGGATGAGAAAGAGGTTTCTGACTTCTATTTCACAGATTTGGTCGGATACAGTATTTCCAAGAAATATGAATGTCTTTCGGAGGCAATCGATACATATTATCGTTCAAAAGTATTCTCCGTAGATTTCGAAAACAAGAAATCAAGCCTTTTAGCAATAGTAAAAAATGCTCTCACACATGCAGCCAATAAGGCCTCTGTTCATGAGAAAGATTATGAAGAAGGTAAAATGGCCGATTTATACAAAAACTACGGTGACGACATTTTAACCTATGCGTATATGATTAAACCAAATGCTCACGAAGTTACTTGTGTAGATATTTACAGCGAAGACGGAAAAGAGATTACAATTTCCCTCGATCCTTCCCTCTCCGCTACCGACAATGCTCAGGAATACTATAAGAAATTCCGCAAAGCAAAGAGAAAGTTTCAAATCGCCGAGGAGTACCTTGAAGACGACAGAAATGCTGTTATGTACTTAAGAAGCCTTAAAGCAGCCATTGAATCTGCCGATAATAAGGACGACTTAAAAGCAATTGAAGAAGAAATTAAAAGCGAAAGTGTTTCAGCTTCCAAAGTCAGAAAAGCAAAACATATTAATAATCCAACAGATCCAAATAAGACGGTCGGTTTATCAAAATCAGGAAAAGCTTCTTCAAGAGCTATAAGAGCTGCTTCAAAAAGAATCAACGAGAACAATAAAGCTAAAGCCAAGCACGAGAATAAAACCGAAGAAAACTACAGAACCTTTATGTCCAAAGACGGACATACAATTTATTGCGGTAGAAATAATATTCAAAACGATTATTTAACCTTTAAAGTTGCAAAGAAAAACGACTGGTGGTTTCATATCAAGGGTTTACCCGGAACTCACGTAATTCTGGTTACAAAATCTAACGAAGAAATGCCGTCTGACTCATCCATTCTTGAAGCAGCCCAAATTTCTGCATTTTATTCAAAATCTTCTGTTTTGGAAGAACATGCCGCAGCTGAAGGAACACTCGGTAGCGATATTAAGGCAGAAATTGACTACTGCCCTGTTTCTCACGTTAAGAAGATACCGAAGGCTAAACCGGGAATGGTCATTTACGAAGGTTACTATTCTATATATGCTTCTGCTCAGGTAGATTCAAAACTCTTATAGATCTTCTCTTTAAAGTCAGATTCATCCAAAGAATTGATGCAACCGCAATACTTCTGTCTGTAAAGACCGATTTCACGGGCCATATTCTGGCCTTCTCTGAAACCAGGTCTAAAATCAAAATACTTAAACTCAACATTATATTTCTGAGCTTTTTTAACCGCAGTTTCACAGATAAGCTCATGATTTTGATACGGACTTACAAGCAAAGTAGTCGTAAAGGAATCAAAACCCTTCTCTGCACAGATTTGAGCAGTCTTATCAAGTCTCATGTCATAGCACATAGAACATCTGGTAGGAAAAGTACCCTCATATGCCTTATCGTCCCATAAATGCTGTAAAAACATATCTTCAACAATCAAATTTACATCAAAATATGAAGATGCCATCTTAAGATTCTCAAGACGTCTGTTATATTCAAATTCAGGATGAATATTCGGATTAAACCAAAACATATCCAAATCAAATCCGTTCTCTTTAAGATACTTAACCGGATACATGGAACACGGACCGCAACAGCAATGAAGTAATAAAGACATTAGTTGCCGCCCTCCACATCTTCCGAATTACCGGGCTTCTTTGGCATAGGAATATTTAAATGCTCGTAAGCTCGGGATGTAAGCATTCTTCCTCTGGGCGTCTTAGAAATAAAACCGTTCTGCAAAAGAAATGGCTCGTAAACATCCTCGATTGTAATTGCATCTTCTCCCGTACAGGCAGCCAATGTCTCCAGACCTACAGGACCGCCGTTAAAAATATCCGCTATGGTAGTTAAAATTCTTCTGTCAATTGCATCCAGTCCGAAGTCATCAATATCAAGTGCTTTAAGTCCGTAATCAGATACCTCTTTATCAATTACATCTTTATTAAGATATAATGCAAAATCACGCATACGCTTAAGAAGTCTGATTGCAATTCTAGGGGTTCCCCTGGATCTTGAAGCGATGTTATAAAGGCCTTCATCATTAACTTCGATATTAAGAAGTCCTGCATCGCGCCTTAATATGTTAACCAAATCATTTGCTTCATAAAGCTCAAGTCTGTGATGCATACCGAAACGATCTCTTAAAGGCGCAGAAAGCATACCTGCTCTGGTAGTGGCACCGATTAAAGTAAACTTAGGCAAATCAAGTCTGACAGATCTTGCTGAAGGTCCTTTTCCAATCATTAAATCAAGACAAAAATCTTCCATTGCAGGATATAAAACTTCTTCAACACTTCTGTTCAAACGATGTATCTCATCAATAAAAAGAACTTCATTCTCATTAAGATTCGTAAGAATAGCAGCTAAATCTCCTGCCTTTTCAATCGAAGGACCCGTTGTAATATGAAGACCTACCCCCATCTCAGAGGCGATAATTCCCGCAAGAGTTGTTTTACCAAGACCCGGAGGACCATATAAAAGGACATGATCCAACGCTTCGCCTCTGGTCTTAGCCGCATTTATAAAGATGGATAGATTCTTCTTAATCTTTTCCTGACCGCTATACTCATCCAATGTAACAGGACGCAATGTCTTCTCATCTCTGTCACCGAATTGCTTCTGCCGTCCGATTATACGTTCTTCTTCGCCGAAATTGCCGAACGAGGAACCATCATCATATCCGTCGTAAGTACTAAATGACATATTTACCTCTTATTGTCTTCTTCCGATACTGCTTAAAGACTTCTTTATGAGAGCTTCCAAAGTTATTCCGTCCTCATAAGACATTACAACTATATCATGAGCTTCGCTCTCTTTATAACCCAAAACTTCCAATGCAGTAACAGCATCCGATATAATATTCTTACTCTCATCATTAATGTTATCAGGCATCGGAACATAAGCTGCTATATCACTGACATTAGAACTATTCTTCTTAAGTTTATCCTTTAATTCAAGAATAATACGTTCAGCACCCTTCTTACCTAATCCTTTAACTGCAGTAAGCATCTTAACATCATCTGTCATAACAGCCATGGCAAGTTTATCCGGAGAAATCTGTGAACATATGGATAAAGCAACCTTAGGACCGATACCGCTTATAGTAATAAGCTGAAGGAACATATCTTTCTGCTGTTCCGAGTAAAAGCCGAAAAGACTTATGTCATCTTCTCGGACGCTCTGATATACATAACACTT
This sequence comes from Saccharofermentans sp., assembly GCA_045598625.1. Classification (GTDB taxonomy): domain Bacteria; phylum Bacillota; class Clostridia; order Saccharofermentanales; family Saccharofermentanaceae; genus Saccharofermentans. The sequence goes on from JAZLML010000046.1 coordinate 21,620, forward strand.
AACTTCAGTATCTACGGGGCCGAATGAAGAAGAAATAGTAAAAGGACAATTTATCAAATAACCTATTCCGTTATTATCAACAACTATATACTCCTCGTCTCTTTTTACCAAAGTACCTTTAATATACGAATACATTAACTTATCTTCTCCTTAAAACCATTCTTTTTTGCCGTATCTGCCATACTGATAACCGGAAACAGCCTTCTCGGAATACTGAATTCCGGTATTAGCTAAACAAATGGCTGCAGCAAGTCCGTCACAGGCATCATCAGGCTTAGGGATTTCTTTAAGCCCCAACAGATTTTTGACCATCTGCGAAACCTGAATCTTATCAGCTTTACCGTAACCGGTTACAGCAAGTTTAATTTGTCCCGGCGTAAATTCGAAAACAGGAATATTGGCACGGGCCGCCTCCAAAATAACAACACCGCGAGCCTGAGCAGTACCTATGGCAGTTGTACGATTCTGACTTAAGAACAATTCCTCTACGGACATATAATCGGGTTTATAAATAGTGATCAGTTCTTTAATCACAGTATTAATAGCCAGTAATCTCTCAGGAAACTCTTGAGTGGATTTCGTAGAAATAACACCGTAATCAACAGGTGTAAGCCTGTTTCCGGACTTCTTAATTATTCCGTATCCCGTAATTGCATAACCCGGATCGATTCCTAAATATACTTCTTCTTTCGCCTGCATAAACACCTGCCGTCAGTTAGTGAACATTTGTTCTTTTTGATTATACAACAAGAAGCGTTATTTGCAAACCTTTATAACATGAGGTTTATCTTCCGGTTTCTCATCGCTGAAACTGAAAGCATCGAAAACCAAATCTATAGCTCTTTCCAGTCGTTCTTCATCAATCACGGAATTCTTACCTTTATATAATGCGCAAATTACGTCTCCGCGCTTAACAAACTCCCCGCACTTTTTATAAAGTGTTATTCCCGCACCATAATCAATTTCATCTGTTTTAACAAGACGTCCTGCACCGAGTTCAACAGACGCGTTTCCGATATAATCAGCTTTAATTTCGGTAATATAACCTTCCACCGGGGCGTGTATTTTCGCTGTCTCGGCAGGATAGTCTTTATATACAGGGCTACCGGATGAATATACCTGACCGCCCTGACCTATTATCAATCTGTCAAACACTTCCAAAGCGGTGCCGTTATTTAAGCGTTCCTTACATTCAGAAATAAGTTCCTCTACAGATAACGAAGAAGCCTCAACATTTCCGGATTTAATCATATAAGCTGCAAGCGTAGTAGCAACCTGAACAAGATCGTCCGGACCTCTGCCCGAAAGCGTCTCGAAAACCTCCATCATCTCAAGAACGTTTCCGACGGATCTTCCCAAAGGCTCATACATTGAAGTGATAACGCATGTAACATCCCTTCCCCGGGCTTTTCCGATATTAATCATTGCATTACTTAATTCTTCAGCGCTTTCAGGGGTTTTCATAAAAGCACCGTCACCGCATGTAACATCAAGAACAATGGCATCAGCTCCGCCCGCAAGCTTCTTACTCATAATACTCGAAGCAATAAGAGGAATAGAATCTATGGTAGAAGTTACATCACGAAGTGAATAGAGAATCTTATCTGCCGGTGCCAAATCAGGCGTCTGACCTGAAATAACCATACCGTTCTCTGAAACAAGTCTCGGAAAATCTTTCGTATCGATAAAAATGTTAAAGCCTTGAATGGATTCAAACTTATCGATGGTGCCGCCTGTAAATCCAAGTCCCTTACCTGTAAGTTTTACGAGATTTACACCGAAAGAAGCCGCCAAAGAAAGAACTATCGGGGTACACTTATCACCTACGCCGCCGGTACTATGCTTATCAACAGCCTTATTAGTAAGGAAAGATAAATCAAGCATATCACCTGAATTGGCCATTTCCATCGTAAGTGTAGAATATTCACGCTCATTCATTCCGTTAAGAACAATAGCCATAAGAAGTGCTGAAGTTTGATAATCAGGAATATCACCTGAGGTTACACCTTTAACAAAGAAATTAATTTGTTCATCGGAAAGTTCCCTGCCGTATCTTTTATCGGCAATGATGTCCTTCATATTCATACGCTTAACCTCAATAAAAGTATTTATGGTAATTATAACAATAACTTATGATAAACTATAGGCAATCTTCTTCGGGGAGGCTTTTTATGGAAGTTTTAAAAGTAGCGATTATCGGTTGCGGAAGAGTTGCCGCAAAACATCTTAAAGCGATAAAGACGCTCAAAAAGAACCTGGTTTTGGTAGGTGTTTCCGATACAAACAGCGATAATGCCAATAAGCTTCTTAATGAATTCGGATTTAAAGATATTCCCGTTTATTCCGACTTTAAGCAAATGCTCGATGAGAAAAAGCCTGATATTTGCGCTTTAACGGTTCCATCAGGTCTTCATTATATGATGGCTTGTGAATGCTTAAACCGTAAGATTAACATACTTCTTGAGAAACCTATGACAATGTCTTCCGCCGAAGCAAAAGATTTATACGAATTGTCACTTAAAACCGAAGCGAAGATTTGCATGGGCCATATATACAGATATTTCCCGCTTGTTGGATTATTGCAGAAAGATATCGCAGACGGTGTTTACGGCAAAGTTACTCACGGCGTAATTAACGTTAGATGGGGACATAATCAGGACTACTATGATTCAGCAGCTTGGCGCGGTACTTGGAAAAGTGACGGCGGTGCTCTTATGAATCAGACAATTCACGCTGTGGATCTTCTTTTCTGGCTTATGGGATTAAAACCGGTTTCAGTAACCGCTTCTATCTCAAAACGTCTGAGAAACATTGAAGCAGAAGATTTGGGAATGGCTGTTTTCACAATGGAGAACGGAGCTCTTTCTATGATTGAAGGAACAACCGCAACATTGGAAAACAATAAAGAAGCAATGTTCAGCATCAGTTGCGAGAAAGGCTTTATCAATTTGGGGCTTCGCAAAGGAATGCCTTTCCTTAACATTCTTAATGAGAAAGGAAAGAAGATTAACTGCAAATACATCAGAAGACAACTTAAGGTCGGAGGCTTTAAATCCTTTAAGTACGCACTTAATCCTCACACGGGAATCTATGCAGATTTGGTTGAATCAATAAGAAACGGCAAAGAACCAATAGCTGATGCTTATGCAGGCTATACTTCAGTTGATAATTTGCTTGGTATCTATAAGTCCGCAAAGCTTAAAACTTCTGTGGAGCTACCGCTTAAAGAGCCTTTCTGCACTCTTGATATGGTTGATTTTTTCGAGCAGAAAAAATAGTTTAAAAAGGTGTTGACATAGCATATCCTTATAGATATAATTATCACCGTCAGTTGAAAAGTCAGCAAATGCACCTTTAGCTCAGATGGTAGAGCAACTGACTCTTAATCAGTGGGCCCCGGGTTCGAGTCCCTGAAGGTGCACCATAACAGAGGTCATATGACCTCTGTTTTTTTGTGCAATTTTTTAGTCCATTTTTCATATTTATTATTATAATAATTATATTAATTTAAGGACTGATATTAATATGAAAAAGCATGGTAGCGATAATTCAAAGGTCGAATTTTCAACTGACCTTAACAGAGCCGGAAACAGAAATGTCAGAAAATCAATTCCTACTACTTCCACTCCTGTTTACCATAAGGTAACTACTAATCCTGCATCAAACAGTAACGCAACAACAAAAAATACCGGAAAAGCTTCTGAACCCAAAAAGAAAAACCATACGGGACTTTTATTCGCAATTGTTATTCTTGAATCCATTTTATTATGTTTCTTATATTGGATAGTTCTTCCGAGAGGATATACGGACATCTATGTTGAAGCAGGAAGTAACGTCGGAGTAAACGACTTTTTGTTTGTACCATCGGATATGGCATATTTTGCTTCAGATGTTTCAGGCTTAAATACTTCAATACCGGGAGACTACCCTGTTACAATCGGTTACGGCAGACTCGTTAAATTTGACTCGGTTCTTCATGTTGAAGATACTATATCCCCTGTCGGACAACCGATTAATCACGAAATCAAACTTCATGACAATCCTTTGGCAGCCACGGATTTCGTAACTGATATTTCCGATGTAACCAACGTAAATATTGAATTTTTAGACGAACCTGATTTTACATATGTAGGTACTCAGGATGTAAATGTAATAATTACGGATACAACCGGAAACAGTACCGTAATTACTTCTCAACTTAACATCATTACCGATACCGAATGTCCTGTTATCTATAACGTCTGCGACTTGGAAGCTTATATCGGTGATCCTATAAGTTATATGAACGACGTTTATGCCGAAGATAACTGGGATGAAGATATTGAAGTAACAGTTGATAACAGCGGTGTTAACCTCACCGAAGAGGGTGAATATCAGGTTATATATAAAGCCGAAGACGAATACGGAAATGTTACTACTGAGACATGCACCTTAACTCTATACATTAAACCGGAAGGCTTTGAACAGATAGATGAGATGAAGGCATTGGCCCAGGACGTACTTTCTACCATTATCACAGATGATATGACCGATATGGAAAAAGCCTTTAAGATTTTCGGATGGGTCAGAAGCAATGTTTACTATGCTTCCGATTCAGATAAAACAAGTTATATAAGAGAAGCAATCAGAGGCTTTACTACTCATATGGGCGACTGTTTTACCTATTTTGCAGTATCAAAAGCATTGCTTGATGAAGCAGGTATCGAGAACATCGATATGGTAAAAAGTGATACCAGTTACTCATCACATTTCTGGAACCTTATTAATGTGGGATTCGGATGGTATCACTTTGATACGACCGCATTTGAAGATACCGATAATCACAGATTTATGCTGACGGATGCCGAACTCGATGCATCAACGCACTGGAATTCCCATGTGTTTGATGAGTCTTTATATCCTGACAGAGAAACAGAGTCTTGTCAGTATATGCTGAATTACTATAACTTCACTATTGTTGATGGGGCAACTCCCCCTAACGGAGGAAACTGATGGAAACACTGGGAATTATCGGTGGTTTGGGACCGATGGCAACAGCATACTTTTTGGAATTGATTGTTGAATCTACCGATGCTTCGATAGATCAGGAACATCTGAATTCAATTATCTATAATTTCCCTTGCATCCCTGACAGAACTGATTTTATTCTGGGTAAATCAAGCGATAATCCGAAGCCATATCTTTTGGATATTGCTAAAAAACTCCAATCTTCCGATGTAATGTGTATTGCTGTTCCTTGTATTACCGCACACTATTTTCATGATGATCTGGAATCTGCCGTTAATATTCCGGTAATAAACGGAATTCGTGAAACCTGTAAGGTTTTAAACGACAGAAACGTTAAGACTGTAACGGTTTTGGGTACCGAAGGAACGATTAAAAGCAAGATTTTCGAGAATGAGTTAAACAAATTTGGTATTACTGCCGTTACTCCGAATGAATATTGCCAGAAAACCGTTAACAAACTCATATATGACAATATAAAGGCAGGCACCAAGCCTTCAGCAGATGATTTTTACAATGTTAAAAATGAGGCATTAAGGCAAGGTGCACAGGCAGTCATCCTCGGATGCACCGAATTATCTTGCTTAAGAAAATTTTTTGATTTAGGTGATAATGTTATCGATACATTGGAAGTATTGGCTGTTACCGCCATACAAAATTGCGGAAAGAAGTCTAAAAAGAGTTTGGTAGATTTAATTAACATTAAGTAAGGAATTATATATGCAACAGAGAAACGTACTTGAGTATTTAGATGATATTGTTAAGTTAAAGCCTGAGAAAATCGCGTTTTCGAACGGTACAGATTCACTTACCTTCTCAGAACTTTATAATGAATCCCGCTCGGTAGCTTCAAAAATCGTCGAGATCGGTTTATATAACGAACCGATAGTCGTTTATATGAGAAAACATCCTGATGAGATATCTGCTTTTTTCGGGACTATTTATGCCGGATGCTTTTATGTTTGCATCGACGATGAAATGCCGAAATTCAGAATCGACTTAATTTTGGATAATCTGAAGCCAAAGCTGATGATATGCGATAACGATACGATTGATAAGGTAAATGACTTTAATTTCGACGGTCAGATAGTTAAGTATGATGACATTTGCTCATATGAACATAATGATGCCGCGTTAGCCGATATATCTGACAGACAGCTTGATACAGATCCTATATATGTTGTATTTACTTCAGGTTCTACAGGAATTCCTAAAGGCGTAGTAGCTTGTCACAGATCTGTTATTGACTATATCGAGAACTTGTCTTCGGTATTGGAATTCAATGAGGATACTGTTTTCGGAAATCAGACACCGCTCTATTTTGATGCATGCCTTAAAGAGCTTTATCCGACTTTGAAGTTTGGTGCTACTACTTATTTGATCCCTAAGGATTTATTCATGTTTCCGGTTAAGCTTGTCGAATACATGAATACTTATAAGATTAACACCGTTTGCTGGGTTGTATCGGCGTTAACAATGATTTCCGCATTTAATACTTTCGATAAAATTGTACCTCAGTATTTAAACAATATTGCTTTCGGTTCGGAGGTCTTCCCTATCAAGCAATTTAACCGCTGGAAGAAAGCGCTTCCTAATGCTTCATTTACAAATCTATACGGACCTACTGAAGCTACCGGAATGAGCTGCTATTATAAAGTTAACAGAGATTTCGAACTGGATGAAGCAATTCCTATCGGAAGACCTTTTACGAATACTGAGATTTTGTTGCTCGATGAGAATAACAAATTGGCACCTGAAGGTTCTGTCGGTGAAATCTGTATAAGAGGAACTGCACTTACTTTGGGTTACTATCACGCTTTCGATAAGACAAATGAATGCTTCGTACAAAACCCTTTAAATGACAGATATCCGGAGCTCATATACAGAACCGGTGATTTGGCTAAATATAACGAGTACGGTGAGCTTGTTTTCGTTTCGAGAAAAGACTATCAGATTAAGCATATGGGACATCGAATCGAATTGGGAGAAATCGAAGTTAATGTAAATATGCTTGATAAAGTTAATCAGTCTTGCTGTGTATACGATAAAGAAAAGAGTAAAATAGTATTGTTTTACAGCGGAGATATTGAGGCTAAAGAACTCATAGCTATTTTGAAGGATAAACTCCCGAGATATATGCTTCCGAACAGTGTTAACAAACTTTCGAGTCTTCCGACAACACCTAACGGAAAACTTGACAGAAATAAATTAAGTAAAATGATAACGGAGAAATAATTATGGACGATTTAATCAGTATTTTGTGTGATCTTCACCCTGAAGTAGATTTCGAGGAATGTGATACTTTGATTGATGACAAGATTTTGGATTCTTTCGATATAGTTTCAATCATTTCTGAAATCGACGAGAATTTTGACGTTGCAATTCCTGCAGAAGAAATTATCCCTGAGAACTTCAATTCAGCCAAGGCTCTTTATGAGTTAATAATGCGATTAAGTGAGGATTAATGGGGCTTCTCTTTACTTCTTATGAATTCATCGGGTTTCTGCTGATATTATTTTTGGCATACTATATTCTGCCAAAAAAGTGTCAGTGGCCGCTTCTTTTACTTGCAAGCTATCTGTTTTACTGCATGGCTGATGTTTTTGAACTTATAAAAGTATCTGATACCATAGGTTTTTCTTGGGATTTATTTTTATCATTCATACCAAGATTCAGATATTTCATATATATTTTGTTTACTACTATCTCGACCTTCTTATTCTCGAGACTTATCGAAAACATTCAAAACAAGAAGGATGAATATCTGAAAACCAATAAGGAAAACCTTTCAAAAGACGAGAAGAAGGCATATAAGGAAAAGAATAAAAAGCAAAGGTTTACTCTTATGCTTATTTGTCTCCTTATCAATTTAGGGGTTCTAGCTTTTACCAAATATACGAATTTTACAATACATAACATAAATACGTTCCTTGATGAAAGCAAAGCAATTAAGCCTTTGGAAATTCTCATTCCTCTTGGTATTTCATTTTATACTTTTCAATCTTTGGGATATCTTATTGATGTTTACAGAGGTAAGCAAAAAGCTTGTGAAAACTTTTTTAAGTTTGCGCTTTTTGTATCCTTCTTCCCTCAGCTTATTCAAGGTCCTATAAGCAGATACTCTGATTTATCCGAGACATTGTTCACGGAGCACAAGTTTGAGATGAAAAATATCAGTTACGGCCTTATGAGAATTCTTTGGGGTTACTTTAAAAAGATGGTAATCGCCGACAGAATTATAGTTGCCGTTAACTGTTTAATCAAAAACCCTGACGCTTACGGCGGACTTTATGTTTTCGTTGCAATGCTGTTTTATGCTTTTGAACTTTACTGCGACTTTACAGGCGGAATCGATATTACAATCGGTATCGCTGAAGTTTTGGGAATTAAGGTAACAGAAAACTTTAATCTTCCTTATTTCTCTAAAAATATCAAAGAATACTGGAATCGTTGGCATATTACGATGGGTTCTTGGTTTACGGATTATATTTTCTATCCGGTATCCGTCTGCGGACCTATGCTTAAACTTTCAAAATGGTCCAGAAAGCATTTGGGACAGACAATCGGTAAAAGAGTAAGCGTATATCTTTCGTGCTTTATTGTATGGTTTACGACAGGTCTTTGGCACGGCGCAAGCTGGAATTTCATTGTCTGGGGTTTAATGAACTTCGTTGTAATCATGATATCTCAGGAATTAGAACCGTTATATCGTAAGTTTCACGGACGTTTCAATGTTAAAACAAAGTCATGGTACGGAGTTTTCGAGATAATAAGGACAATACTTCTTATGAGTATGATCAGAATGTTTGATTGTTATAGAGACGTTCCTCTGACTTTTAAGATGGTATTTTCCATGTTTACAACTTTCAACTTCAAAATCTTTGCCGACGGATCACTTCTTCAGCTTGGAATCGACGGAAGTGACTATATCGTTTTGGCAGTTGGTTTTTTGATAATTCTTTTGAACAGTATATATAAGGCAAAGGGTAATAACATACGTGACAAGCTTTATAAGAAACCTTCCGGCTTTACCGCAGTTATATGTATATTGTTTATCATAATAATTGTTTTCGGCGCTTACGGAATCGGATACGATTCAAATCAGTTTATTTATAACCAATTCTGAGGATAGTATGAGGAAAAGAATAGTTACGACAATCAAAGTAATTTCCGTATTAACGGTTTTAATTGCAGCTTTGTTCTTGCTGCAGCTTTTGCTGATACCTAAATTTCAGCACGGAATCGTTGAAGGCTCAATGATTGAAGAATACTATAGGGACAAATCTACACACGAAATCATCTTTATCGGTGACTGCGAATTATATGAGAACATATCCCCTGTTACACTATATGAAAATTTCGGATACACAAGTTACATCAGAGGCAGCGCACAACAGCTTCCTTGGCAGTCGTATTACCTTCTTGAAGACACTCTGAGATATGAGACTCCGAAAGTAGTCGTATTTAATGTTCTTTCTCTTAAATATGACAAACCACAGAGCGAAACATATAACAGAATGAGCATTGACGGTATGAAGTGGTCAAGCTCGAAAACAGACTGCATCAACGCCTCGATGACCGAAGACGAATCATTTATCGAATACGTCTTCCCTATTCTCAGATATCACGACAGATGGTCTGAACTCGAGACTGATGACTTTACCTATCTTTTTAATAAAGATCTGGTTACTCATAACGGTTACTATATGAGATGTGACGTTAAACCTCAGACAGGTTTCCCTTCCCCTACGCCTTTAACCGACTACACTCTCGGTTCAAATGCAATGTTCTATCTTGATAAGATGACCGAGATTTGTAAGAAGAATGGTATTAACCTAATATTAATCAAAGCACCGACTGAATTTCCGTACTGGTATCCTGAATGGGATGCTCAAATGGTTAAGTATGCCGAAGAACATAAGCTCACATACGTTAACTACATTCCTCTTCAAGCTGAAATCGGTCTTGATATGTCTGTTGATACGTACGATGCCGGATTACACCTCAATAATTCCGGAGCCGAGAAATTTACCTTGTATTTGGGAAACACCTTATTTAATGACTTAGGCTTGACTGATTACAGAGATAATGAGACAATTTCTTCGATTTGGCAGGACAAGATTGTTTTCTATTATGAGATGAAAGAACAACAACTGTCAGAATTAGAGAATTAATATATCAGAACCATATATATCGGAGGCAATATGAAAAGAATTCTTACCTTAACGGTTACATCCGTTATGTTATTTAGTTTAATTACTGCTTGTTCATCAGGAGCAAACAATAACACAGCCATTACCGCTGCAACCACCGGAACTAATACTGTAAACGAGTCATCTCAGGTTTCACCTGATTCTTCCGAGGTTGCTGTTATCGTATCCGAATACGGATATACATTAAACGGCATAAAGATTAAACCTAATGACAACTTTAGTGATATTGTTGATTCACTCGGTGAAGCTGACGATTATTTCGAATCCGAATCCTGTGCATTTCAGGGTCTTGATAAGGTTTATACTTACGGAAGCGTTACAATTAAAACTTATCCTAAAGATGATATCGATTATGTTCTTTCCATCGAATTTAAAGATGACATAACAAAAACCGATGAAGGTATCGGTATCGGGTCAACTTCAGAAGAAATCACTGATATATACGGTGAATCTTATGTATCAAATGGTTCCTCTATCACTTATACAGATGGAAATACTAATTTGAACTTCATCTTAACTGACGACAATGTATCTTATATTACTTATACACGAGTAGAATAAGTGACATGCTCCCACCACTTAGCATTCCATGCTTGAAGTGGGGGCTTCTTACTCAATGTCTCTAACGAGACAAGTATCAATAAGCTATCCCCGTGTGTCCCACGGTTTATTTTCTGCTCATTCACATGAGCATTATATC
>JAZLML010000047.1:0-22157 GCA_045598625.1 Saccharofermentans sp.
GCCTGAACAATAAGATTAAAGTTGCTAAGAGAGTTGGCTACGGCTACAGAGATGACAATTACTTTTTCACCTTGGTTCGTTACATATCACTTCCTGCTAACTTTATTGTAATCCCACAAAAAATGTGAAGAGCCAAAAAACTGTCCCAAAACCGTTCCATGTTTTGAGACAGCTTCAAAAGTTCAGTTTTTAAAAGTATATCAGCCTTCAAAACCCTTTTTGGATTCCCAAAGCTTCTCGAGGTTATAGTTGGCACGATCTTCCGGATGGAAAACATGAACTACAACATCCTTATAGTCAATCAAAACCCAACGATTGGATCCGTGACCTTCAACATGATCAGCAACAATTCCGTCTTCGTTTTTCAAAACATACTCAACTTCATCTGCCAATGCCTTAATCTGAGTAGTTGAATTACCGCTTACGATTACGAAATAGTCAGCCAAAACCGTCTTATCCATTACATCGATAACTTCAATATCGATACCTTTTTTGTTATCAAGAATAACAGCAATCTTATCTGCCAAAGCTTTACTGTCCATATGATTCCTCCAAGTATAATTAATTATTTATTGTTATTATCCCCGAGTTGCTTATAACATTCAAGCGACAAAGGATGAAGTTCACGATTTGTTTTCCTGAACTTTTCGAAAACCTGATCAAAGCACATACACACGGCTTTATTCAAATCCTTGAGAGCCGTAATTCTGATTTCGTTCAAATCGGCATAATCCCTTGCAGGTTCAACCTTATCGGCCAGATAAACAATCTTATCCAAATCAGTAGGATTTCCTCTTCCGGTCGTGTGATACATAATCGAATCCAGGATTTCTTTATCCGAAATCGCGAAAACTTCCTTCGCCATTACCACGCCCGCAGGTCCGTGCCAGAGTTTCTTGTTGTCGAAAGACTCGTCCGCCACCGAAAGTGCCATTCCGCGCTGCTTTTCGTCCTCTATTTCCTTGGCGCAATCGTGCAAAACACCTGCTATCAGCGCCTTATCCGCATCAACTCCGTGAATTCCGGCATAAAGAGCGGAAAGACAGGCAACGTTTATGGTATGAAGAAGCCTCTTCTCGCCTAAATATCCGTATAAAGTAATCGCGTCTTCATAAAAGGCATTTACCGTATCATCTGCTACAAAATCCAAGTAACGTCTGTCATATATGTTGTTAACAGTAATGAACTCAATCGCACTTTCAGGAACATTCTCATAAGCGTTCTCCTTACGAATCTCAGAAGACGATACTTGAAGTCCCTCTATCTCAAAAGAGTAAATCTTGGTATCATACATCGCCTCAAGTCTTTCGATATTAAAATCAAAAGATGAATCGGCACCCGGACGTCTTGCAACCGCCAAAGATACTTCTTTCAATAATTCTTCGGGCTTATACCACTTATCGAAAGAATCAAGAATATCGGAACCGCAAAGCCAGAATAATTCGTAATCTCCGCTGATATCGGTGAGTTTTTTAATATTCTTACCTTTTTTGAGTTCCCTTACGGTATTAACCGTATAGGATATTCCTTCAATCGAGAACTCAATGTCACTTAAGAAAACATGCTTATATATCGACTTATTCTTGTCGAGCATTTCATCAAGAACAGCTTTCGTCATGAAAAACCTGTAAGGTGCAGGGCTTATTACTCTGCCGCGTTTAAAAGAATTTCTGACAGTCGGAATAACGATGACATCATCAACCAGGCCGCTTTCGATAGCGCCCTCGATAATTGAGAGATGACCTTCATGAATCGGGTCGAACGAACCTCCGAACAAACCTATTTTTTTGCTCATTTTCCAAGAGCCCTGTGTCCGATATCTTTTCTGTAATGCATACCCTCAAAGGAAATCTTCTCTACGCCTTCATATGCATTATCAAGAGCGTGCTGCAAAGTATCACCCTTACATGTAACGCCTATTACACGGCCGCCGTTTGTTAAGAACTTGCCATCATCAGAAATCTTGGTACCTGCGTGATAAACGAAACATCCGTCAACCTGCCCCTTATCGTCAAAGCCGTTCATCTCGATACCCTTCTTATAACTTTCAGGATATCCGCCGCTTGCCATAACAACACAGGCACAGTTGCCGTCAAACCACTTAATATCAACTTCGGAAAGCTTATGGTTATAAATAGCCTCGAAAATCTCATACAAATCGGCATCGAGCATAGGAAGAACAACCTGAGTCTCAGGATCTCCGAATCTGCAGTTGTACTCAATAACCTTAGGTCCCTTCGGGGTAATCATAAGGCCGAAATAAAGGCAACCTTCGAAAGTTCTTCCTTCTTTATTCATAGCCTCGATTGTAGGAATAAAAATCTTCTCCATACACTCAGCAGCAACTTCAGGCGTATAGCACGGATTTGGAGAAATCGTTCCCATACCTCCGGTATTTAAGCCTTCGTCACCGTCTAATGCTCTCTTATGATCCATAGAAGAAATCATCGGAACAACAGTCTTACCATCGGTAAACGACAAAACGGAAACCTCAGGACCCGTAAGGAACTCTTCGATAACTACACGACTGCTGCTCTTACCGAACTTCAAATCGTCAATCATATCCTTAACAGCCTTTACGGCCTCTTCTTCGTTCTCGGCAATAATAACACCCTTACCCAAAGCCAAACCGTCAGCCTTAATAACTGCAGGATAACTGTTCTGCTGTTTCAGGTATTCGATAGCGCTCTCGGAATCGGTGAAAACCTCATAAAAAGCCGTCGGAATATCGTATTTCTTCATCAAATCTTTCGAAAACACCTTGGAGCCCTCAATAATGGCAGCGTTTGACTTAGGACCGAAAGTCATAAAACCTTTATCCTGCAGGCGATCTACCAAACCCATAACGAGCGGATCGTCAGGTGCAACTACAACCATATCCGGATTAAGCTTAAGAGCCAAATCAACAATACCGTCAATATCTGTAGCCTTAACATCAAAGCACTCGGCAAATTTAGAGATACCGCCGTTACCCGGAGCACAATAAATCTTTCCGACATGCTTACTTTCAGCAAGTTTCATAATAATGGCATGCTCTCTACCGCCGCCGCCGACAACAAGAATATTTTTCATAGAAGTCTCCTCTTTTTAAAAAACTTAACTCAGATAGTTTACTACAATATGGTTTGTTTTCATATTTATATATGTATATTAAGCAAATTAAGAAACTAAAAAATGAACATTATCTCGCTTTTACAAGACTATCGTGAGTATTTAATTATTTATTTGTATATTTATACAAATGTTTGGTAATATAAAAATGTTTGATTAAAACAAATAGGAGGTCTATATGGAGACAAAAAAACTTATTAAAATAGAATTGTTTGCTATATTGGGTTCATACGCGCTTCAGCTTATGTTCTTCTGGTTACCGATTATCGGAAGCGAATTCACTTTGGGTATTATCGAGAATTATATTTTACTCACGATCTTGAGAGCCGCTGTTTTTGTATTACCGCTTTTATTCTTACTCAAGAACAAGAACGATGATTTTGTTTTCTTTGCAAAAGCTTACTCCGCTTACCTTGCATTCTCTTCAATATTCACTTTGTTATCCTCAGTAGCAACTTTCATTCCTTCCGGAATCGGATCACGCTATTACAGCTTCAGTTTCTGGGGATTTTCAATCAATACGTTTGATATCGTTACTTCCGGTGCCATTTCATTCCTTGCTGTTGCTCTTTGGCTCAAACTTTCAGGAAAGAAGAAAAACTTTTCACGTAAGATTTGCAATATTCTTTTCGTAGTTGCAGCAGGTGCTTATGCAGTTAAGTTTATGCTCTATCCTATCGAAGCTATCGCATATAAGTCTGCAGGTATTGCTTTTTCAATGTTCTCCCAGATTACAGCTTTGGCTATTCTCACATTTGTAGTAACATACTGGTTCAGAATGGACGCTGTTACCGGTAAGGAACCTGAACCAAAGAAGCCTGTTGCTTCTCAGGTAGCTTACACTCCTGTTGAGCCGCAGCCTGTTGTACCTCAGCAGCCTGCAGATAACGACGGTTATGTTTCTGTTGACTTCAACAACAATAACCAGTAATTACTGATTAAAAATTCAAAAAAATAACGGAGACGTCAATTCGTCTCCGTTTTAATTTGCTTGATTTTCGAAAACACTATCAACAGAAGCCGCATCCGCTGCTTTCACTGTCAGAATCACCGGTTACGAACCCGCGTTGAAACTCCATATTGATCTCGCGAAGTTCCTTTTTGCCGTCAATATAATCCTGATACATGTCGAACAAACCCAAGGCACATTCATCACAGCTTCCGCTTTCGTATCCTAATGACTCGGCTACAATCTTTTCGCGCTCTTCTTTTGTAGTGTCCTTAATTAATATGCTCATTTATTCTCCTATATAAAAGGCTGCCTCTGATTTACAAAGACAGCCTTAAACTTCAACTAATTACTTATTAATGATGGAAAAGTCTGATTCCGGTAAATGCCATTGCCATATCATACTTGTTACAAGTCATAATAACATGGTCGTCACGGATGGATCCGCCCGGCTCAGCAATATACTTAACACCGGACTTCTTAGCACGCTCGATGTTATCACCGAATGGGAAGAATGCATCAGAACCGAGACATACGTCAAAGTTCTTCGTAAGCCATTCCTTCTTCTCTTCTCTTGTTAGTACTTCAGGCTTAACCTTAAAGAGAGTCTGCCATGTGCCCTCAGCAAGAACATCCTCATACTCGTCGGAAATATAAACATCGATTGTGTTATCACGGTCAGGACGACGGATATCATCAACGAACTGCAAACCCATAACCTTAGGATGCTGACGGAGCCACCAGTTATCTGCCTTGTTACCTGCAAGACGTGTGCAGTGAATTCTGGACTGCTGACCTGCACCGATACCGATTGCCTGTCCGTCTTTTACGTAACATACGGAGTTACTCTGCGTGTACTTCAATGTAATAAGAGAAATCAAAAGATCAATCTTCTTATCCTCAGGAATCTCCTTATTGTCTGTAACGATATTGCTTAACATATCCATATCAATCTTAAGCTCGTTTCTTCCCTGCTCGAAAGCAACACCGTAAACAAGTTTTGTCTCAATCGGATTCGGTACATAATCAGGATCAATCTTAATGATGTTATATGTGCCCTTACGCTTAGACTTCAAAATCTCCAAAGCCTCATCCGTGTAACCCGGAGCAATGATACCGTCACTTACTTCGCGCTGAATCATCTTTGCTGTGATAGCATCGCACTCATCGGAAAGAGAAATGAAATCACCGTAGGAACTCATTCTGTCTGCGCCTCTTGCTCTTGCGTAAGCGCAAGCAATAGGAGAAAGCTCACCCAAATCGTCTACAAAGTAAATCTTTGCTTCAGTCTCGGAAAGAGGACGTCCTACTGCAGCACCTGCAGGAGAAACGTGCTTAAAAGATGTAGCGGAAGGCATACCTGATGCTGCCTTAAGTTCTTTTACGAGCTGCCAGCCGTTAAAAGCATCGAGAAGGTTAATATAACCCGGTTTTCCGTTCAATACTTCGATAGGAAGTTCGGAACCGTCCTGCATATAAACTCTGGAAGGCTTCTGGTTAGGATTGCAACCGTACTTCAATAACATTTCGTTTGCCATTTTGTAATCTCCCTTTATTTAATATTTTTGTTTACGATTCTTGTATCTGCCTTACCTGTAGCGATATCAATGTATCTTACGAACAAAGAAACCTTGTTATCGTTATTAAGGCTGTTCCAAAGAAGATCTGTGAAGGAATCGATGTCACCTTCAAGAGCAATCTTTTCAGGCTCGCCTTCAAAGCTTGGAAGCGGATTTCCGTCACCCATATAGGTATGAATGAAGTGACCGATACCGTTTAACGGATTTGTATAAGAATATGTAAAACGCTCACAAGAATCAGGATTACCCTCAGCTGACTTCAAAATGGAAAGAGCGTAGTTATATGTATTATTCTCAACGTGCATAATACCCGAAATACGAGGTGTGTAATTAGGTGCATCATCCTCAAACTCACGTGTTCTCAAAGCCTGCTCGAAAGTCTGCTGCTTATCCATGAGCTCATAGATTGTGTCTGTCTGATCACCGTTTGTAACGATTGTCTTATTACCGAGTACACGTACAGGTGAATAGATAATAAGATGCGGATCGGTAAGAAGTGAAGGATCGAAAGCCTCTGTCTTAATACCGTCTTCTGTTGCAGTAAATACTCTGTTACGGGAGTTAACACTTCTGCCCATAATAAAGTAAGCTGTAACTGCATTCTTTCCGTCAGCGGACTTACCGATGATAATTCCTCTTCCCGGATAGTCGTTGCCCTTTAAGAGCTCTGCGATGTCTAATGTTTTCATAATTACACAACTCCTATTTTTATTTCTTTTTAAGAACTACTTTATTGTCGATGACCTCGATCTCGTCATCTGCGAACATCTTCACTGCTTTAGGAAGAATTACCTGCTCACATTCCTTCATGATACGCTTCTGAAGCGTATCAGGTGTATCATCCCACAAAACGTCAACAGACTTTTGCAAAATGATAGGACCTTCGTCGTAATGCTCGTTAACTATATGAACAGTAGCACCGGAAACCTTAACACCACGCTCCAATACAGCAATATGAGGTCTAATTCCGTACATGCCGGCACCGCAAAAAGACGGAATCAACGCAGGATGAATATTAATTATTCTGTTCGAGAAAGCTTTAACAGTCTTTTCCCCCAACAAAGAAAGATATCCTGCAAGAACAATAAGTTCCGCACCGCTTTCTTTAACTGCATTTAACACATCAGAATCCCACTCGGAAATGTCAGCATAGTCTTTTCGGGATAATACAACCGAAGGAATGTTATTCTCGGCCGCACGCGTTAGAGCGTAAGCGTTTGCCGAAGAAGAAACAACCAACGAAATCTCAACATTGGAAAGATAACCGTTTTTAATATTATCTATAAGCGCCTGAAGATTCGTTCCTCCGCCTGATACAAAAACCGCAATTTTCATCTATCACCCCGAATTATTCGTTACATTTACCTGCACAAAACTTACCGTCAAAGCAAGCAGCACAAGTTTTGCACTTAATACCTTCAAGAGAAGCCCTCAAAGAATCCAAGCTTACATAACCCAAAGAATCTGCACCGATCATCTCGCAAATCTGAGCCACACTCATGGTCTGAGCAGGAAGTTCGCTTCCCTTCGAAGCATTTACACCGTAGCAGCACGGATATTTAACCTCAGGAGATGCAAGACGAAGATGTACTTCTTTTGCTCCCGCATCACGAAGGAAGTTGATAATATGCTTGGTAGTCGTACCTCTTACGAGAGAGTCGTCAACGATACAAATTCTCTTACCTTCAATAGCAGGCTTAATAATTGCAAACTTCATACGAACAGCAAGTTCTCTTTGACTTTGTGTGCCCTGAATAAAGGTTCTTCCGACATATCGATTCTTAAGAAGACCCATACCGTAAGGCACTCCGAGTTCTTTTGCATAGCCTAAAGCAGCCGCATTACCTGAATCAGGTGCACTTATAACCAAATCGCAATCGCAAGGATGTTCTTTGGCAAGTGCCATTCCGGTCTTAACACGTGACTCATAAACGCTCGAACCGTCAATTACGGAATCAGGTCTTGCTACATAAACATACTCGAAAATACAAACATTACCGTTATTGATTCTTTCCTGAGAAGAAATTTCGTTATTGTAGTAAGTGGAGAAAATACCGTTCTCGGAAATTGAAATAATTTCACCCGGCTCAATATCTCTTATGAACTCTGCATCCAAAGCATCAAGCGCGCAAGATTCCGAAGCAAGCATCCAGCAATCGTCTTTCTTACCCAAAACCAAAGGTCTCATTCCGAAAGGATCTCTTACACCGATAAGACCCTTCTCTGTGAGGAACACCATAGCATAAACGCCGTCTAATTCCTTCATTGTCTCAAGAACTGCTTCCTCAATGGTATTTGTTTTAATAACATTTCTCGAAAATAAAGAAAGCACCAATTCCGAATCCGTGTTGGACTGGAAAATAGCGCCCATCTCAGTTAATTTATCTCTTATTTCCTGCTCATTAAGAATTGTAGAGCAAAGACTTAAAGCAACCTGACCTGCACGTGATTTGATTACTGTAGGCAAAAGTGAGTCGGAACCCTTCTCTTTGGATTTTGCGACCTTAGCTGCAGCTACAGCCATATTACCCTGAAGTGTTGATAATACTACATCATCAAAAGTATCGGCAACCAAACCGAACTGCTTATGTACCAGGAAAGTACCGTTATTGTTTACTGCGATACCTGCAGACTCCTGACCTCTGTGTTGCAAAGAGAAAACACCGTAATAGGTAAGTTTTGAAACATCGTTGTTTTTCTGACCTAAATCAATACAACCAAATACGCCGCTCATTATTATGCCTCCATGGAATTAATCTTTGACTGAAGATTAATGTCTTTCTCATTTACGGAATCATTAAGTTCTTTCTTGTAAGCGATAAGCTTATCGGAAAGATTGGAATCGCTTAAAGCCAAAATCTGAACCGCAAGCAAAGCCGCATTTGCGGCACCGTCTATTGCAACTGTTGCAACAGGAATACCTGTAGGCATCTGTACCGTAGCATATAATGCGTCAACACCGTTCAACGCACCGCCCTTACATGGAACACCGATTACCGGCAAAACAGTATTGGAAGCAAGAACTCCCGCAAGATGAGCTGCAAGACCTGCAGCTGCAATAATAACGGAATAACCGTTATCTTTAGCACCGGCGGAAATCTCGTGTGCCTTCACCGGAGTTCTGTGAGCAGAACAAACCGTAGCATCAAATTCCACACCGAATTTCTTCAACATTTTGAAACATTTTTCCATAATCGGGAAATCAGAATCAGAACCCATTACAACAAGAACTTTACCCATTGAGACATGCCCCTTTATAATAAAAATTAAGACAGAATAATTATATACTAAAATGCATCTTATCAATTCGGTAACTTTGCATAAAGATTGAAGAATTTTCATTCATCTTCTTGTGACCAGTCAAGTCTTTCCATAACACGGTAATAATCTTCGCTTCCCCACTCATACGGAACAGGGCAATAATCGTTTACATGTCCCGACGAAGTCTGCGAAAACGGTATGACATTAAGTTCATAAGACAAAACATAAGAATTGGTGGAATCCATTTGGAAATTGCACTGCAAAATACATGTATCCGGATCCGAAAGGCCCGTATTTCCGCCGAAACAGAAATTAGAAATACTGTAAACAATATATTTGCCGTTATAGTACTCAATCGGCTGTAATCTGTGCGGATGCGTACCGATTACGATATCTACTCCGTAATCTATTAAATCATGACCAATCTGAACTTCGGAAGCGCGAGGCTCGTAGTCTTTCTCGACGCCCCAGTGACATGATGCAATTATTATGTTACATCCTTCAGCCTTAAGCTCGTCAACATAACTGTATAGTGTAGAAGCCGAACTTGGAAAAAGCGCACCCATCATTCCGATTTTTATGCCCTTAACCTCATAGACGGAAACCGTAACATCATCATTCCAAACAATTCCTGCACCGTCCAAAGTATCCTTAGTATCCTGAAGGCCTTCGTCATAGTAATCGTACGAATGGTTATTTGCAAGGTTGACAGCCTCAATCGAAGCATTTGTAAGCATCTCAACATATTCGAACGGCGATCCGAAGACAAACTCTTTCTCCTGATGTACGGTCGCATCGGTCAAAGTTCCTTCAAAATTTGCAAGAGTCATATCATCTTCGGAAAGATAAGGTACGGCATTTTGGAAACAATATTCATAGTCACCGTCAACAACGGCATCAAAACCGCCATCTGAACCGTTCCAAGCCAAAGCATCACCCAAAGTGCAATCGCCGATAAAACTTACAAGAACGTTTTGAGGTGCAAGAGTCGGCGTCGGAGACGGAACAGGAGTTGCCGTAGGAACCGGCGTAGGAGTAACCGTAGGAATAAACAAAGTTGTCTCGGTAACGGCAGTCTCGGACTCTAAACCCGACGAAGCATCGGTCGAAATACTTTCACCGAATATAACTTCGCCTTCGCTGTTTACGATGGTCGGACAAGCGGTAAGCAAAAACATACTTAACACTACCGAAATGCATACAAGAAAACGTTTTCTCAAGTCCAAAACTCTACCTCAAAATAGCAATCTATTTACCATTATATCGAAAAACAAAATAACGTAAATCTTGAATTGTCAGTTTTCGAGCGACTCATAAGGAATACCCAAAAGATGGCATCTGACAAAAATGCCCGATGCGGAAAGAAATTCGTCAGGCCAGTGACCGCCCGCTTTCTCTTCATCAGTCAAAATATTTGACATATACATAAGAGAATTTGCAGTCTCGGCAAAAGACGAACCGATATATCCGTTACACCAACCAATCTGATTTTCTTCCATAAAGGTAAGCCACAACTCAGCTGTCGCAAAATCGACCTCACCGGTTCTTTCTCTTGTACATGTATCCCATTCGCTGCAAAACAAAGGAAGACCCGCGTCAACCATCAACATAACATTATCGATTTGCTCCTGTTTGTCTTCAGCAGCATAAAAGTGAAAAACATATAAAGTATTTGCATCTTCCAAAGGATTTGCGATTACATCTTCAAAAGAAGTACATTTATCCGGAGTACCTACAAGAATAAGGTTATCTTCGTCATTTTCTCTTATAGCCTCGGTTATAGCCTCGGCATAAGGAACTATCGAATCCGACCAGTTAACTCTGTTCTCCTCTTCCTCTTCCTCTTCGTCTTCGCCTTCTTCGCCTTCATCCTCATCCTCTTCAGGTTCAGCATCGAAAACCAAACCGTCAGGCTCGTTACAGATTTCATAAATCACATTCGGATACTCACCGTACAATGCAGAAATTCTTTCAAAGAAATCTGTTGCTTCATCAATATGTTCATTAGGATCACCGTCTACGGTTATATGCCAATCGACGATTACATATATTCCCTGCTCAATACACAAATCTATGATGTCGCAGACCTTAACAAAATAGCCTTCCGGATCCGACATATAAGAATCACTTCCCGAGATCAAATTTGATATTCTCAAAACATCACAACCCCAATCCTCAGCAAGAGTTTGTACTACATCTTCGTTAAAAAAATCAGCGCAATCAGGAAGACAATATGAACTCATTCCTTTAAGAACAACTATGTCTCCGTTCTCATTAACCATATATCCTTCAGAAACGGAAAGATTACCGTTAATTTCGACAGGCATTTCAGTTACCTTTGCAGTGCTGAACGGCCCGTGTAACGGCTCTGTTTCGGTAGGTTCGGCAGTCACTTCCGTAGTCTCGGTGACCTCTGTTTCCGTGATGGTTATCTCTGTCGGTTTAAAGGACGGAAGAGTCTCCTGAGGCAATTTAACCGAGCACGAAAACAATGAAAATGATCCTATCAATAACAAAGTCAAAAAAGGTAAATTTTTACCGTATTTTTTCACCATAAAACACCTCATATATATAACAATTTTACTTTACACAAACACAACGCTTTGATATATTTAGAAATATAAACATGATAATTTTAGCATATTTAAAAAGATTGGTATTACAGATTGAAATGAGGACAAATTTTATATATTTTGTGTTTTTCTAATTCACAATTGAGTAATATTTAATTTACATCAGTTTGTAATTTTAATCTATTAAAATATTCTTAGTTATAGGATAATGAGATTAATAAGTTACGGAAGGAGTGATCAGTTTGGCTAATATTGATGCTGTTTGTGAGAAAATCTTGAAGTTGGGTAGTAAACAGAAACTGAGCGCTCTGCTTAAATACACGAGTGATGACGAAGAGATAATCAGAGCTACTGCTGCTAAGGCTCTCGGACAGATTAAGTCCTATGAATCAGGTATGGCTCTTATTCCGCTTCTTAGAGATTCTTCTCCTCGTGTACGTGCAGCCGCAGCAACATCAGCTGCAGACATAGGAGCAAAGCACTGTGAGGAGTATGTTAAGAAATTGGCTTTTGCCGATTCCGATACCGAAGTAAGAGCTGTAGCACGAGATGCGTTTGAAAGACTTAAGACACGTTTGGTTTGATTAACTTAATTTATTACAAATAAAGTCAGGCGTCCGATGGGCGCCTGATTTTTTGTTTTTAATTCACTTCGACAAGAAATTCTATCAATTATTCACAGAATATACAGTAACTGAAACGGTCTCTGGCAGTTGCTGACTTACACGGAAGTATATATCCGAATCAGCTGAAGAAACATTGATCGGAAGTTCGGCAACACCTGCCGAAGTAACCTCGGAAAAATCTATGGTTGCAACGATATCCGAAGTATCAATATTGGAAAGAACGCTGCTTCTGCCTACAATCTCAACTTTAACCGTATCAAAAGGACAAAATACATCAACACCGTCAGGAACCTGATCTTCTGTATATGAGATAGGAACAACTACTGATTTGGTAACAACCGGGTTTGTATTAATCTGAATATAAATCCATAAGCCGAAAGAGATTAAGACTGATGCAATAAGGAAAGCAATGTTCTCGGCAACGATTTTCTTATGAGCTTTGCGATCACTCTTTGTTTCAACCTTCCTGCTCTCGCTGGTGACATCGTAATCACCTGCTTCAACCTCTGAAACCTTTATTGAAACAGCTTTCTTCTTACTCGTTGTCACCTTCGAATCAGACTTCTTTCTGATTCCGCGTAAAGCCTTCTTAATTCCGGAAACCGAAGTTCCGTCATTTGATAAGCCGAACAAATAAAGCAAGTTTGCCTCAAGTTCTTTCTCATCTTTCATCTCGAAAAGTCTGCCGTTTACTGCAACGGAAGTCTTTCCTCTCTCTTCGGATACTGCAATAGCAACGGTATCACCCATTTCACTCGCGCCTACGGCTGCTCTGTGTCTGGTTCCTGTTCGTTCGAGCATATGCATAGTTACAGAAAGCGGAACATGACATCTCGCAGCAATAATTTTGGAATCGCGAATAAGAACACCGCCGTCGTGCATCGGAGCACCTTTGTAGAAAAGCGACTGCAAAACGGAACTGGTTACCGAAGATTCAAATTTAACAGCATTCTCCTGGGTAAGTAATTCATCAAGTTTTGTATTACGCTCCAAAAGGATAAGTGCACCTGTATAACTCTTAGACATTTCCTTACAAGCATCGCATATCTCGTGAATAATTCCTCTGAACGCCTCTTTCTTCTCTTCAGATTCAGAAGGAATAAGAGACTTACGAAGAGAAGTAAAAGACTTAAGACCTACCGTCTCAAGGCCTCTTCGCAATTCAGGCTGGAATATAACTACCATCAAAATCGCGAAAACATAAAGCAATTTACTGAAAAGAAATCCGACCATCTGAAGTCCGAAAACACTGCAGACAAAAACAACCGCATATATAAAAATCAAACCCTGAATCAGTTGCCAAGCACGACTTTGTTTAACAAATCGTAAAGCAACATAGCAAAGAGCGGCGATAAGAACGATGTCAAAAACGGCACGCACAACATCGGCCGTACTTCCAAAAAAGAGGTAGCCTTCGGTCAAGCTCTTAAAGAGCTCGGCAAGAAAATCTACTGCTTTGTCAAAAATTGAATATCCGTTCAAAATATCTGCCTCTCATAAAAGAATTACTCTTTATTATAACATATAAAGAGACTCAATTCAGTTATTTTTAAGGCCTTCCACTATTTCGGTTTCAAGTCTTGCTGCATCGCAAATTATTATATCGCGACCGTTAACCTTTATAAGTCCGTCGTTTTCCATAGCGATAAGTTCTCTTGAGAATGAAGGTCTCGGCATAGCAAGAAGTTTGGCAACAATTTCCTTGGAAACAGGCAGCGTAACGATTCTGGACTCCCCTGCCTTTTTGCAGTCCGCAAAAGATGTATTTTTACACGAAGAACAATCTTCGCAGCTTCCGATTAACGACCCTTTATCACGGTTATATAAGTCTATAAGATAATAGGCTATTTTCTCTCGAAGAGTTTTCTGTGAAAGAAGTGCAATTCGTCTGTTCTGCGAACTTATTCTGTCAGAAAGGATTCGAAGATAGTTGTCTTTAACTGTCGGGAAGTTTTCCATAAGCTTATTAAGATTATCCTTGCTTACGAACTGAACAACACATGAAGTCATAGCCTCAAACGTCGTAGTGAAAACGTTTTCGGAACCGTAGATTATATCATCACCGAAGAAGTCCCCCTCGGACAAAAGCGCAATTGTTGCATATTCGCCGCCGACAGTAATCTTCTGCATTGCAATCTCACCTTTGGAAACAATTCCGACCGAAGTACAAACCGTTCCTTCTCTGGCAATAATTTCACCGCGCTCAAAACGCTTCACACGGACGGAAGAACAAAAATCGTGAAAATCTTCACACTCAAGTCCTGCGAACAAAGGACCGTTACAAATACTGTTACCGCAACAACTGTCGTTCATAAAACTCCCAAAACAACGAAATTAATTAACAGAGACTATTTTACCATCAAAAACCGTTGCAATGAGATTAAAATTCTCGTCAAGCAAATTAATGCATCTCATATCAGGTTTCAAATTTAATCTTAAAAGCGGATTTACAGAGGCAGCTTTAACGATTTTGCTCTCATCTATACCGCATTTTTTAAGCACCGCTACTTCTTTTGCCATATTGGTAACGGAGCCCGCCAAATCCCCATTTACTCCGAAAAAAGTTCTTCCGCCTCTTACGTCAACTTCGGTATCTCCCAAAAGATATTTGCCGTCAGGCATTGAAGCACCGCGCATACTATCGGAAACAATAACCGTTTTTTCATCGGATATTACGGCGAAAATCATCTTTAATAAGGAAGGATGAAGATGTATTCCGTCACAAATTACTTCCACATATGTTTTCTCATAATCTATTGCAGCACCCAAAACACCCGGGGCTCTTTTCTCGAAAGGATTCATCGCGTTTAAGACATGAGTTACTCCCTTAACACCCAAGTCAAAAGACATCAGAGCCGTATCGTAATCGGCTGCGGTATGAGCCGCAGAAATAAAATACTTATCCTTAAATTCGGATATAAACTCGTAAGCACCTTCAAGTTCCGGAGCAATATCGATTATCTTCAGAAGTTTCGGAAACTTATTTTCCAAGTCATTAATCAAACAATATCCTTCGGACGGAAGCATGCAGGATTTAGTATCCTGAACACCGCATTTACCGGGATTTAAAAACGGTCCTTCCAAATGAATACCAAGAATTTCGGCATGCGGAATTTTGCTTTGCGAAAGCTCTGCAATTGCATCGTTCACGGCTTCAAAGCAATTGATAATCTTATCTTTCGGAATTGTCATTGTAGTCGGGCAAAATGAAGACACACCGTGTTTTATAAGTTCATATGCCATACCGACTATTCCGCCTTTAAGGCCGTCTGAAGTATCAAAACCTGAGATACCGTGAATATGTGTATCCGAAAAACCGGGCACGGCATAAGAAGCCTTCGATTTAATTGAGGAAACGTCAAAAGAACCGCTATCTATTTCGATATCGGAACAGGTAAAACCGTTATGGGTCCACAGCTGAATCTTTTCGAGAATCAAAATCAACACCCCGTAAAAAATAAGAATAGCAATTTCGGTCTTTAAGCATCACCATTAAATCTTCAACGTCCTTCGGTTCACGGTTCATAAGAATTCCCGCACCGAAAAACTCGTTTCCGAAATGGTGGCAATCGGAACCCGCCGTCATTAACTTATTATACTTTGAAGCAAGATTATATGCTTTATCGTCGAATAAAGAATTTCTGTTTCCGATGTTGATAACTTCAACGGCGTCAACAAATTCGGCATAAGAACGAACTTCCCTGATATAAGATGCCTCTCTGAAAGGATGAGCCTGGATTATAAATGCGCCGGCCTCACGGAAAAACGGCAAAAACTCCTCAGGCGTCATATAAACCATCTGAGGATTACTCTTTATGAATTCTCTCGAAAGACCCAAAATAATGAAATCCGTTCCGAAATCCGAATACTCCAAACCCTCGAAAACACGAATTCCTACCTTCTTTCCTTCTTCCAACGCATTCTCATATCCCTTAAAAAACAAATCAACCTGTGCAGACCACGGAAGAGACTTATCTATGCAGGTGTTACCTGTCATAAAATGATCCGTTACAATAATTCCGTCATAACCGGCTTTCTTATACATATGAACCGCATCAGAAGCCGAAAGATCGGAACATTTGCTGGCTTCCGAAGTGTGAAGATGCGTCTCAAGTTTGAACCCTGAGTTAAAATCACTACTGCCTTCGAAAATATTCGATATGAGATTTATATTCTCCATATGAAGCCCGCTTTCATTTTTTACATCAAAAATTATAATACTCGAACTTTCAATATGCGTCAGATTTATGGTGATTTCGTCAAAAACATTGTTTTATTAACAAAAATGAGCAAAAAAACCAAATCAAATCGCACAAAATACTTATTTAATGAAAAATCCGATAAAAAAGTATTATAATTGTCTCACGATAATAAACGGAGGTATTAATAATGTTTCCTGAAATTAAGATAACAAAGACAACAAATCCAAGAAAGAAGCCTGAAGCAGGCCAGCCGCTTCCTTTCGGCAGAAACTTTACTGACCATATGTTCGTAATGGACTACGTTAGAGGTCAGGGTTGGATAAATCCTAGAATTGAGCCATATGCTCCAATCGAAATTGAACCTGCAGCAATGGTATTCCACTATGGCCAGGCTGTTTTCGAGGGCTTGAAGGCTTATAAGTGTGACGACGGTTCCATTAACCTTTTCCGTCCAAACTGCAACTATGAAAGAATGAACGATTCCAACGACCGTCTCGTTATTCCTCGCGTAGACGTAGATTTCTGCGTACAAGCTACTAAGATGCTCGTTGACTTGGATAAAGATTGGATTCCATCAGGTAAGGGCGAATCTCTTTATATCCGTCCTTTCGTAATCGCTACGGATCCTTTCCTCGGCGTTCGTGCTTCCGACACATACAAATTCTTTATTCTCCTCTCACCTTCCGGTGCTTACTATGCTCACGGCATTTCTCCTGTAAAGATTTACGTTGAGGATAAGTACGTTCGTGCAGTAAGAGGCGGTACAGGTTTTACAAAGTGTTCCGGTAACTACGCTTGCTCACTTATCGCTCAGACAACAGCTCACGATTTGGGCTATGAGCAGGTATTATGGCTCGACGGTGTTGAGCAGAAGTATATCGAGGAAGTTGGCGCTATGAACATTATGTTCGTAATCGACGGCAAGCTCGTAACACCTATGCTTAACGGTTCCATCCTCCCTGGTATCACACGTCGTTCCTGCATTGAGATAGCTAAATCTTTGGGCTATGAAGTTGAGGAAAGAAAAGTTTCCATCGACGAGCTCATCGAAGCAGGCAAATCAGGAAAACTCGATGAGTGCTTCGGTACAGGTACTGCAGCAGTTGTATCCCCTGTCGGAGAACTTAAGTACGAGGATAACATCATTAAGATTAATAACGGTGAAATCGGTAAGCTTACTCAAAAAGTTTACGATACAATCACAGGTATCCAGAGCGGTAAAGTTGAAGATACTTTCGGTTGGGTAACTAAGGTTTAATTAAAACACCAAATCTATGCTAATATAGTACCGACGGAAATTCCGTCGGTACTTTTTATTTACGGAGAATTCTAGATGGAAAAGATTATTACCGATGCTTTAATCGTAGGAGATTTGTTCTCGGGAATCGCTGTATGCGAATACGATACCGCTACATATAAATTTGAACTTGAAGGTCAAAAATGCACTTTAAAACGCACATTGGTTAAGGATACAGATGAAAGAAAAGTTATTGATTTCGATTTCATCTTGGAAAAACCTACTGCATTCAGGCTCGACGTTTTGATTCCGGAGGATTGCAAAAATGCACATATCGGATTAAACGGCAAGGAACTGGTAGGCTTTTTCGATAAGAACTTTGATGTTAAAGATCCCGAGCCGTTTATCAAGGGTTCATGTAACGACCCTCATAAAGTATCTACCCTTCACCCTGGCGAATTTCAGGCACTATATTTCAAATGGGAAAACGGCGACAAGATAACTTTCGCATTTTACTATTGATTTTGTATCAACCTATTCTGATTGTAGCAACCGTTGAAGTATCCGAAGGCTCAGGAATCGGAGTCGGATTGGCAAGTATAAAATCATACTGCTCATGAGTAATTCCGTCATCTGAGCCCTTCATCATAGACTCCATAATTACGTAAGCAATATTGTTGATTCTTATTTCAAGCTGATCAATAGTGACGGACTCAGTAACCAAAGACGTTGAAGGTTCAACGCTTTCAGCTATTACAATTTCGCTTCCGCTTTCGGTAGCGGACGGCAAAGTGACCTCGGTTTCAACCTTTTCAACCGTAACA
The DNA here is from genome assembly GCA_045598625.1 of Saccharofermentans sp. Taxonomy (GTDB): domain Bacteria; phylum Bacillota; class Clostridia; order Saccharofermentanales; family Saccharofermentanaceae; genus Saccharofermentans. The sequence continues at coordinate 18,364 of JAZLML010000047.1, forward strand.
AGAATCGGATCCAAAACATCACATGAGTCAAGATAAGTTCCTGAAACAAGTCCGCCGAATTCCTGAAGATTAAGGTTTTTGGTTTCCTTCATCTTACTCATCTCATCAAAGAAATAGTCTCCGCTGTCAAAGAATACTATCGGTATTCCCGCATCATCGAAAATACAATAATCCGACTTATTAACCGTAACTTCTCTATAAACATCTTCAGTGCCGTCACCGTTCAAATCCGTAAGGATTCCGCACTCGTTATAATAGAGATTAAATCCGTTAAGAGCTGAAAGAGTGTCATTATATGCAACGTCATAAGCCTGATAAAGCTTACGCCTCATCTCATACTTATGTGAAATATTAAGTGAGTTCAATCCTGAACTTGCATATACCTTATCACCCGCATAGATATTCTCTATGCAGTACATAACTTCGATGGATTCTCTCTCATCTGCGGACAATGTAGTAAAAAATGTTCGAGCCCCTGCGTAGCCATCGTTACCTGCACCGAAAGCAACTATGGTAACATCAAATCCGAGTTCCGTGTAATTCCTGATTTCCTTTGCAATCGTCATAATGCAGCCGATACCGGAAGCATTATCAGAAATTCCGTCATATGTATAACCCTCAGGAATCTCTTCGGCAGAGAAAAACGAATCGTAATGAGCACCGATAACAACGGTTCGTCTGATTTCGCTTTCCTGACCGGTGTAAGTATCATCTTCGGCAGTTTCAATGAAGCCCTTACCGTCAATTTTTACGAAATAGTTATAGGAAGTACCGTTCTCGGTAGATACTGGCTGTGAAACAACCTGATAACCCAAAGATTCGAATTCATTCTTTATCATAAGGCCTGCCTGATATTCCTGATCAGAATAAGGTTTACGATATGGGTACTCGTTTGCAAGTTCGCGCGCAAAATCCGAGCCGTACGTACCGTAATCGGCAAACTTAACAGTCTCGGAAGCATCGTCGTCACAGGCTGTAAATGCCGCACATAATACCGACGATAAAGTAATTACAGACAAAATTTTCTTTAAGTTTTCCTTTAATCTTCCGTTAAACATATAATCATTCCTTATTTCCTACTGCTTCCAAACGTCCGGACATAATATCCAGCGCTTCGGAAACATTCAAATCCTTAATAACCCACTTACCGCCGTATTTCGGCTCGTAGTCAATAATCGAGAAACTTCTGCTTCCGTTGTGTCTGAGATTCTTCTCGAGAGATTTCAAAATCATCTTGGACGAACAATCAGAAAGTGTCGTCGGCAGTTTCATCTTATCGTAAAACCATGAAAGGCTTTCTCTCTTCTTCTCGTCAAGAACAGAAAGCAAAGACAACGCCAACGCTTCTCCCTCTGAATACTTCACAAATCGAAAATACATTTCAATCGCATCAGCCAATTCATTACCGACCGTAAGCAATTGCGGATTCATCTTTTCAACCGTTGCATAAACTTTATATACATCACCGATGAACGTTCTGAAATCGGTTGTCGAAACCAAAGACATAAGAAGCTCTGGACTTTCAAGCAATGCAAGTCTTACTACGGAAGCCGTACCGTTTGCTTTAACAGAACCCGGCACCGTATCAAGAAATAACGGATCGATAATCACCGCATCCGGAGAAAACGGCACTGAAATCTCATTCTTATAACCGTTTGAATTAAGTCTTGCTTTATCTGTAAGAACACCCGAAATCATGGCATTTAAAGTAGTAGGTACAGCCATGAAGTTTATTCCGCCCGTAAAAATCGCATCAGCAAAACCGCAGACATCGATTACGCCGCCGCCGCCCAAAGCAATAAGCCAGTCATCCGAACCGAAATCAAAATCCGATAATGCCCTGAAAAGCTCGTCAGCAGCCGAAAGATTCTTGTGGGAAGCATCACAATTAATAGATATCAGCGAAGGCTTTATACCGCGTTTAATAAACTGATTCTCGAATCGATTGTAGTAGTAACCGCTTACCTGACGATCTGAGCAGATAGCTATCTTTATCTCGGACAAAGGAATATTTCTCTTAATTGCATAGTCATCAAGAAACTCGCCAACAAATTCGAAGGCAATTTCCTTTCCGCAATAATAATCAATGTTACGATTAACAATTAATTTATCCATAGGTATTGATTATACCACTATTTACTTTTCATTTGCTAAACGTCAGTCACAAGCGTAAAATTACTAGGTATATTTTTTATGGGAGACATTATTATGTGTGATTCTAATGCTTATATTACAAAACCTAAGGGATTTAAAGCTTCAGGTATTTGTGCAGGTCTCAAAGGAAACGGTCTTCTTGACTTTAACCTTGTCTTCTCCGAATACCCTGCAACCGTAAGCGGTGTTTATACTTCAAATCTCGTTAAAGGTCATTCACTTCAAAGATCCATTGCTCTTATAGATAACGGAAACAAGAAACGTGCCATTGCCGTAAATGCCAAGAATGCCAACGCTTGCGTAGGTGCTTTCGGTATTTCCGATGCAGACGAGATTGCTTCCTGCATCGCAGACGAACTTAAAGTTAATAAGGATGAGGTCTTAACCTTCTCCACAGGTGTAATCGGTATCAGAATGCCTGTTGAGCAGATGAAATCCTACGTTCCTTCTTTGGTATCTTCCCTTTCATCAGACGAAGAATCCGCTCACAATGCAGAACGCGCAATGATGACAACAGATACAGAGCCTAAGGAAGTATCAGCCGAGATTACATTGAAAGACGGTAAAGTTATAACCGTTTCCGCTATGGCAAAAGGTTCCGGAATGATTCATCCAAACCTTGCTACTATGATTTGTATCTTTACGACCGATGCAGATATAGAAAAGCCTCTTCTCGACTCCATGCTTAAGAAAGCTGTAGCTCATACCTTTAACAGAGTAAGCGTTGACGGAGATACTTCCGTATGTGATTCCGTTTTGGTTGCAGCTAACGGTGCTTCAGGTGTAAAAATTCTCGAAAACACTGAGGATGCAGAACTTTTCTACGAGACACTCGAGTCCTTATCAACAGACTTGGCTCGTATGATTGCTTCAGACGGTGAAGGCGCAACAAAATTCCTCGAGATTGAAGTTTACGGTGCTAAATCCGCCGAAGACGCTAAACTTCTCGTAACATCCGTTGCAAGATCTCCGCTTTGTAAAACGGCAATTTTCGGAGAAGACGCAAACTTCGGACGTTTCATCACGGCCTGCGGATATTCAGGTGCCACATTTAACCCTGATAAGATTGATATGTATTTAGGTGACCTCTGCGTATGTAAAGACGGTGATCTTACCGTTACCGACGAAGACGCAGCTTCTAAGCTCTTGTCGGAGCACGATATCAAAGTTACCATTAAGCTTTACGAGGGTGAGTTCTACGACAGAATGTTCACTTGCGATTTCTCGTATGATTACGTAAAAATTAACGGAAGTTACAGAAGTTAATTTTATCTCACAAAAAATCAGGGGCTGTCTCAAAACAAAGTACATTTTGGGACAGTCTTTTTTTCTGGCTCTGTAAAACCTGAATTTCTGCAAATCCACTGTGCCTTCTTTACTTAGATGCACTTTTTTTGAATGAATTTGAGTAAAAGCGTATAGATTTGGCTTTCGGGTTATACTTAGACGCTTTTTTCTTCTTTGTGGACGTCCTTAAGATGCCCCACGATGTAAAAAGTGTATAGAAACCGTGATTTCCTTGATTCTATACGCCTTTGGGTACTTCGGATTAGGGTTACTGTCCTCGATGCAACACTAAAAGCGTATAGATTTGAAAAAGAAGAATAATCTATACGCTTATTGGACAAATACAAGGATTT
>JAZLML010000048.1:0-26088 GCA_045598625.1 Saccharofermentans sp.
AGCGATGTAGTTGTTGTGGAAAGATAAAAGATGACCTAAAGCTTTCTGACAGAATATATATCTGTTCATGTGGAAACAGAATGGACAGAGACATAAACGCAGCAATAAATATCTGCAATGAAGGACGCCGATTACTGGAAATAGCGTAAGACAAAAGATAGAATGCTCATGTGAATGAGCAGAAAATAAACCGTGGGACACACGGGGATAGCTTATTGATACTTGTCTCGTTAGAGACATTGAGTAAGAAGCCCCCACTTCAAGCATGGAATGCTAAGTGGTGGGAGCATGTCACGGACTGGATTGACGATGGTGATTTTGACGGTAAATATAAGATTACCATTACCGGCAACCAGGGATATGTTGCTTTTGACGGTGATTTCGATGATGTTTCATTCACGGACGGTTATGCTGTCGGCGGTATCTACTGGGCAGATGATATGATTATTGTTGCTCTTTGCGAGTCTGACAAGAAAAAGGACGTTGAGAAGATTGATTTGTTTATCGATGCACTCGGCTATCCTTCAATCTGATTTGCAGATTTTGATTACTGAGTATTTTAAGGTCGTTTCGGGTTAACGGGACGACCTTTTTACTGTTTTAATTTTACATATGTGAAGGTTTATTTTGCATTATTAACAGTTTATGTTCAGAGATAAAACGTGGTAAAATTAGGTTACTACATTTGGGAGGTATGATATGAAGAATTTAAAGAAAATTGTAGCAGCTGTTTTGGTATCGGCTATGGCATTCTCTCTTGCAGGTTGCGGTTCCGTTAAAGCCGTTTCCATGAAGGACTTTAAGAAAGCTGCCAAAACTGTAAGTGATGATCTCGAAGATAATTATTCTGAGATCGATGAGGATGAAATTAAAGATTGGTATTCCAGTTATGATCACATGGATATCATCAATGTGGCACATACCTACGACGGTGATGTTTATTTTGCGTACTATCAGTTCGAAGACGCTGATGCCGCTGCTGATTATTTCGAGGATGCATACGACGATTTCAAAGACCAGAAGGAAAATAACGACCTTGACGGTAAGCAGAAGAGTTCTTTGGGCAAGAACGGCGGATACATTATGTTTGAGGGCGAGTTTGAGTATTCATTTATTCTTGCCGACGATATGCTTTTCCCATCAGACGATATCGTAGCAGGTATCTACTGGGCAGATGATATGGTTGTTGTTGCTCTTTGTGAGTCTGACCATGACAGAGATGTTAAGACGTACGATGCATTTATTAAGGAACTCGGCTTTCCTTCAATCTAAGCCGCACAAGCAAAATTATTAAGTGACTTTGAAGGCCGTTTCCGGTTGCGGGAGCGGCCTTTTTACGGGGTTAATTCCGACGAAATATTTTTTGTTGCGAAAACGTGATAGAATATATTGACCATATTGGGGAGGTATATAGAATGAAAACTTTAAAAAAAGCGCTTACGGCTGTTATCACTCTTTCTTTGATAGCATCTGTTGCAGGATGCGCCAAGCCTTTGGAAGGCGTAAGCAGCAAGACTTTTAAGAAAGGGCTCAAGGCAGCAGACAGCAGTTATGAGGATCTTCTTGTTGAGTACGACGAAGATGAGATTTCATCTTTGGATTCGACTTACGAGGATGACAATATTATCTATGCGGCAACATCTCACGACGATACGATTTACTTCTGTTATTTCCAGTTTGACAGTGAGAAGGCAGCGAAGAAGTACTTTGAAGACTATCTCGGAAGTTGGCAGGAACTGGTCGAAGATGAGAACTTTGACGGCGAGCAGAAGAATGTTTTTACCGACGAGAACGGTTATTTTATTTTCGACGGTTCATGTGATGACACAGATTTCGCAGACGGAGATGTTTACGGCGGATTTTACTGGAACGGTGACGTTGTGATTGAAGTAATTTCCACTTCGACAAAAGGCAAGAGTGCGGATAAGGTAACGGCTTTCCTCGATGAAGTAGGCTATCCGTATTGCTGATAATTCTTGACAATTTCATATAGCATTAACGAAAGACTGTTCCGATGAAAATTCGGGGCAGTTTTTATTGCTTTGCCGTTCCATATGGATGCTATTAACCTTCATATTTCGAGCAGTGTATTGGACGGGGCACTCGCAAACGGTCTGTCGGAGAGCGAAGCAGAAGAGGCTTTACTTGACGGATGTACACTTGGTGATAACAGTAATTGCTTCATCGATACAAGTGTCAGCAATCTTTATCGTCGCAATTCGTCGAATATGCTCGAGGATTCTTACTACAGCAAGTTTTGGGATGCTTGGATACTTTATATTCCGGTAGAAAAGGAGCTCACGTACCAGGGCGTAGAAGGGTTTGTAAATCGTTGTTATACGGTTATTCTCGGCCGCGATCCTGAACCTGCCGGTAAAGCAACTGGATAAATGCACTTAACAACGAACGCAGCTGCGGCGCACAGGTTGCACACAGTTTTATTTTCAGTCAGGAGTACTTAAACAAGAAGAACAACACGGATTACGTAACGGATTTGTACCTCATGTTCTTCGGACGAAATCCGGATTCGGCGGGATTACAAAACTGGCTTAACCAGCTTAATGCAGGCGTTATGGACCGAGAGCAGGTTTTCGTTTGTTTTGCAAAGAGCACCGAGTTCAAAAACATCTGCAACGACTATGGAATCCTCCAGGGCTGCTATATCCCGGGCTATTCGACGGAGTCTCAGACGAAGGTTAATCTCTTTGTTTACCGCCTCTATAAATTCTGCTTCGGAAGAAACGCAGATATCAGCGGTCTCGAAAACTGGAGCCGCAACATCCTCGCAGGTAACGTCTCCGGATATTCTGCGGCGATGGGTTTCTTCACAAGCCAGGAATACAAGAACTTGAACAAGTCCAGCGAAGAGTTCATCAAAGATTTGTATTCCGTAATGATGAACAGAAGGGCTGATCCGGACGGTCTCTCATTTATGGAAAAGTGTATAATGAAACCGAATTGATAACAACACGCAGGAAGCATTAGGAAGAATTATGAACATTTTCAAAGCTCGAAAACTCTCTATGTGGCTTTACCACTTAATCAAAGAAGCCTACGTGGCATGCTTTATCCTTCAGGCCCTTTACGCGGGCGCATCGGTTACCAAGTTCGATGACCTGTCGTCCTATTTCACAATCAGCCTTATCTGTCTGGTTCCGGAAGTTGCAGCGCTGATTTTGGCTATTGTCATGACAATAGGCGGCCCCGGCAAGCGAATCAGCATCGGCCAGATGATCGTCAACCTGGTTTTTGAGGTGTTGTTCATCGGATTTGCGGCGATAGCGTTTACGACCGCGGCCGAAGGCGATCTGCCGTTCCCGCAGGCAATTGAAGGTTTATTCTTTCTTTTCGTGGCGTGCACAGTGTTCTTCATAATCCTGTCAATCAAGGCAATCAAGCGCGCCAAGCTTCAAGGCCTGCTCTCGCTTCAGTACGGCAAGGAGGTCAACACTCAAAACTTCGACATCAACAACCTCCAAAACATGCAGCCGCTCCCGGGCGTCAACCTTGAGCAGAACCCTCACTACCGCAACTACCAAAAGCTCCACCAGGACACGATTGCTCCCCCGCCTCCGTCCCAGAACCCGAACGCGAGTTTCTTCGAGGAGAGCGACGGCCTGAACTTCACCGTGAACGGGAAGAAGGTTTGATGGAAGATTTTGCAAACGTGTTTTTTCTGGGAAATGACTATGGTTTTGTCAAGGCCTCTGAAGGAGCAACTTCAAAAAACTTGCTCATATACTTTTCGATATTTTTGTCCCCATACTTCAGATTATCACTACATTGGTACCTCGGCATACGATAGGCAGTGTGCCAATGATTAATACAAATAGCATTAGGTAACTCTTTTTTAATCTCTGCAGACAACTTCTTCATACAGGAATCACTGCCGAGAATCACTACGACATCCGGATTAATTATTCGTACTTCGCTAAGAATAAAATTACGATACTTTTCGACATAAGCAGCAAATGCTGCTTTGCTAGTTTCATTACTTCCACCACGCTTATTAAGATTCATAAATGCACTTGCAGATAGAGCCTTGTGTATCATTTCTAACGTAGGCTGTTTTCTGATGTTACAATTGTTCTCTCTTAAGTAGACGGCCATTCTTCCCATTTTCTCATGTTGTTTTGGTACATTTGTATTAACGAAATGATTATCAACTATTGCGAAATCTCTATAAAAACAATATTGATTTCGCTCTTCCGGGACAGTGTTGTTTTTGCTTTTTTGGATATTTGCTTCTTTTAGGATAAACAGAATTTTAGTTTCAGCCGAGTTAAAAAGTGTCTCGTTAATATATCCATCTTCTACAAAAGATTTTTTCTCAATTCCATTTGTTGTTGTGTTTTCCCAAACGTCTTCAACACTATGTGCACATTTCCAACTATCAAATAAATCGTTAAGTGTTTCAGCATTACGAGCTTGTTCTTTACAATTTGCAAAATCGCATAAGTTATTCATTATCATTTACCTCACCAAAAGATAGTCACAGTTTCAATCTTTACTGGAAGTATTATCTGCGTGTGAAACTGAAATGATTAGTCATTACTATTATCAATAGTATAACTAAGCATGATCTGATTCAAATTAAAATTGTTATGATACGGTTCAAATGATTAACCTAGATATGTTGATATCATCGTTCTATAACTTTTACATGGTATGTGAACGACGATGTTGTTAATGATATTACTGTATCAAGCGTTATTATGACGAAATTTAAAATACAGATTCGAACATTTTGCCTCCTAAGCTTGTTAAAGTACCTCATCCTGCTAGTTATTTAAGTTCCAGAGATAGATATTTGGAAAATACGTTCAGAATAATCAAAGCACTTGAAAACTCAGCAGTTATAACGCCGGAGTTTGCAGAAAAGAAAATATCGGAAGCTTACAAGAACCTTGATGCTTTTGTGTAAAAAATATTATGTTTTAATAGCATCCTATATGTAAGGTGCTCCCATAGCTCTGGCATGCAAACTTTTGGTATCAGGAATTGATCACACTAGTATTGGGATAAGAATCTATTCTATATGTCGTTATATATGTTTTCTACTACTGATATGTCTGCCGGTAACCAATTTACAGAATACAGTTTATCTTTAGTAAGCCATTTTGCCGCTTCGTGCTCCTTTAAAACTGGTGTGCCGCTCTCAATTTCGCACCAGAAGCAGTCCATTGAAAGATGGAAATTTGGGTAATCATATTCAATGGTTTGAATTAATTCTCCTACAATGATTTCTGTTTCAAGTTCTTCCATTATTTCGCGGCGAAGAGCCTCTTGTGGAGTTTCTCCGGGTCCAATTTTGCCGCCGGGGAATTCCCAGCTGCCGTTCATATCTCCGTAACCACGTTGGGTTACGAAAATGACGGGTTCACCGTTTTCGTTGTATGATTTAATTACAGCTGCTACGACTCTTATAGTTTTCATGTTTTGATTCTAACATAATCCTTCAACGTTATATGAATTTCCATCCTCTTTATCTGGCTTGTTTACACTAGGGATTTTATAGATAAAAATGATAAAATTAGATAAATGATTTCATTTGAGGGTTACAATTTATGAGGAAGAATCCACGTTGTTTGTTCGATTGTGATATATCAACTTTTGTACATAAGGATAAAGAAACTATCTTTGGTTTGTTGTGCGAAGAATATCACGGTGATGCACTTACAACTACTCGAGATGCATGGTTAAAAGAAATAGAAATAATGCAGACAGTTCTTCTTCCATATGAAGTCTCAGATGGTCATGTCATTTTTGAATACGATATCCCAAGATTGGGAAAACGAATTGATGTAGTTCTTTTGCTCAATGGAATCGTATTTTGTCTTGAATTTAAAGTTGGTGAAACACGAATCATAGAAAACGATATAGATCAGGTTTTAGACTACGCATTGGATCTTAAAAATTTCCATAAGTTAAGTCGTGACTGCATTATTGCTCCAATCTTAATTGCTACTCGCTACAAAGGATGTTCAACAAAAATACAAGAATCACTTTATGACGATAGAATCATAAATCCATTAGTATCTGGTGAGACTGAATTAGCAGCGTTGATATCTTTGGTTATTGATACATTTCCAAATGAACCTGCTATCGATAAAAATTGGATTATTAGTCCATACGCACCAACTCCAACAATTATTGAAGCAGCAAGAACTCTGTACGAGAGTCATTCTGTAGAAGACATCACAAGACACGAAGCTGATGAAGCTACAACTGATAAAACAATTTCTTATATCTTAGATGTCATTAAAAAGAGTAAGGCTAATGGAGAGAAGAGTATTTGTTTTGTAACTGGTGTTCCTGGCGCTGGAAAAACATTAGTTGGATTAGATGTTGCAGTAAAGCAAACATACCAGGATAGTGATGAACCATCCCTTGATGAAGGTGCTGTATATCTTTCAGGAAATGGTCCTCTTGTTGCCGTATTAAACGAAGCTCTTGCTAAGGATAACTTTGAGAAATGCAAAGCGCGTGGTGAATCAAAAAAGATTACTGATTCAAGACGTGAAGTAAGTAAGTTTATTCAGATTATTCATCGTTATAGAGATAACATGCTGGCTAAGATTAAGAACCCTGTTGAGAATGGCGTTCTTGAAATTGATCCTGAAAAAGCTATTAGACTTCAAGCTGCTGGTTATGGTGAAGTCGAGCATGTTGCAATTTTTGATGAAGCACAGCGTTCATGGACACATAAAAGATTAGCTGATTACTTAAAGCGTGGAGGAACATACGGAAACAAATTAAAGGTTCCTAACTTCCCAATGTCAGAAGCATCTTTCTTAATCTGGTCTCTTGATCAAAGAGAAGACTGGGCAACTATTGTATGCCTTGTTGGTGGTGGACAGGAAATAAATACTGGTGAAGCCGGAATATCTGAATGGATAAAATCACTTAATGAGACATTTACACATTGGAAAGTGTACATTTCTCCAAAACTAACAGAAGCTGAGTATGCTGAAGGTAAAGTCAACGAGCTTTTAAGGGAGAATAAAAATGTTACATACTCAGAAGATCTCCATTTAGGTGTTTCTCTGAGATCCTATAGAGCAGAAAAACTATCTGCATTTGTTCATTCCTTACTTGATGTAAACGATAATGCAGCATCTATATATGCTGATATCAAAGATAAATATCCTATCGTATTAACAAGGGATATGGAAAAAGCTAAGAGATGGCTTCATTCCAAAGTAAGAGGTACGGAAAGAACCGGTGTATTGATTACAAAAGAATCAGCTAGATATAAACCTCTTGGAATTCACGTACTACCTTCAGATGATGCCAATGCAGTTCATTGGTTTCTTGAAGATAAATCTGACACTCGTTCTTCAAACTATCTGGAAGATGCTGCAACTGAGATTCAGGTACAGGGTCTTGAGTTAGATTATGCTTGTTTGTTATGGGATGCTGATATGCGCTACGAGAATGGTGCGTGGCATTTCTATAGATTTAATGGTCAAACAAAATGGCGAGAAATAGAAAATACAACTGAAATTAATCAGGAGAGAATGAAGTACATGCTCAATGCATATCGTGTTCTTCTTACACGTGCCAGAGCAGGTATGGTTATCTGTATTCCTGAAGGCAATCCACACAAAACTGCAAGTGGATTCTGGGAAGATAGTACAAGACTGCCTGAGTTCTATGAAGGTACTTATCAGTATCTTAAGAGTCTCGGACTCGAGGAGATTTAATAAGGCATCTATTTACAGAGTTTATTCTCTCACTCCTAATTTATCAAACAACTGATAATTGTATTAATACTTGGCTTATGTCAGAAAAATACAATGATATAGCGAGAAAGTCCACAAAACACCTGAATGCTTTATGGGGCGTATGCTGACTAATAGTACTTTATTTGTAACTAATAAAACTTCCAAACCCAGTTATATGAGTTTGGAAGTTTTTTAATTTGATAGATGCAAACAAAACAGTTTCTTAGCAACTATTATGCTTAATCCTGGCCGACCAACTCGGTCTCATCATCCATAATTACTTCACTGAATAATCTACCATCAATACAAGTATTAGCTAATACATCTTCCATAGTCGCAAATTCAGAAAGAAGTTCATACCATCTTCCATTAGTCTTTTGCGACAGCTTCTTGTAAAGACCCAAGATAGCTTCGCGACCATCAGCAAGAATAGTATTTGATGTCTCATACATAGAACCTGTATGGAATCGCTACTCAGTTTTTTTATAGATAAAATCCAACCCGAACCAATGTCCCTCTGATGGAGCCCATACTCCGGTAAACTCTGATTTAAACTCTCCAATTGAATTGTATTCGTTTATTCTCATTTCTGATGATACCCCTTTTAAATTTGAAAGTTCTGGGAACTTATATGCTGTTAAAGCAGCTCTAATCATTTATTTCTGGGTTATACAAAGTATCTGCAAGTTTTCTCAATAACTCTTTTTGAGCTTCATCTAAGTTTTCATTTAAGGAAACCTCTCTGCCTTTTAATACAAATACTGATGAAAATGAATCCTCACTCTGAATTAACTCTGAAAGCAGATTAAACCAACTTGCTCCTTCTGGAACGGTCTTAGATTTTAATTTACAAAATCTTCCAGCATCTCTCCACAACATTCTTTTGTATTCTAATTTAAGCCATGCAAGAAGTTCAATGCAAATAACCATTAACTCCTTAGAATCAGGATATGGCTTATCAAAATTAAATACGCTTGTATCTCGTCTAACGATAAAATCATTCATCATTTCAACTATATTCATAAAACTTCCTCCTATTTAGTGTAGTTAAGATGTACATGAACTATAATTTCATCAGCATTCTTGAATTCAAGTTTACGCCCAGTTTTTTTCTGGAAATCATGTTCTGACAGATATGCTCTTAATTCTCCCCATTGTGAACCAATTTTCTTTTGAGGGACACTGTTATTATAATCTAAAACATGTTTTCCTTCGTGAACTATATCGCTTATTAAACTTGCAGAGTCTTTTCTAACGTATATCTGATTTCGTTTTTGAATCGCTATAGTTCCTGGTCCGACTCCTAAGTAGTATTCAAGGACATGACCACTTACAATGTTGATACCAATCTCTTTGTCTAAAATACCTTGTGCTATTGCCGTAGAATCATCGGTTATATTATTTAATTCTAAAACAATATCTGCTTTTGAATAACTACGATACTCTTTAAGAATCTCTCCGATTTTTTGAGCAACCTTACGTAAGGTATTGCCAAATCCACCATGAAAACCAGCGCCCATATTACACTACCTCCTTGTGAGATAGCGATATTGAACTAGGAACAACTATTACGTTTATCCCCATCGTTCTACATTCTTCTAATAGGTCTGAAGGGAGAGTCCCATAAATAATTATATTATTAGGAACTAATCTTCTAATTACGTGTATGAAGCCTCTACGGAACAATATATTTCATAATGCTAAAAGCCGGTACGAATCTTGTTGGATTTTCGTGAACATCTCTCCAACATCTCTCCAAAAATCAGTGTTTTGGGCGATATTTTAGTATTTTTTTGTCTCTGTTGTAATTATCGAAATTCTGCAAACGCAGCAATATCAATGGTTTTGGGGATTTTTATTCGTACTCGAATGCTTTGAGGTCCTGATTTTCAAGGATGGTGATTGTGCTGTCATGTTATAATGCTCGGGAGAAGATTTTAACGTAGCGACGACGAGGAGAATGTGATGGAGAAGGCGGCGTGGTTGGATGCGATTGATGCGAGGGACCTTCCGAGGACGAAGGGACTGACGGAGTTTGACAGGCGCTGGGAGGCGAGGCCGAAGGAGGCGTGCGAGGTTTTCGAGCAGGTGCGTCGGGAATCGAGCGTTCGAAAACGCATGATTAGAAGGCTCGTTGTGCTTGGAATTGCGGCGCTGTTGTGCGTAATTCTGATGGTCGTTTATATTGCGCTTAAGGGCAAGGTTACGGCGGCGGCGTTTTTCTTTCTCATGCCGATGATGTTTTTGGGGTTCGGGGTCATTGTTGCCGTGGGGCAGGGGGCCAGGGACTTAAGTACCTACGGGCCGGAGTATTTGAATTCGCAGATTGAGACGAACGAGGCGGGGTTCAGGTTTTCGAAGGCTTCGGATTCGCTTCTGATTTGTAATGTGTACTACAGAGATGTGTCGGAGATAATGCACGACGCCAAGAATCATGTGTACGCGGTTTTGTGCAATTGTGAGAGTTTTAAGTACGACGCCAAGGCGGGGTATGAGCGCATGGGTGTCAAGGAGAGCGATTTTGCTATCGGAGGCGTTGATGCGAGCGCGAGTCTCGTTGCCGTGTGGAAGGACTTTTTTGAGATTGGTTCGCTGAAGGAAGATATCGGCGACAGGTGTTTCACGGTTTTGGAGTTTTTCGATATTTTTGAGGACGGCGCCATAGACGAGATAGCTTCGCGCGCAGGCGTTACCGTTAAGGAAATCAAGGGTTCTGATGTGCCGCCTACGGCTAAGGCAGAGCGCATGGGATTTAAGGTTCTTTGGTGGCTTACGGCTATTGCCGGTATTGTTTTTACGTTGGTGCTGCCGCTTGCGATTTTGGATGAGTTTGTTTGGAACAAGCCTGCTTCCAAGGTCGAAATTTACTCGACGATTTCTGCCTGCGACCTTACGGACGAAGAGTGGGAATTGATTAAGGCCGAAGTTTTGGATTCCGTTCCGGAAGCGACCGACATCAGATACTATATCTCGAAACGTGGTGGTTCGTTTGTTACAACCGATTTGCCTAACGGCGAAGAGGTTATTGAGATTTTGGTTCAATACCGTGACGGCAACGACGAGCATTGTTCTTGTATTTACTATAAGTATTTAACGGAGAGCGATCTGCACGCCGGCGGGGAGATTTGTATTGCCGAGTGAAGGTTTTGAAATGGCATGAAGCAGGTCCTCAAGATGCTTACTTTCTTTGCAATATAATGCCGCTTAAGCGTTAACTTAAACGGCTTTTATTTATTGAAATCTCGAATAATTCACATCGGCGGTTTCTTGTGCACAAGTCAATCAGCCGAATTCGGAGGTATCGCGGGATATTATTGTATTGTGAGAACGCAGATTATCAAGTGTTACATCATTTTCGCTCTTTTGAGAAGGATTCAGCACTATATCGTTACAGCCATTCTGAGAAGGCCTCAACTTGATATCAGTTTCGCCCAGATATGGATTACTGCCGCCTGTTACTTCTTTCAATTCATCTTCGTTAAGCTCTGCGAGTTTTGCATTTAATGTTATGACCTCATTCTTGAGGGCGTTCAATTCTTCTTGGGTTTTCATAAAGTTTTGCTCCTCTTTCTATGTGCTGTTTCTATTCTATACGAACAACGAGTACAGAATGCTTCTTATTTATTAACAATCCGTATTACTTATGTGAATAAAAACTTTTTTGGATTTTTTGTAGCCACTTTAATTTGTCGTGCGTATAAACAATTGGTTGTGAAATGAAACGCAAACAAAAAACAAAAAATAGTATTTTCGATAAGGAGAATTAAGAAAATGAACAACATTAACAACACTAACACAAAGGCATTTGAAATTAAGGATGAGGAACTCAATTTGGTAAACGGCGGTTACAAACTTGTCGGTGAGCAGTACGATAATCCCGGGGATGTAGTTTTTAAATTCTCAGTCGGCGATCACGTTGAGCTCGTTACGCTTTACATCTGGAGAGCTTTTACTAAGGGTTGCACAATTACCAGCCGCAAGATAGCTAAGAGTTCCGGCGGAAACGGATACAGCGCTTGGTACAAGGTTAGCTGCGACAGCTGGTTATATGACGGTGAGTGGTACGAAGAGAAAAACTTCGAGGGCGGATTCATACAGTGCATTATGGCTGAGTGTTGCTGATTGCCTCTGATTGATGCTGATTAGATCGCTTGTGATGTTTTTTAAAAGTTGTAGCCACTTTGATTTGTCGCTCGTATAAACAATTGGTTGTGAAAAGAAACACAGACAAAAAACAAAATTAAGTATTTTCGATAAGGAGAATTAAGAAAATGATTAACACAGAGAACAAATTTTTTGAGATTAACGATAAGGAACTTGAGATGGTAAACGGCGGTTTCAAACTTGTCGGTGAGAAGTACGAGAAGCCTGAGGACGTAGTTTTTAAATTTTCAGTCGGCGGACATGTTGAGCTCGTTACGGTTTACATCTGGAGAGCTTTTACTAAGGGATGCACGGTTGTTGAGCGTAAGGTTGATAAGTGTTCTGACGGAAAAGGCTACTGCGCTTGGTACAAGGTAAGCTGCAGCAACTGGTTGTATGACGGTGAGTGGTACGAAGAGAAAGAGTTCGAGGGCGGATTCACACAGTGTATTACAGCTAATTGCATCTGATTGATATAAGAAAATATAGAAAACTCCAAACATAGTAACTACAGGTGTTTTAAGCCATCCGGTTTACGTGCCGGATGGTCTTTTTTTATATTAACTTATATCCTCAAATTCTTTTTTATCGAATGAGTGAAATATTTTTTAAAAAGTTGTAGCCACTTTGTTTTGTCGTGCGTATAAACAATTGGTTGTGAAAAGAAACACAGACAAAAAACAAAATTAAGTATTTTCGATAAGGAGAATTAAGAAAATGAATAACACAATGAATAAGGTTGGCGAGATGAACGACAAGGAACTTGAGATGGTAAACGGAGGTTTTGATCTTATCGGCGAGAGATACTCGAGACCTGAGGATGTTGTATTTAAGTTTGAGGTTGGCAGCCATGTTGAGATCGTGACGATGTTTCTCTGGAGAGCTTTTACCAAGGGATGCACGGTTATCGATCGTAAGGTTGATTTTACTGCTGACGGCAGAAAGTTCTGCGCTTGGTACAAGGTAAGCTGCAGCGACAGTTTGTATGATGACGATTGGTTTCCGGAGGAAGTTTTCGAGGGCGGATTCTTCGCTCACGACTAAGAAGGGTGAATGGGGCTTGGACAGAATCAATCACATACCGAAATTTGAAAAAAACATTAAAAAATTGTAGCCACTTTGATTTGGCCTTCGTATAAATAATCGGTTGTGAAAAGAAACACAAACAAAAACAAAAAATAATATTTTCGATAAGGAGAATTAAGAAAATGAACAACATTAACAACAATAACACAAAGGCATTTGAAATTAAGGATGAGGAACTCAATTTGGTAAACGGCGGTTACTGCCTCATTGGCGCTACATACGACAGACCTGAGGATGTTGCTTACAGATTTGACATCGGAAGTCATGTTGAGCTCGTTACAGCATACATCTGGAGAGCTTTCACAGTAGGTTGTACAGTTATCGACCGCAAGATTGACAAGTGCCAGAACGGCAAGGGTTTCTGCGCATGGTACAAGGTTAGCTGCAGCGACGATTCCTACGACAACGTTTGGTTCCCTGAGAAGGAGTTCGAGACCGGTTTCGGTCAGTGCCTTACAGCTATTTAATAGATTGCTTGGGATTTGATATAAACTTTCTTGGAAGTTGTATCAAAATGCATCGAATCTTTCTGAAGCTTGATGGCAGTGATGGCTGTGATGGCCGTGATAGTAGTTATAGGCTAAAAATCCGATTATTCAGGATTTTAGCCTATATTTTTTCCCCGAAGACATCACAAACTGCCCCTGTGACAATCAAAATAGGCTAAAATTGCATTTTTTCAAAGATTTAGCCTATGAATTGTTCGGATAAATCAAACAGTCTTTAGTTATATAAACGAATACTTATAAATTGTAGGCTAAAAATCGATTTTTAAACGATTTTAGCCTATTTCTCTTCAATCAAGTCCAAAATCACACGACGCTTGAAGCGAAAAATAGGCTAGAAAACCGATTTTTCAAGATTTTAGCCTATCTCTGCTTTTGACAGCCGAGAATTTCCGTGCTGCCGATTTGGCGGATGCTTAAAATCCTGCAAGCACCCCGGCCGAAGGCTGAATCCATTAGTTTCTTATATCTCGGGGCCTCGGAATTGATGACGAAAGCCTGAATCGTTCCTGCAAATCCGCCGCCGTGTACTCTGCATACGCCTTTGGCTGTTTGCTCGGAGGCACTTGCGGAGGCACTTTCTGAGGAGGTTTGGAAGATGCTTTGAGGGGAGAGAAATTTCTCGCTGATAATAAGGGCGCGGGAGAGACTGTCCTCGGTCGGGTGAGATTTTGAGACGATGTTTCTGAGGTTGTCGCGGGAGGATTCCCCGGATGCTTTGACGGCGGCAAGAAAACCTTCGAAATCGCTGCTTAGAAGGCAGGAGACCTGAGCTTTAACGCGGTCGTTTTCGCTATAAAAATGGACTGCTCGCGAGATCTCGTCCGGGGTTAATTTTGAGCCGAGGCTTATGAGGTTCGCTTCGAATTCTTCGCGCGTCAAATCCCCCAGATATGTTTTACCCATGGTCTTGGCGACGCTTCGCATATCTTGCGGAATCGAGGCGTAATCGGAGGTCAAATCCGCATGGGAGCTTCCGGTGTCCGTGATGCAAAGGCTGTAGCCGAAATTCTCGAAATCTGCATTTAGGCGCTCTGTCAGAGGCTCGAACAAAATATTATCCGGCTTTAAATCTTGATTTTTGGCTTCGGCGGAGGCTTGGCCGAAATCGATATGCACAAGGCCGCCCACGGCGCACGCAGTCTGATCCATCAGGCCGCACGGCTTTCCGAAAAACATATTTTCCGCATAACGTCCGATCACCGCAATCTCAATAGGTTTCACCTCGGAGTCGTTAAAAAGCGACGACAGAATCGTCCCGATAAGGTCCTCGAAAGCGGCCGACGACGAAAGTCCCGATCCTGCCGGAATGCTGCTTTGCACGTAAGCGCAGAATGGTTCTGCTTTATATCCTCTCTTTCTGAAACCGTCGACGATGCCTGAAATCAAAGCTTCGGACGTACCTTCGTTGTACGAATGCGGGTCTTTACTTAAGTCAACGTTTACGGCACCGAAACCTTCCGAGAATATCTTTATTGAGCTGCCGCTTTGTATCGGTGCTGCCACCGCGATGATATCCAAATTTACGGAAGCTGCCAGCACTTCGCCGTGCTGATGGTCCGTGTGGTTGCCGCCGATTTCAGTTCTTCCCGGAGCACTATAGATATGAACAACATCAGTATTCGCCGCATCCGGAAATTTTTTCTCGAAAACGTTTACTCCGTTAATTATGCGTTCTTTATATTCGCACAATGTTTTCGGGTCGGCTGAGCAGGTGAGAGCCTTAAACTCGAATATAAGTTCATCGGTGTTTTCAATCAAAATGTTCTTCAACCGCTCAATTCTCATATGTGTCTCCGTGAAATTATCAGAAGTAATGTCCCTTTTGTTCGGGGTAAACTTTTGGGACTCATAGGAAGATGATAACGTAAATTTATGCAAAATAAAATCAGAGCCCCAAGTCTTTTGTTCACGAGTAAGGAGGAAGTGAACTTTAAGAAATTAAGGCTCGAATTTTGTGTAGTTAATTTGACGCGTTATGGTGGTTGTTGTCTTATTTGTTCTTCTTGTGTGAAACTGCAGAAGCAGCACACAAGAAACTCAGTCCGCATCCTGCTGCGATGAGTAAGAATGCGACTGTCTCGATTGGACTTTCGACAGAGTTGGTCTGCAACAGGTTCGAAACATATGCGTCGGATGTATTGAGAGTTGCTGCCTTAACGTCGACCGACAAAAGTGAGAACATTAACGGAACGATAAGAACGAGAGATGCAGCGGCACGTGTCGCGTTCTTTATGAATTTGCCTTTGATGCGGCTTAGGTTCATAACATTCCTCCGTTCATACATTTGCTCGTCGTCTGACGATTTTGTAAGCGACCTTGAGTTTTTTGATTTTTCCTCGGACGCTCGAAAAATACTTGCCGAATTGATTTGAATTTTACCATACGAAAATTTTGTTTTGTACAACATTTTTGTCGAAAATCTGTTAAATATTGCGTATTATACAAAATGTTTTGATGTGAAGATAAAATTTCTTTAACTTTGTGATGATTTTGGTGCTTTAATAGAATATGTCAAAAATGTGTCGAAAATGTGCAGTGCCGAAGCAATGGCGCGACGGGAGAAATAAATGTATAATTCAGCGCGAAGGGTTATTTAAACATACAGGGCAGGGGGATAGTTTAATGGCTGATTTCAGAAAGGCTCTGAGTGAGCACTTGAGACTTCATCCGCACGCATGTGCGCAGGATGCGGTGAAGTTTTGCTACCAGGCCGCGAGGGGAGCGGAGCATTTGCTTTCGGACTCGGTTGCGGGCGAGAAGTTTTTCTTTGACGAGTTTGGTGACGTGACGGTATCCGAAGGGGATAAATGGATTCCGCTTTATGAGAATTTATCCGAGAAATATTTGCGTGTTAATTTCGCGGCGTGGAAGGCCTGCGGCATGAAGGCCGAGTGGCTTTGGAAAATGTTTTTGCTTACCGTGAAGGGGGCAGCGGCCGAGCGCGAAGGCGCGAGGTTTGGCGACTTCGAAAACGACACAGCCGAAGATTTGGATCCTGAAGTTGTTTTGGATAGGTACTTAAAGATTGCGGGCGAGATTTATGCTGAGGCCCGAGGCGAGGCCGGGGGAATTGAGTGGGCGAAGTACCTTGATGTTTATTCGAGAATGGGAAAGCCGGCGCTGCACCACAGCGAGGGGTACCGCGAGTTTGAGAAGCCTTCGTACCGCGTGGTGTCGAGGGAGTTTGAGCCGGCGATTCGGGTGCTGAAGTCGGTGGCCGAGACGAGGGCATCGGGTGAGAGCGAGGTTAAGGTTGTGGCAATCGACGGAAGGGCCGCAGCGGGAAAGAGCACGCTCGCACAGGTGCTGCGGGATGTGGCGGGCGCCGCTGTTGTGCACGCGGATGATTTCTTCCTGCCGCCGGAGATGAGAACCGAGGAGAGAATCGGGGCAAAAGCGGCGCCGGGAGGCAATGTGCATTATGAACGAATTCAAGCGGAGGTCCTGCCGAATTTGAGACGGGACGAGGCCTTCGGGTATCGCGTTTTCGATTGCGCGGCAATGAGATACGGCGGCACGAGGGTTGTGCCTAAGGCGGAAATCAGAGTAGTTGAGGGAAGCTACGTGAGCCACCCGGCGCTCGGAAACTACGCTGACGTGATGGTTTTCGCGGATGTGGAGCAGGACGAGCAGATGAGACGAATTGAGAAGCGTAACGGTTCACGGGCGGCCATAAACTTCAAAAACAAATGGATTCCGATGGAGGAGAGGTTTTTTGCCGGGGTGAACTTGATGAAGTTTGTGCGAATCGAGACTTAATGCTATAATGCGGGCGTGAGAGAAAACAGGGGAAGAAGAAATGAAGAATAAATTAATATGTTTTATATTAGCAGCTGCCATGGTTTGCTCGATGGCAGGATGCTCCAAGAATTCCGACAGAGAAAGAAATAACAGAGATCGCGACGAAATCGAAGAAGACGAGGACGAAGACGACCGTGACATCGACGACGATGAAGACGACGAAGATGACGAAGACGACGAAGATGACAATACCGGCGTTCATAACGGTCCGCCGGAGGTGACTCACAACATTCACGGTTGGGACGAGGAAACTTCTTTGGGAAGCGACGCAAATGTCGGAATTATAAGCGAATTCTATTTTACAATTGACCCGGAGCTGGCTTACACGACGGATACGTATGGCACGTTCGGTCTTTATATGCCGAGTTTCTTTAAGGTAGACGGTCGTGAGACTTGGATTTCTTCTGCTGAGGCAGCTCCTTCGGGTAACGGCGTTTATACGGGATTTGACTTCAACTGGGAAAATTCCGAGAACGGTTACGACAGCGACATTATCCTATATCTCGAGATGATCGGTTGCGCTGACAGCATGACGGTTGAGATGGCGGTTCAAAATGCCGAGAATGAGGATCCTGCTTGGATATACACCAGAGACAGAAACTGGTGGAGTTCTTTGGGCACGGCCCCTGCAATTGACGGATTAGACCGTGAATATGAGACAGAACGAATTATCCTGGAGTACGAAGGCTTCATTTTCTTTGCTCAGCTCCAGTATGCTAACGAGAACTACTGCACAAAGGAAGATGCGGAGAAATATCTTTTGGCTTCACTCGAGAATATGGAACTTTACCCGGATACGGCGCGGGATGTTTTCGGAGTGTGATGAAGATATTCAAATTTTGTGGGCTTTGATTCGGCCCCGCTTAAATTTGTTAATGGTGAGAAAACCAGATATAGATATGTTTTACGGCTTGGCCGCCTCTCGCGAAAACGGGGGACGGCCTTGCAGTAATTAACAGAGAAAAACGCTTGTCAAGGAATTTTGACTTGCGTTATAATCTTTTGTGAAATTACAAAGGAGGGGACGCATAATGAAGGGAAGATATCTTTTGGCATCGATAGTTTTGGCGGCCATACGCTTCCGCCGCCTGAGTTAACGACTCTCTTATGGGATTTCAACGAAATTTTCGCGGTAGCAAATCCTATTGCGGTGGCTATGGAGATAGATGATAACGGCACTTCGGTATTCTTGCTTGCCAACTGCTGGAGCGGAGTCGAAATACGTACGTATGACGGATATGACGGCATATTGGAACTCGAGTTATATGATAATACGACTCCCGAGGCGGAAGATCTCAACTACAATTACTGCTGTTTCATTACCCCGCTCGGAGTGACCGACGAGTTGACTGTAGATGAGGCGGCCGAAATGTATAGCAGTATGCATCCGGAGTATGTTTTCGAGGCGAAGGCGCTTTGGCGGTATGCGTACGGCACCGAGCCGTCGATTTATACGGGCGAAGGTTCTTACCGGACGAGAGTTTCCATCGTACAGAAAAACGGGGTCGTGTTCCTGCTTATATCGCAGTGCTCAACGGGCATCGGGTGCGACGAGGAGGGCCTCGGGATATACACCGAATAGATTGTGTCGAACGATTTGGAAGTGAACAAAGACAATGCGACGGCATATTTTGTGTCAAATGGCTCGTAAGTAAATAAAGAATTACATAAGGATTTGTGCTATATTCTAAGAGGTTTGAGGCGTTTTTCGATTTGCTCGAAAATCCGCGCCGACGGACCTCTTATTTTGTATTTTCGGAAACGGCAGGATTTGACCATGCTTAAAATTGCGGTGATAGACGGACAGGGCGGACGATTGGGCGCGCTTACGGTAGCGGCCATCAAAGAGGCGAAGGACATAAAGTGCGAGATTTACGCAATCGGCACGAACAGCATAGCCACCTCGGCAATGATGAAGGCCGGCGCAGATTTCGGAGCCACGGGCGAGAACTCCGTGAAGGTCGTTTGCCGTGACGCAGACTACATAGTGGGACCCATAGGAATCGTGTCCGCAGATTCGCTGCTCGGAGAGATTACGCCTGATATGGCGGTTGCGGTTGGACAAAGCCGCGCCGTTAAGCTCTTGATTCCGATTAATCAGTGCAGCAACCGCGTAGTCGGAGTAAAAAAGCTTTCCATGAGCGACATGATTAAAGAAGCGGTAGAGAGTTTGCGAGCAGATTTGTGATTTGTGGCCCGAAAATTGCGGGACAGGAATTTGCCGCGGTGATGGTTTTCGAAAGGGGAATAACATGAAGACACCTGAAATTGAAAGTGAAAGATTGATATTAAAGCCTATTGGCACTGAGCAGGCCGAGGAGATTTTTAAGAAGTGGACGAGCGACCCGCGCGTCACGAAATATATGCTTTACAACACCCACGAGAATTCCGACGTAACCCGCGAGTGGCTTTCCGGCGTCGAGAAAAATCTGATGAGCGATACTTCCTACGATTGGGGTATCTACGAGAAGTCCACGGGCGAGCTCATCGGGTCCTGCGGTATCTACTACGGAAACGAGACTCAGACTTTTGAGCCGGGCTACAATTTCTGCTTCGACGCTTGGGGCAAGGGCTACGGCACCGAGGTTTTGGGCCGCATGATTTTGTTCGCCGAGAAGACTTTGGGCCAGACCCGTATGTGCGCAACGGCGTGCAGCGAGAATAAGCGTTCCCGCCATGTAATGGAGAAAAACGGTTTCAGATTTGACCACAGCGGCACTGTTACAAAATACGACGGCGTTACGGTACGCGACACCGACTTTATGGTACGCGATACTTCGGGTGAACCGCAGGAGTTTACGCTTAAAAACGGCGTGAAAATTCCTGCAATCGGCTACGGCAGCTATAAGGCAACCGACGGCTTATCCTCTTCCTCTTCCGACAAGTCCCCGATACTTATGGCTTTGGACGCCGGCTACCGCTATATTGATACCGCATCCTTCTATAACAACGAAGAAGCAATCGGTGCTGCTTTGAAGGAATCTTCCGTACCGCGTTCGGAGATTTTTTTGGCAAGCAAACTTTGGCCGTCAGAGATGGGATACGACGAGGCGATGGCCGCTTTCGAGCGTTCCTGCGCAAAACTCGGCACGGACTATCTTGACCTCTATCTCATTCACTGGCCGCGTAAAAATCCTTCCGACCTTGAATGGCGTCAGACCTTGCTTGATACCTGGCACGCACTTGAGGACCTTTATGCAGACGGCCGTGTGAATGCCATCGGCGTAAGCAACTTCGCTCCTCACCACCTCGAGGTTTTGTCTGAATGTTATTTGAAGCCTATGGTGAACCAGCTTGAGCTTCACGTAGGTTATATGCAGGAATATACTTTGCAATATTGTTTTGCCCACGGCATTTTGCCTCAGGCCTGGAGCCCTTTGGGCCGCGGCCGCGTTTTGGGCGATCCGCACATCAAGGCTTTGGCATCCAAGTACGGCGTTACGGAATCCCAGCTTTTGCTCCGCTACCTTAACCAGCGCGGCATCTCTGTAATTCCTAAGACCACCTCGCCTGAGCGCATGAAGGAGAACTTGGATATCTTCGGATTTACAATCGATAAGTTTGATATGTCCTATCTTTCCACTATGCCTGAGCTCGGCTGGTCCGGCGAGTTCCCTGATTGGGAGGCAAAGGTGTAACGGGAGTTTAAATTCCGCTGTTTTAATGCCGGCTTTCTACATTTATCAGAGCAACCATAAAAAATCGCATTTTGCCTGATTTTTATGGTTGTTTTTGGTTTGTAATCACTCTTCAACGCTCGAAAAACCATAATTTTTGTGAAAAAACATGATTTTTATGGTTATTTCTAATCGCTACAACAAATAGCTTATACTTTACGAACAAGGAATTTGCATCCTCCTTCAAAAGTCTCGAAAATAACCATAAAATCCAGCATTTTCGAGGGTTTTTATGGTTTCTCGATGCAGCAACTAGGCTTAACCTGAAGAATCATCCATAAAAAAGTGCATTTTGCCTGATTTTTATGGTTTTTCGCGCCGTCCCTCCGATGACTTGAAGATCAGCAAAAACTCAGATATCTCCGAGAGCATTGCGCACAACTTCGCTCAAGGTTGCCGGGTTGGAGAAAAGCGCGCCCGGGACGTTTTCGATGCCGATTACGGTATGGATGTCCGGGTTCGGGCACGGGTCGTTATGAAGTGCAATCCAGTCGAGTTTAAGGTCGATCTCGAGGTTGGCGGTCTCGCGTACTGCGGACGAGGAGACGATGTCGATTACCGGGATGTCATCCGGGAAAGGCATGTCGGCGACTGCCTCGTAGCTGTAGCAATTGTTGGCGATTTCGTCCACGGTTTCGGGACTGTAGTACTGCTCGAAAAACTTAACATACGGCGTATCGATAGCGTCGCCTTCGAAGCTGCGTCTGAAGATCCAGTTCTCGATAGGCCAGAATGTTGTGGAGACTCCGGTCTTTTGTGCGACGCGAAGCCAAAAACCGTTGCGGGCTGCCTGTGCGCGGCTACTTCTTATGGTCTCAAAGATGTTGCTTCTGCTGTATTCCATGAAGGTCTTCCAGGCGCTATAAGGGGTCGACTCGAGATTAACGACGGCCTTGACCTCGTCGTGGTAAACATTGGTGTAGTACTGGGCATAGATGCACGAAATCTCTTCCGGCACAAGGATATATTGACCCTCGATATCAAGCTGGGATACGGCCTCGTGAATTTCCGCGCAGATGTTTTCCATGGTGCGCGGCGAGTCGGTTGAGTCGCTGTAGCCGCTTCCGAAAAAGTCGATGACGACGGTGCGGTAGGTCTTGCTCAATTCCTCGGCAAAACCGCGCATGGTGCATGTCGGGCACGGGTCGTTCATGCCGCGCATCAAAACCAGGGTGTCGCGTCCTTCTTCAGCTCCCAAGTCCAAAACGGCCATGTTTTTCCCGTCCACATTCACGAAAACAAGCTCCTCGGCGGCGTACTGCTCCGAGAGTTTTTGACGGTTGGCAAGCTCCATTCTGTCATTCGCGAACAGGAAAACGAGATACAAAACTGCGATGATTCCGATTGCCAAAAGCCACTTTTTGGACGACTTTTTGACGCTCTCGACGAAGCGAAATTCTTTGTAGTTGATGAACTTCAAAAGAACCTGGAACATCTTAAGGCCGTACGCGAACAAAAGGCCGCATGCCAGGGTCGCGAGTACGTAGAGCGGAAGGCTTCTGATGTACGTTTTCGAGCCGTTACCGTGCGCGAAAAGCTCCGCATAGGTAACGTGCGCGAGGTATATTTCCAATGTCATCGTGCCGCAGAAATTGATTGCCTTGTTGCCGATAACCGCCTTCATGCCGAGGGCCAAAATCGAAGCTACGCAGCCGATGGATTCCACGCACACGGAACCTGCCTGAAGCAGGCGGTACATGTTATAGCTGCCCATGCCTGTGGCGGTCAATCTGAAACTGTTTAATACCGTATTTCCGGTGAATCCGATTGCGGTCACGAGCACGGACACGATAACGAACCCGATGTAGTTTTTCTTGAGAAACGGCACCAGCTTTTTCTCGCCCTTTGCAAAAAGAATGCCCGCCGGGAACAATAAAATAGTGTTATAAAGCCACTCTCCCAAAACCTGAACGTCGCAGAAAACCGCATATCCCGCAATTGCAAGCAGAATAAGGGCCATCGAGATAACCTCGTTCTTGATGGGTCCGTAGGCAATCCTGAAAACGACATATAACATGACAATCGCGTAAACGAACCACGCGTAAGGATTAAGTGTGCGCTCGCAGTAGTAGAAAGCCGCAGTTGTAAAAAGCCACACGATAATGATAGGCGTAAGTCTTCTCTTAAAATAATCGTCAAAATAGTCTTCCTTGGTCTTTAGGCTCTTATAAAGTCCGTATCCCGAGAAGAAGAAAAATATGGCTACGAAAGGCGCACCCAAATCCAGGAAAAAGTTCAATCCGTTAACCTTGAACGTCGGCGAAAGCCACGGGGCACAAGTCTGCTGCGCCATGTGATGGAAAATAATACCGATTGCGGCCGCACCCTGAATTGCCTTGCTCTGCTTGATGCCGCAGAACTCGTCGTTCCATTCGCCCTTCGGCATTAGTTTAGAGCCGAAGCACACGAATGATAGGTACAGAAGCGGAAAGAATATCATGTAAAAATACTGCATAGAATGCCCTCCGTAAAGTCTAGTCGCCGTATGCAAGTTTTGGCTCATTGCAAAGAATCAAATACGCCGCACCGAATTTTCATTTTGATTATATCAGACGCCGTTTAGTTACGCTTGCATATGTATCGGGGCAGCGGCATCGAAGGCAACGCACCGCGAGACTTGAAGCGGAAGTTAAGGCAACGAAAAACCCCGAACCTCGCACGGCGGCGAAATTCGGGGGTTTAATTTAATACTGATTGTTTTCGAGATGCGAAATTACATCATGCCCTTCTCAAGAGCGAGAGTGCGTGTTGTGATATCGCAAACGGAAGAAGGGCCATAGTACTGGATAGCACCAGGATATGTGAAGCATGTCTCGAGAGCCCACTTTGCGCGGTTTGCCTCGAAATACTTGAAAGGAGCGCCGTCAAGCTCAACGAGAGCCTTCTTGATAACCGGCTTATCCTCACCGTTACGTCTTTCCATGTTCATCATCTTTGTGATTGGCATACCGCCTGCAATCCACTCCTCAGCCGGCTTGGAGATGTTGGAAACCTTTGAGAGGTAACCTGTGTAACCGTACTGGATGAGCATGAAAGCGTTGTAACCCAAAGAGTAGCAGTAGTCTGCATCGAAGTTGGATGGGAATGCGCAACGACCTTCGTAACCGAAGAAGTGGTGCTGAGCACCGAACTTGCCCTTGTATGTGCCGTTAGCCTTACGCTTGCCGAGCTCAACCTTAACCATCTCGGAGAAGAGCTTCTCAGACTCGATCAAAGAAACCTGTACGTTGCCGTGTGGGTCTCTCTCGAGGAAGAGCTGCTGCTGAATGCCCTGTGGGAGAATATCGAAAACGTTGAAAGACTCAGCTGTGAGGCCTGCCTTAATGAAATTGTACTTAGCTGTCCAGTCAGGGAGAGCGTTAAACTCCTCTGTCTTGCTGCCTGCCAAAAGCTCGTTGATCTCAGCGATGAGCTTTGAGAACTCAGGTACGAACTCAACGATACCCTCAGGAATGATTGCTACACCGAAGTTGTTGCCGTTGTTACCGCGTGCCTCAACAGAGTCAGCGATGTAATTTGTAATCTCTGCAAGAGACATCTTCTTAGCTGCAACTTCCTCACCGATGAGGCAGATGTTAGGCTGTGTCTCAAGTGCGCACTCGAGTGCAACGTGAGAAGCGGAACGGCCCATAACCTTGATGAAGTGCCAGTACTTCTTAGCGGAGTTAGCATCACGCTCGATGTTACCGATCAACTCGGAATATGTCTTTGTAGCTGTATCGAAACCGAAAGAAGCCTCGATATCCTCGTTCTTCAAGTCGCCGTCGATTGTCTTAGGGCAACCAATTACCTGGATACCTGTGTTGTTTGCTGCCATATACTCAGCGAGTGTAGCAGCGTTTGTGTTGGAGTCGTCACCACCGATAATAACGATAGCTGTAAGTCCGTTGCTCTTAGCATTCTCAGCTACGATAGCGAACTGCTCCTTTGTCTCGAGCTTTGTTCTGCCGGAACCGATGATATCGAAACCGCCTGTATTTCTGTAAGAATCGATGAAATCGTCGTCGAATTCTACGTAGTCGTTCTTAAGAAGTCCGTCAGGACCGCCCTTGAAGCCCAAAAGAACATTGTCCTTGTTTGTTGCCTTAAGAGCATCGTAAAGACCGCTGATAACGTTATGTCCGCCCGGAGCCTGTCCGCCGGAAAGAATAACGCCTACAACCTGCTTCTTAGCAGCAGATGTGTTCTGGCCT
This sequence comes from Saccharofermentans sp., assembly GCA_045598625.1. Classification (GTDB taxonomy): domain Bacteria; phylum Bacillota; class Clostridia; order Saccharofermentanales; family Saccharofermentanaceae; genus Saccharofermentans. The sequence goes on from JAZLML010000048.1 coordinate 25,137, forward strand.
TTCTCGAAAGTGATCTCCTTCTTACCGTATGTGTTAGGGAAGAGTGCCTTAATCTTGTCCTGGTCTGCAACGCTTGCTGTCTCGCTGCCTTCCTTTACACTGATCTCAGAGATACCGTTTCTGAGCATTCCCGGAAGCTTCGGGCTGTACTCGTATCTTGCCTTCTGAAGTGGTGATAAATCCATATCAATTCTCCTTTATATAAAATTATTATTTATTAAGTTACCGATTGAAATGCTAAAACATTTTGCTCGAAAAGTAAATACCAAAACACTTTTTCGCCCTCCCGCCCGTCTTCTCCTGCTGCCTGCCGCCTGCCTTATGCCGCCCACCTGCTGCCTGCCATCTGTCTCCCGCCGATTGCCGCCTGCCGATTGCCGCGACTCCCCCAAATTCAAACTTAATAAAATCTTAAGAAAGCCTTGCGGGTCTCTTAAAACCGTCGCGCTATAATGAGGATGTTGAAAAAAGGAGGCACTAACATGAACACACACAGTCTGAAAGCACGTTTTCGCGAATCCGCATTACTCACGCTGGAGGTTGCGAAAGAAATGCTCAAAACGCGCGAAGTCCGAATCATTTGCGCAGTGACCGTGCTTCTTGCGGCAGGCCTTTTATTTTTCAGCACCGAAGCAGAACTCGGTTATGCCAAGTTCCTCGCCGAATTACTGAAATTTTGATCTCTAAAACCAACCACAAAGGGAATTTACCTGCGGTCGGCGGCCCCTCATCTCGGGACCTCCGGCCGTTCCTTTTTTCTCCCACCTTTTCCGCGCATCCTCTATTCCTGCAACTCCCCGCCCCCTCTCGAAAACTTTCTATCCCCCAACTTTTCCAGCACTTTCTGCAGACGATCCCCTATAAATCTGCAGCTCTGTCTGCGCAACAGATTCAGCAACATTTTCGCTGTTTTGTTGCGGGTTTTGTTGCAAATCGAGGAATCGCAACAGAT
>JAZLML010000049.1:0-3368 GCA_045598625.1 Saccharofermentans sp.
CGTCGGGTGTATGACCTTATCCCGTCAAATATGGAAAACAAGAAAAAACGTGTAGTTGCGCAGAGCATTGAAGAGAAAAAAGGAAAGACCTTTACAGATTATCAGGATGAATTTGAGTATCTGATCAGCGCCGGTATTACACTCAATGTGCAGGCAATATCGAATCCCGTATTTCCTCTGATTGAATTAAGCGGTAAAAATCTTCTGAAGCTTTATCTTAACGACGTCGGGATTTTGACCGGCATCCTCTACGGCAATAATATCCGTGCGATTCTTGACGATGAGAGAAGCATCAATCTCGGCTCTGTTTATGAGAGCGTTGTTGCGAGCGAGCTTGCAGCCCATGGCCACAAACTTTTCTATTACGATAATCGAAATAAGGGTGAAGTAGACTATCTAATTGACGATTATGACAGTTTGTCCGCCGTTCCGATCGAAGTTAAATCCGGTAAAGATTACACCGTTCACAGCGCACTCAATAATTTCGTTAAGAACGAGGATTACCATATCAAGAAGGCGCTTGTGTTGTCGAACGAAAGATTGATAAAAACGGACGGTAAAATCACTTATCTGCCAATCTACTTTGTGATATTTTTGTGATGACAATGTAAACGTTACTGAGCGATACTTTTTAACAAACGCATAACAGTGGTTTATTCTTCGGATGTCCCTGCTTCAAGCAACAGATGTGGATCGCAGTAAAGCGCTCGGGACAGGGCAATCACATACTCGGCCCTTGCCTTATTGATATCCTTCTGTCCTTGCTCGTACTGCTGTATTGTTCTTACGGGAATGCCGGTAAGTTTTGCAAGCTGTGACTGGCTCAGACCCGCCGCAAGCCGTTTCTTTTTTAGATTTGTCTGCTGTTTACGTTCGGTATAGATTTCGAACATTCGGTCACAAAAATGACGGATATCCATTTCGTGATAGGGAGAATACATTCTCTGTATTTCTTTTATCGGAACCAATTCCGTAATCTGCGAAAACGAAAGGCATGTTTTCCACTGGTAATATGCCATCGCCCAACCAAGCCAATATTCTTCACTTTTTTCTTCCGAAAAACACGGCTTTGCATATTCTTTTTCCTTGCCGCTCACCATCAGAGCAAGTTCCACACCGGATTTTCCCACCAATACCGAAACCTCTCCACGTTCAAATTGCTTTGAGACCGGAGAGGATAAGAATATCTCCCAAAACACAGTAATGTCATATTTTAAGTCATGTACAGCGTAGTCGAGCATCCTACCGAGAGAAATCCTTGCTCTTTCAAGGTAGGTTCTGTCGTAAGCGTTCATCATCTTCTTTCATCTCCTCATCCAAAATCTGTGTAATATACAAATCTCCTCGCTGACGTTTGTTCGTTCGGGTATTGAAATATTCGTTTCTTGCACTCCTGTCACGGAATTGCTTTTTCACAAACCATTCATCTGCTCTTGCAATTTCCGCATCCACAAAGATTAGCTGTGAAAAAGCCTTTTCGCTTTTCAGCACAATCTGCTGACCTAGCTTTCCGAGACACATCGCCGCCGATAACTGACGGTAAGAAATCGTACCGTTCAGGAAATCCTGTGCAAATGAAAAGTAACTGTCATCCGCACGGTATCCGATAATGATATCTGCGGACGAATAATCCGGGGAAAAGTGCTTTATAAGATATTCCTTTGCATCACTTGCAAGTACCGATGAAATTTCAAACTCACGGTTTTGCAAAAGAACCGAAAGCCAGTGCAGGATACAGTATTCGGAGTCATTCAAATTCAGTACGGTCAACCCATCCATATTGAGATTGTAAATATTGGCGTATCCGTTGCGTTCGGCACCGACGCCCCATTCCTTTGCCATTTCAATGGCTTCGGTACAATAGAAGCCGACACCGTAATCGTTATATTTCTTTCCGTATCCGTAAATCGGCTTCTCGATTCTGTTCTCCGAGCCGTGATAGATTCTTTTGATCATGCTTTATTCCTCCACTATCATTTTTATACTCCCAGCGGAGTATAGTGTCAACGTCTTAAAGAGGGATCTTTCGAGGTACCTTGTTTTCGTTGCGATAAACGATTGTTCTGCGATCTGACATTCTGTTGAGATAGAGATACTGCACTGATTTTCTTGGGAAAAGAATTTTGCTTTCGCATATAGGGTACTTTATTTAACTTATTGCATTCAGGGATTTCATATGCAGGGCAAATATCTATAAACTTAACCCCAGGCTTTCTGCACATCTTGCAAGAGGTGCTGCATCTTTCGCTACAGAGCCCCGTCATCTTACAATTCTTACGATGAGCGCAAGGATAACTTGTATAGTTTGGATCAGGACGCTCTTTCTCATATGCATAAACAACACTTATTCCTTCTTTGGCAGATAGATATGCGAGTAATCGGCGTATTCTATACGAAGGGATATTTCGAATTGGAAAAGGAAGATATTCGTCTATGGATTCTATTCTTGTAAGAAAGAAGCAACTGCATTTGTATATAGCTATCAAACTGGTTTCTAATGTGTTGACAAAATGTGTCTAACGCATTAGACTAGTTATGTCTAATAGATTAGACACAAGGAGAATATTTATATGTCAGTGCCTAAGATTTTTGAGAGTGAGTATAGATTTTGTTTGATTCTTTGGGATAACGAACCAATATCCAGTTCGCAGTTGGCTAAGTTATGTAAAGAGCAACTTGATTGGAGTAGAACTACTACTTATACAGTTATTAAAAGATTAACTGAAAGAGGAGTTCTTAAGAACGAGAACAGTGTTATTTCGACTCTTGTTACAAAACAAGAAGTTCAAGTCTCTGAAATTGATGAGATGATGGATAAAACATTCGAAGGCTCTCTTCCGGCTTTTATTGCAGCTTTTGCAAAAAGACAAAATCTTTCAGATAAGGATATAGAAGAGATAAGACGCATTATTGAGAAATAAGGAGGAATAACTATGGAGATGTTATTTCTAAAGTTATTAAATATGAGCATAAATGCCAGTATTTTAGTTTTAATCGTATTAGTTTTCCGTCTTATTTTTAAGAAAGCACCCAAATGGATAAACTGCAGTTTATGGGCATTGGTTGGAATTCGATTAGTTATTCCCTTCTCTTTTGAGAGTAAAGCTAGTTTAATTCCAAGAGGAGAACCTATCCCTACAACGGTTGTATATCAGTTGAATCCACAACTTAATTCTCCTAGCCAGGTTGTAAATGAATATGTAAGTAATTCGCTTGCAACCGGTCCATATGAGAGTGCGAGTAAAGCGAGCATTTTGCTATTTGCATTAGGCTGTATTTGGCTTGCTGGACTTATCATCATGATTTTGTATTCAGTAATAAGTTACGCTGTTTTACGCAATAAACTTAGAACATCAACACTTTATGCG